>JAZUGM010000165.1:0-2308 GCA_045641205.1 Thermoguttaceae bacterium
AGACTTAACCAAATCTTCGTTTTTATCTTGCAAGTCGCCGTAGACTGCGGAAAGCTCGTGCAATTTTTCCATCGTTCGAGCGAGGTCTTGCAGATAATTGGCGCGGAGTTGTTGCGCGGTCGCCAAGTCGTGGGAGGCGACTTCGATTTGTTGACCTAAATCGGCGATGTGGCTATTGCTCGCGGAGATGACGTCGACTCGTTTGCTCAATTCGGCGTTCAATTTGGTATTGTCGTCTTTCAACGCTTGATTTTCGGCGACAAGAGCGTCGGATTTTGTTTGCAACGCGGCAATCGCTTGAGTATAGCTGTCTTTTTCTTCCTCAATTTTCTTGGCAAGTTCAGTCTTTTGCGCGTTCAAAGACTGCTGTTCCTTTTTTGCGTCGTCAAGTTGTTTCGTAAGTTGAGCCGATTTTTCCTTCCAGTTATGGTGCGACGCATACGACATAACGCTGACCGTCAGGCAAACGACGCTCATCAACGCGATAATACCTACAAAAATTTTACCTACCAAGTTCATGAGGCTACGTCTCCTTTAAACCGAAAGAACTTCCGTTCGATCGCCCTGACTATTCCTAACGCTATTCCTAACGCTATTCCTAACGCTATATTCTCAAACAACCCGCCGACGCCTTGCGACGCTCTCCAATCAAGCGCGTCTAAGCGACGGCTGGGAATTGGAAACGGGAAAATACGACGCTTCCCCATTACCGCGCAATTAAGGCTTGTACGTTTCGACCGTTGGTCGCGCTTCAGTATAACCCCTTTTTTTTCTCTAAGGAATTTTAAAAATGCCAAAAATCTGTATTTTTTTAAAAACGACAACCGAAAAAACGATTCTTCCGAATATAACGATATTCGAATCTTAAGATACTCAACATTGTCGATTTGTAAAGGACTTTCGACGTCGCTTGTCAAATTTTTTTCATAACGCTTTGTAATTTGTTCCAATTTCTGGTATACTTTCTTGAGAACGTTTCGAATTTACGCGAAATTGCTTCCTTTTTCCAGAGGAATTCGCGCTAATTTGAGATCGGTTTGAGTCAAGCAACGGTAAATTTTGGGTAAAGGAATTTTGATGAGAACAACGCGAAAACCAACGGCGGCGCTCTTGCGTTCGTTGACGACGTTATGCGTTCTTTTATGCGGCGTTTCGTTTGTCGCGGCGCAGAACGTCAATTCGGCGACGACGCTTGAAGACCGCAATTTGCCCCGTTTTCAACAACAGGTCGAACGTATGAGTCAAGGGGACGTCGACGTCCTCTGGGTCGGCGACTCGATTATTCACGGCTGGGAAGGCGCCGGAAAAGACGTCTGGCAAAAATATTACGGCGAACGCAAAGCGATGAATTTTGCGATCGGCGGCGATCGCACCGGGCACGTTCTTTGGCGTATTGCCAACTCGCCTATGGACAAGATTTCCCCGAAAATCGCGATCGTAATGATCGGAACCAACAATATCGGGCATAAAAAGCCGGGCTCCAACGAAATGTTCAGCTCTCCGTCGGAAACGGTCGACGGAATCGAATCGATCGTCGACAAGCTCAAGGCGCAATATCCGACGACGAAGATTCTCCTGTTGAGCGTCTTTCCGCGCGGCAATCAGCCGACTGATCGTCTGCGTCAAGCCGTGAACGAGATCAACGCCGGATTGGACAAGATTTACGCCGATTCCAAGGTTGAAAACGTTCAACTCTACAATATCGGCGATCTTTTCCTCGACGAACAGGGCGTTCTTTCCCCCGAAATTATGCCCGACTTCCTGCATCCGAACGCCGCCGGATATGAAATCTGGGCGAAAGCGGTCGAGCCGATGATTGCCGACGCGCTCGGCGAAGAGCCGGAAGAGTGCAAGCCGGTCGACGTGAACGCCGACTGGTGGCCGGAACGTTTCAACGAAAAAAACGAAATTCTCAAAAAAGGCGGCGTCGACTTGCTGATGATCGGCGATTCGATCACGCATTTCTGGGACAAGACGCCCTATTGGCCTAACGACGGATCAGAAGTCTGGCAAAAATACTTTGGGGACAAAAACGCGGTCAATCTTGGTCACGGCGGCGACAGAACGCAGAATATTCTTTGGCGTCTCGAGCATTACGATTTCAGCGCCGTCAATCCGAAGGCGGCCGTTCTTTTGATCGGCGTCAACAACACGTGGAACCGCGATTACGATCCTAAAAACGTCGCGTTGGGTCAGCGTCGTTGCGTTCAGAAGATGCGCGCGCTCTTCCCGGAGACGCCGATCTTCGTATTGGCGATTTTCCCCTGCGCGAGCCGCGAAGATCAACAAGCTTGCAACGACGCGATCA
>JAZUGM010000166.1:0-6210 GCA_045641205.1 Thermoguttaceae bacterium
CGCGTCGTCCAATTCGTCGTCGCGCCGACGTCTTTTGCGCGCGTCGACTCTAGTCCAAACGACGAGAACGACGAAACGAATAGCGGCGATTTGCGCGCCGAATTACTTGAATCGATCGACCCGACGAATCCCAACTGGCGCAAAGCGTTTATGAAAAAATCGATTCTTCCCTTTTACAAGGGCAAGACGTCGTTTTGGAACGAGAATAAGTCGGGCGGCGTTCAAACTACCTTCGCCGCGCCAAACGAATCTTGGAATCACGAAAGCGAAGAAAAGAACGAAGGGGAGGTTTATGCGACGTTTTCCGTCGTTTTCGATTCTGAAGAATTGGAGAATCGACGCGTCGCAGGTCAAGCGCCCGAAGGAAACAATAAGAAATTGTTCAGTTTGGCGCCGAGCAAAATTGGAATCTTTGGGAATCCCAAAGACGCTCAAAACGCCAGTTCCTTACTTGCGTTATATCGCGATTGGGAGCAAAAGCGTTTTCAACGTATGCTCGATTTTTCGGAAACGCAAAATTGGGGACTGACCGGCGCCTTGTGGGAAAAGCCTATGAGTAGCGGCGCGTCTCGTCCTTTCGACGCTACGGAACGCGCGCAATATTCGTCGGGCGCTTCGAATTATTTGCGTTTGGAACCGAATAAAGTCGTCGGCGCGCGCTTAACGTCGGACGTAGAAGGGAACGCCGTCAACGCGTTGACGAGCGGCGTCTCTTGGGAAGCGTATCCCGTTCCAATTCGTGAGATCGGCAAACCGCACCTGTTGGAAATAGAATATCCGGCGAATTTTCCGCAACAGTTGGGCGTTAGTATTCTTGAGCCGTCGGTTTTGGGCGGACTTTTTCCCACGAGTCAGGATTACGGTTTAGTCGTTCAAGAGGAAACCTTTGAAAATCGTTCTTCCAACGAATCGGGGCGTTTTCGCGTCGTTTTTTGGCCTCGCACGCAGGCTCCGATTATACTGCTTTCGAACTGTTCTTCTAAAACGGCGTCGGCTTACGGGCAAATACGCGTCTATTGCGTCGACGATTCCGAAAGCGCCGATTCCGGGTTAAGTCGCGGTCGTTCCGTCGGATTGACGTTGACGCGTTCCGCGCTTTGCAAGCAGTTTTCCGTTCCTCTTGCGCGTTCCGTTTTTGGAGCTAACGGGTCGGAAGATTGGAACGCGTTCAACGAGGCGATTTCACGCGAGTTGTATTATTTGTCCGTTGCGAATTACGATTCCGCGATGGTTGCCGTGTTGTCCGAAGGCGCGTCGATTTATCCTAGTCGCTTTGTCGGCGCGTCTCCTCGTTACGACGGCGGCGTTTTTTTATCTTCGGGCGGCGACCCCGTTAAAAAAGACGTCCTGACGCTTGCACTTTCGAAATTTGAAGAAAAGAACAAGCGGTTTATTCCTCTGATCGATTTGGATTCGACGGTTCCTATTCTTGAGGAACGTCTCAAGCAAATACGCGCGAAAACGGTCGCTTCCGAAGCCGACGCCTCGCTCGAGGGAATTGAATGGATAGGAGCCGACGGCGTCAGACTGATTAATTCGCGCCAAAACGAAGACGGAGCCGGACCCTACTACAATATTTTACATCCTCAAGTCGAAGAAGTCGCGTTGGGAATTATCGACGAGATTGTCGCGCGTTGCCGTTCTTACGCGTGCTTCAGCGGACTCGCGCTCGACGTCGGAGCCCAAGGCTGGCTCGCCTTGCCCGACGACGCGTTCGTCGGTATGGACGACGCGACGATCGCGCGTTTTGTTCGCGAGACGAATTTACAAGCGGTTTTGTCGACGCGCGGAGATTTGCGCGTGCAGGACTTGCTGTTGGTCAAAGGGGACGAACGCTATCGTTTTCGCGCTAAGTTCATTTCTGATAATTGCTTGCAAGAATGGTTGAACTGGCGTTGCGACGCGCTTTACCGTTTCTACAAGAAGGTTCGCGCGAGAATCGCCGAGGCTCGACCCGACGTCAGACTGTATTTAGTCGCGACGCGCGCGCTCGACGGTCCGAATTCTCGCGCCGTTCTCTACCCTGCGTTGACGGAACGTTCGCGACTTGCCGACGCGCTCAAGTTGGTTGGATTCGATTTAGAGCGTTACAATCCGTATGTTCAAAAGAAACGTCAAAGCGTGTCGCAGGTCGATTATTCGACAAACAATTCTTCAAACGTCGAATACGATCCCTATATCACGCTGTTGCGTCCTGAAATCGTGGCGTCGACGTCGACCCTTGCGGAACGCGCCCTAACCGACGAATTTGCGACGATCGGCGCCAGCAAATTGTTTTGCGGTTCTCAAGTTTACCCTGGAGCGTGCTTTTTTCATCGACCGAAGACGCGAACGCTTTACGAATTTTCGCAGATAAGTCCTTTTAAGCCGACGATCGCGGAATTGACGACGCGCGCCTTGCCGGCGGGCTATGAGAATCGACGTCGTTTCGCACGCGCTTTGGCGACTGAAGACGCGCTTTGTTTTTACGACGGAGGCGATCTTGCGCCGATGGGGCAAGAAGACGCCTTATTCGATTGGATCGGCGCTTTTAGACGCTTGCCCGCCGCGACGTTCAAGACCTGGGAACCGAGTCAAGACGCCGCGCGTAACGCGAATAACGACGCCGATGAAAAAGAAGCGACGGAACGCGAGAACGTCAAATCGTTGCAACCGCTCGTCGTGCGATATTATCGCAACGAAACGGAAACGTGGGTCTATTTTGTGAACGTCGCGCCCTTTCATCTTGGCGTAAAGACCAGATTGAAGACGGAGCGAGGCGGTAATTATAAAGTTTATCCGCAGTTGCGAGGCGAGGCGCCCGTCGTGACTAGCGATTCGCTCAACTGGACTTTCACCGCCGCGCCATACGACTTAATCGTATTGAAAATAGCGGATCCGCAAGCCGCCGTCGAATCGGTCGACGTTTCGCGTCCGAGCGAGACTTGCGGCAAAGGCGGACGACTGGAAAAGGCGGTTCAAAATTTTGTCGATCGCGTATTAGTCGCGCGCTCCGGGGTCGAACACTACGTTCGAAACGGAGATTTTGAGGAATCGAGCGCGTCCTTAGACGCCGAATCGCAAGGGAACGAATTTGACGACGGCGTAGGCTCCGACGTCGCGGGCGAAAAGAATCTCGAAAAGACAAATTTATTAGGGCTTGAAATGCCCAAGATGAATCTTTTTAAGAAGGCGCCTCGATCGAACGACGAACCGCGCGAGAATTTCGCGGTCGATAAAACGCATATTCCGGGCTGGCGCGCTTTTGGTCCGAACGACGTTGAAGCGGAACTTGATTTTAACGCGATTCAAGGCGCTTGTTTGCGCGTTTCGTCTCAAGGCAGCGTCGGCGGGGTGGTGTGTCAGCCCTTTGA
The DNA here is from genome assembly GCA_045641205.1 of Thermoguttaceae bacterium. Taxonomy (GTDB): domain Bacteria; phylum Planctomycetota; class Planctomycetia; order Pirellulales; family Thermoguttaceae; genus RUG369. The sequence continues at coordinate 3,354 of JAZUGM010000166.1, forward strand.
AACGCCGACTACGGGCAGATTGTGCGTTCAAATACAGTTCGGCGTTCCTCGCGACGTTTCCGCGCTTCCCTTGAACGTCTGCTTGACGGGCAGATTAAACGGCGCCGCGTATAATCGACGCGTCGCGGTCGGGCAAACGATCGTCGAGCGCGCGAGGAAACTTCAAGCGAACTCAAACGACGAGTTGATTTGGGTTCAAGACGTCGCGTTGTTTAATCGATTGCCGCTCGAGGGACTAGAAGACTTGTCGCTCCGTTTTGAAATTTGCGGCAAGGGAACCGTTTGGATCGACAATATCAAATTATACAAACTTGCGTTCGCCAACGAGGAACAAAACGAGTTGATGCGTTCGATCAACACGGCGGAATATCGCGTTTCACAAGACCGTGTGAACGACGTGCTTTTTATGTTGGACGGGTATTGGGCGAAATTACTTAAAGAACAGATTCCCGACGATTCGCCTCTGTTGGCGGCGTTGCCCGATAAACCGACGAAAAACGAATCGGAACCTAAAAACGAAGACGCAAAAGAACAGGAAGAAAAAGGATTTATTACGAGAACGCTCGATAAGATGAAATTCTGGAAATAGAAGAGAACGAGTCCGTCGTCGTTCGAAAACCGCCCGTTGGAAAGAACCGGCGGTTTCTTACGCGACGCGCGGGACGTTGTAAAAACGCTAGCCCAACATTACGTTCATCTGTTGAGAAAGCTGACTTTCGATCATTCCTTTGAAGACCATAGCGCCGATCGGAAGATTCATATCCAGAACGACTTCAGAATCCGTAATTTTTAACGATCCGTCGATGCGGTAGTTAAAAACGGTCATCGCGAAATCAAGGGAGTCCGACCCGTTCCAAACTTCCTTTGTAACCGTCGCAATACTCGCTTTGTTGATCTTTTCAGAAGAAATTCGCTCGCGAATTCTGCGCGTCGCTTCTTCTTTTCCAAGAGAATGAGCAAAAACCTTGTTTAATCTGGACATATGTTCAATCCGTTGCGTTGTCGATGATTATAAAACCCTCCCGTTACGATAAAGGGAGGGAAAAAGACGATGCGTTTTCCACTCAAAATCGCGTCGTCGTCGATTCTAAATCGCCGGTTCTAATTCACGAAATTCACGATCATAAAACGACGATCGTGAAATAATTACGCGACGATTACAATTTCGCTTTGATCGATTCGATCAGCTCGAGCGCTTGACCAATTTCCGCCTTTTGGCGTTCCGGCTCTTCGGGAATTTCGCGTTCGATCGTGAGAGGACCCGTATAGCCGATCTCTTTCAGCGTCTTCAGGAACAATTCCGCGTCGACTTGACCTTTTCCGAACGGCACTTCGCAACCCCAATCGACGCCCGGCTTGCCCGTCGTGGCAATAGCGTCTTTGCAGTGGCAAGAACGAACGTATTTTCCAACCTTCTTGAGCGATTCGATCGGATTGCCCATTCCGTACAGGATGAGGTTGGCGGGATCGAAGTTGATGAAGATATTGTCGCGATCGACGTCTTTGAGGAACGCAAGAAGTTTTTCGGCTTCTTCTTGACCCGTTTCGAGGTGCAAACGTTGCCCGTTTTTCTTGAGATAGTCGCAATAGTCTTGGATTGCGGCGACCAAGCCTTTGTAGGAATCCGAATTGACGTCGTGAGGAACGAAACCGATATGCGAACCAATGGCGTCGACGCCCAACAATTTGGCGAAATCGGCGATTTCACGCGATTCTTCCAAACGAGCCGCGCGCGTCGCTTCAGGAACAATACCGACCGTTTCCGCAGTGCGCGCGATCGTTTCGTAAGTTTCGCCTTCAAAGCCGAGGAAGACGACCGTAATCGTAATGCCGTAATCCTTCATTTTTTGCAAAAAAGCTTTTGCGTTTTCGGGCGTTCGCGAGGCTTTGGCGGGCGTGTGCAACTGAACCGTTTTAATTCCGAGGTCGCGAACGACTTCTAATTTCACGCCAAGACCGGCGTCAATACTGGCAAAAACGCCAACGGGCATATTTTCCATTATTCTTCCCCTTGCGTTAAAAACTAAAACACGTTAAAAACTAAAACACCGGCGACCGTCGAACGCGACTTGCGATAAGACGTAAACGTCGCACAAATAATAACGAAAGGTCTTCCAAGGATAAGGCGTTACGCCCTTGAAACCTCAAACGTTTATCTTAGTATACATAAACGCGACCTTTTTTCAATAGAAATCTTGTCGAGAGCGAATTTTCGTCAAAAACTTGTAATTCGCGCTCGACAATTTTGGACAAAAGACTTCTTATTCTTTGCCTAACGTCGCCAAACTAACGTCGATGCGACCAAGCGGCGCGCTGACTTGCACGCCTTGGACGTAAGGTCGGATCGTTTCGAGCGATTCGCGAGCAATTTGAACGCCCGTTGTGATTTGGTCTTCTTTAGAACGCGTCGACGCCTCTTCCATTCTTGCCATAATTTCGTCGGGCACGACGACGCCCGGCACTTCTTTGCGCATAAACAACGCGTTGCGATAGCTAATAAAGGGCCACACGCCCGCGACGACGGGGATGGGGATTCCGCCAAATTCTTCAATAAACGAAATTAACACGTTGGGATCGAAGACGGGCTGCGTGACCGCAAATTGAGCGCCCGACTCGATTTTACGACGCAAACGCTCGAGTTCGCGCGCGCGGTCGATCGCGGAAGGATCGAAGCCGCAACCAATGAACGCGTTCGTTGGAGCGTCGAGCGCCTGACCGCCGACGTCGACGCCGCGATTGAGGCGCCGTTGCATTTTGCACAGCCCGATCGAGTCGCAGTCGAAGACGCCCGTTGCGTTTGGATAGGAGCCGAGCTTCGGAGGGTCGCCCGTGATAAATAGTATATTACGCAAGTTTA
>JAZUGM010000167.1:0-8352 GCA_045641205.1 Thermoguttaceae bacterium
GCAAACGCGCGCTAATCTATCGTTCGACGATTTCCCAATAGCCGGAACGATTCGAACCGACGCGCTTGATTAGTCCCTTTTCTCGAAGACTTCGGAGGCGTTCGGCGACTGTCTTTCGACTAACGTTTAATTGTTGAACAAGCGCTTGATAACTCGCTCTCGGATTCTCTTGAAGCAACGACAAAACTATCGTTTCTCCTTCAGTCGGTAAATTGGCGTCTTTCATAACCGGCTGATTAGACGATTTGCCGTCCGGCACGTCAAAGATCGCTTCGATCTTTCCATTAGTCACCCCATTAGTCACCCCGTTAGTCACCCTATTAGTCGCCCAATTGGTCGTCCCATTAGTCGCCCCATTGGTTGCCCCATTAACAATATCGGCATTTTCAAACGAACGTTCCCAGCCGCACGGCGTGGTAAATTTTATCATTATGTCGCACGGATTGACGTAATACGTCGGTTTAGGAACCTCCGCTTTTCGACAATCTTCAAAAATGTTTTCGATTCCTCGTCCCCAACTTTCAATAAAGCCGCCGTAATAAAAAGCGCGCGCGAGCAACGGATTGCGCGGTTTCGACTCATGTTTTTGCAATAAACTATCGGCGGTCCAGCCGATCGGTAAAGAACCGTTGTTAGCGACGTAGAGTTTATCTTCGTAAACGCTAATTTGAACAGGGATTCCCTTTGAATAGTCCTTATGACAAAGCGCGTTCAAAACGGTCTCTCGAAGCGCGACGTTAGGAACGAAATAACGTTCGATTCGACGGACGCCCTCGTAAGTAATTTGGGCTTTCATATACTTCACGCGAATCGTATCGACAATTTTGTCGACTTGTTCCAAAAGCGAGCCGTGAATCTCGTCCTGATACGCGATATCTGCGTTCGTCCTGAAAAACCCAATTTTCGTATACGCGCCAATGATCCATTCTTCGGGTTCTTCCGCAAAGAGAAGAGGCGCCGCGTTGACCAACTTTCCGTTTTTAATCAAACTGAGTCGTTTTAAAAAAGTTTCTTTCGACTCGTCAAATATCGAATCGGGTAATCTCGCCGTTTGAGACGCGCGTTTTTTAAAACGTTTGACGACGTATTCGTCAACGTCGTTGAGCGTAAAGTCAGGACAGGGTAACGCGTCCCAAGTCGCACCGATACGTTCGCTCCAAAAGCTCGACAAAGCGGCGCCGTTGAGCGTCTGATTCGTACTTCCGCAACGTCGGTAACAGACGCCTTTATAAGTAATCGGCGTCGGACTGGCTGACGCGCGAATTTCAATAATATCCAAGCCTGATTCTTCGTGACAATCGACGTCGGCGACAATCCCCAGTTGCGCGCTTATTTTATTCGGCAGGTCTTCCAACAGTTTGCACGCGTTCGACACGCCGACCGCTTTGCCGGAATTGTCGACTCCGACGAGCAACCGACCGCCTTACGCGTTGGCAAAACCGCAAATTTCCGCAAGATACTCGTCTTTCCACTCGCGCTTCCATTCAAGGTCTTGTTGTTCTCGCATTGAACCCTCGCCTTATAAGTAAACCTTCGACGCCTATCCCTGTGCATTATAACGCCGTAGCGTATATTTTCCATAGTAGCGATAAAAAAAAACGCGCCTGTCGTCGTTCGTCTCAACGAACGACGAAGGCGCGTCGACTCGCTTAAACGCTCTATTGTTCGTTCGTCTCGACGTAATCCAAAATCTTCAAATTACGAATCTTCCCAACGAACTGATAAGAAGGCGCCTGTTGCGCGGAATACTGCCCGACGAATAAATCGCCGCGCCAAGGTTTCGCGACGGCGTTGCAAGCGACTTCGCCGACGACTTGTCCGTCTTGAAAGACGCGTAGTTTTTCCCCGTCGTATTTCGCGACGACGCGTAGCCAACTTCCGACGGGTACTTCCGTTTTTCCGTCGCAGTCGACGCCCGCAAAATGGAACCGCCATTTATTTTGGAACCGCTGGAGGAACCACCCGGAGTCGTTCCATTTTCCGGCGCCGACGACGGCCGGCATAACGCCCGGCGCGTCGAAATAAATATCTAATTCCAACGTAAACCGACGTTTAGGGCAAAATTCGTCCCGATGCGGAAAGACTAGGCAAGCGCCGTCGCTAATCTTTGCCGCGCGCTCGTCGATCGTCGCGTTTCCGCGCGTTTCGGGCGTCGCGACTTGTTCGCTCAAATCGGAACGCGCGTCGAATGACGTTTCGAAAGGCGCGTCGAGCAAAACGCGTTTCGGCGCGACTTTGGCGCTCGCGGCGACTTGCGCCGGTTCCGATTCGACGTCGCGCCTTGTCGTCGCTACGACGAAGTAACGATATTCGACGCCCGGCGTCGCGGTTTCGTCGTTGAACGCGCGTTCGAAAATCGGACTCGAGGTCAATTTCGTCTTTTCCGCTTCGTTTGGCGCTTGGCGATAGACGTTGAATCGCATCGTTTCGAGCGGCGCGTTCCAGTTCAGACTTACGCGCTCGATTTCCGACGTCGCTTTCAAATCGCGGGGCGCGTTCGGCGCCGAAAGCGTCGGAACTTCCGTCGATTTTCGAAGGGGCGTCCCGCGCAAAATCGGGAATTTGTCCGATTCGACGCTCTCTTTGCTCAAACGATACGAACCGCAAGTCGTCGTCGGATCGGAAACGGGAACAAGCGCGTAATAGTTTTTACCGACGGGCGCGGTCTTATCGTCAAATTCAAATCGCGTCGTTTTTATCAGAAGCGTTCCTTCTTCCGGCGCAAAGTCGGGCGTTTCGCCGCGCCAAAGTTCGAAAACCAGCCCGATAGTTCGAGCGGAACGTTCCCAACGCAGTTTGACGACGCCCTCGGCGTCGACGTACGCGTCAAATTTAATTGGTCGCGTCGGAAGCGGTTGCGGCAAAATTTGCCTTGAAGCGCCTTCGACGATTCCGCCGGGCGCGTCGCAAGCGTTCGGCATATCGATTCGCGGATTCGCCAACGCGCGCGCTCGAGCCCGTTCGATAATCGCCGTCATTTGGGAATAGACGGGATCGTCGGTCGATTTAAACGTCGCGATCGGCTCGCCCGATTCGTCCCATTCGCGCCATTCTTGCGTGGGGAACATTCGCAGTTCTTTGACGGCGTGTTCGTATTGTCCGCCCGACATTACGCCAAGACGAAGGAATTTCTGGTCGAATTTCCGCGCGCGACAAAGCGCCAGCCCTGTCGACGCGTTCTTTTCCCCTTCCGATTTCGCGAGGGGCGCGCGCAAAATTCGGCTCGCTTCGGGACGTTCTAAATTAATCCAGTCGTTTTCAAATCGACGAACGCGCCCCGACTCGTCGGCGTGGCACGACGCGCACCCGTTTTCCGGCGCTTCCATTACCGCGATCAATTCGCGCTTGGCGTCTTCCCAAGGCGCGAGAAGCGGTCCCGACGCCGTATAATCCCAAGAGCCGAAATAGAGCCCGTTAGAATCGATCCACGTAAAGACAAGCTCGCGTTCCTCTTTCGTCAACAAATCGCGGTGAATCGGATCCTCGAGCAATAATTTGGCAAGAGGCGCCGCGCTCGAGCCGTGTTCGTAAGGCGCGAAGAATTTGCAAGAATAATGCGCCGTGCCGTTCATACAACAGACGCCCGCGATCAGGTCGATTTGGTATTGATTTCGACGTCGACTCGTCAAATTCTCGTAACTAATGTTAAACGCGCGCGTCCACCCGCCTGAAAGATCGAGTCCGGCGGCAATTTCGCGACCGCCGTGACATTCGACGCACTTGGCGTCCCAAATCGGCAGCAGTTCGGGCGGATAATCGAGATACCCGCCGCCCCAAGACTCGTCGGCTAATTTTTCCGCCGCGTCTTTCGGATAGCGAACCGCGCCCGCGTTCGTCAACTCGGGCGGTCCGTACTCGTGGCAACCGACGCAACTGCGCGTCGTTCCTTGAGCCGCTTGAACAAACGTGCGCATACTGCGCACAAGTTGATAATTTTCGTCGAGCAGTTGGAAATAGACCGCGCGCCCCGACGGAACTTCGAAGTAGACGGAGCCGTCTTCTTTGACGGGGACGATTCCCAGATAATTTTTCGGACTCCACGAGAGCGCGGCGGAAATTGAAAACGTTTGATTCAAGCCGTTCGAACCGGGCGAAGGCGAAACGCGCGACGTTTCTTCAACGACGCGCAACCATTTGACGGCGCCCCGTTCGACGCCTTCGAGTCCCTTGTAAACGTCGTTGACAAAGAACCGCCCGACGTTTTGCGCGCGATCGACCGAATCGGGCGCGACGCGCGGCTTTGTTCGAGGAACGAGCGGGATCGGATAATGCAAATCGATCGAATCGTCGCGCAAAATTTCGACGCGTCGACCGTTTCGATCGATCATCAAGAGCGAATTATAGGAACCCTTCGGCTGAGGCAAGACGGCGCCGATACGCTGGGGCGCGTTCGGATTAGTCGGCTCCTCGCAAGGGAGACGATCGGCGATCATACCCGAATATAAAACGACGTTCTCGTTCAAAGGCCAAGGATCGCAAGACTGACCGCGATCAAAGGTCGAGACGTCGGGATATTCGAAATTGAAAATAGCGTTCGGATCGTCTTTGTCGCCGGAGACGTCGACGCAAGCGATCGCGCCTCGGGGCGGTCCGTTGTGCCCGGCAAAGATGCCGACGAGCAAGTCGGGACGCCCCGGAACGGGACGAGGCTGAAGAATCGCCTCGGGAAAGACCATATTGTTGGCAAAAAGAGCCGTTTCGTTCGAGCCGTCCGGGTAGACCGTCCAAAGGCTTTGAATCGTGAGCGCGTTTTTATCGATATATTCCCAACGTCCGAAAACAATTCGACCGTCTTCAAGAGTCGTCGGGTTAAATTCGGTAACGTTGTTGACGGAAAGCGTATGCAAATCGGAACCGTCGGCGTTCATTACGAAAACGAGCGCGACGCCGTTGTTCGCGCAAGGAACCAAGCCCGAATAACGCGTCGACGTAAAGACGATTCGACCGTCGGGCAGGTAATCCGGCTGATAATCGTGCCAACCGGCGCCGCTTCCGCAATACGGGTTCGCGTCAAAATCAAAATTGGAAACTTGACGCAAGCCCTTTCCGTCGACGCCGATTTCATAGATCGTCGTGTTCCCGTTCGGCGCGCCTTTGAAACAAAAGAGTATCTTCGTCGCGTCGTAAGAAAGAGCCGGCCACGAATAAACGCCTTCGCCCAACGTTTCGGGCGTCGTCGGGTCGATAATCGGACGCACGCGCCTCTTTTCCGGCGGATCGGAAGGATTTTCCAAAACGTAAATTCCGCCGCCGGGTCGATACTGGTAGTACGTGTCGTAAATGTGCAACCCTTGGTAATTATGCTGTTTGGCAAAAATAATCGGAAAATCAAGCGCTTCAAGCGACGCCTCTTCGACCTCCGACTGCGCCGACGCGAGGGACGCGACAAACAACGGCGCCAAACACGCGAACAACGCGTATAGAAATAATCGTGTTCGTTTCATTGAGAAAATTCCGTAAAAAAAACTTAAAAACGACGCGTCAAAATCACACGACTCCGACGCGTCCGTCGACGTTTAATTATTCCTGCGGTCCGGCGCCCAATTCGTCGCGATTCAACAAAGTAAAGTCGTCCTTGTCGAAATCGCGGAATTTCGGCTCAATCCAGCGCGAATTTTTGTCGTGCTTAGTCGTCGCGCGAAATTCGTCGAACGACAAAGGCGCCTTGCCCTGCGACGCGCCGAAGCAGAAAAACTTGTCGCCCGAGTAAAGAGGTCGTTCGGGCGTTTCCGGGTAGACCCAATAAACGTTGTCGTCGATCATATACTCGTCGACGCGGTTATGCCAGCATTTTACAAAGAATTGCGCCGTGTCGCAAAAGACGTTTTGGCGAATCGTAATATCGACTTTTTTCGCGTCGAGATTATAACCAAGAATCGGCGTCGCGGTTTTGTCCGGACGCTGAACGTGGCTCCAGTCTCGTCCGCAAGAAACGCAAAGATTACGCTCGAAAACGAGCCCTTCGACGACCGTTTCTTTGTTGGTGAACCAAATTTCAAACGCCTGTTCGCAACGAAACATCACGTTGTCGCGCATAACAAGATTCTTAGAAACGTCGACCTCGGGACCTTGGGTCGTAATCGCGACGTCGTAAACGCGCGAAAAACGACAGCGTTCGACGACGCAATCGACGGATCCGTCCCAAAATTCGACGCCGTTGCCAAATCGAACACGGCGCCCTTCGCCTCCCTCGCTAGCCAAGTCCCCGCCGCCGATCCAGTCGAAATCGCAGTCGCGAATAACGACTCGCGACGATTTAGGCGAAGAAATCCCGTGCGCCGCCGTATGCGTAAACGCGATATTCTCGATCACGACGTCGGAAGCCGCGCAAAGACAGCAATGTTCGCGCAAAACCGCTTCGACCGACGCAAAAGTCGCGCCGGGATTCGTCTCCGAATAAACATAGAGTCGGCGCGATTTGAGATCGCTCCAGAAATCGCCGGGCTCTTTCAAATCGTCGAAAGTCCAGCGCTTAAAGCCCGCGTATTCGCGCTTGTCGTAAGTCGGAACGAACGTCTTAGTCGCGGGCTCGACGACTTCGAGCGCCTCGCCGTTCATTTTTTTCGTCAAGACGACGTTCCCGACGTCGCGCGGCAAATAAACGCCCGTCGTTTGAACTTCGTCGGCGTCGAGCGGAATAAAATCAAACGTCGCGCCGTCGGGCAGAATCGAACCTAAAAAGAACGTCAAACGCGCGTCGTCGGCGTCGACCTTCGTATTGAAAACGATCTGAAATTCGCGCCATTCGCCGTCGATTTGGCAATTCGCGTCGATCGTGTCGGCGTAACTCGTCCAAGGCTTGTTCGTCATAAAGACGCGCGCGACGCTCGAATCGATTACGAACGGCTTAGTCGAACGCGCACGAAATCTAAACGCGACGTTACGATTCGCGCGAACGGGAAAAGAATTGACGGTAAATTGCAAATAAGTTCCTTTTTCGCCCGATTCTTCGCAATGAAGCGAATACTCCCTTCGGAAGCCAAACGCGTTTTTTTCAAGTTCGACGCGAGCGTTCTCTTCGCAGTAGACGTGCCAATTCCCCTGCGCGAATCGCAACGTCTCTTCGCTCGACGACGCGCCTTGCCAAGAAGGCGCGACAGTCGCCCAAACGGGAGAATCGCCGACTCGTTCCCAAAGATTAGGATCGCTCAAATCGACGCTCTGCATAATTCGCGGCTTCGCGCCTTCCTCGTAAGCCGAATAGACGACCGGGCGTCCTTCCGCGCCGGATCGCGCCTGCAACTTCCCGCGCCAAACGCGCCCGCGACGAAAACGGACGATGTCGCCCGGCGCCAATTTCGCGTCGTTCACGCGTTGAAGCGACTTCCAAGCGCTCTCGGGCGACGTTCCAGAGGCGGAATCCACGCCTGAAAGAGAATCGACAAAATATTCCGCGCTATAACAGCGTCCGGCGGAAAAAACTACCCCGACGACAAATAACGCGCAAAAAGCGACCAGCGTTCGTTTCAATTCTTTGCTCCTTAATTTCGGCGTTGCGTGTGGAAAACTACCGCTCGACAGATATTGTAACAGGGTGAAAACGAGGCGTCAACAAAAAAGGGGAAAAGACTTTGAACATAGAAAGGGAGACGTATGGATACAAACGTAAAATAGGAGTGAAAAAGAATCACTTACATAATCCACATATGAATTCTATATGACAGTCCAAATGATTTCACAAAAAAACGTTTTCACATTCACGTTTATATCAGTAGGATTAGCATATTACATTTTTTGACTATGAAATTCCATTAAAAATAAAACAAACTGTACTTTCCTCACTTTTTAAAAAATAAGGAAAAAATCCCCCCAAGTTGAGGTATACAAAAAAGGACTCGTTTGGTATTGTAAGCAAAAGTAAACCAAACAAAACTTACAATCCCAGCGAGTCCCCAAATGCGCGAAACTTTCGTTCCACACGCCTTTATTATAACAATCCAAAACGTCCTTAACAAGGGGTTGCGTTTCTGGTTTGTCGAGATTTTTTTCTCCGCCCTAACCGTTTGTGGAACCGTTTCGTCTTGGATACTCAACTCTAACGAAGAGAAACGTTACCGTAAGTTTTATCGTTATTTACAACGTCTTGGGCGATTTGACGAAAGAATCCAAAACGCCTACGGGAGTTGGCTTATCGGGGGGTTAAAGGACGCCTTGCAAAAAGAAAACGTCGTTCGACTTGCGCTCGACGACTCGCCGATCAAACGGTACGGATCAAAAATCGAGGGCGCGGGGCGTATGCACGATCCGACTAATACGGTTGATAAAAGCGCAATATGTTACGGACATTCTTGGGTGGCGCTTTCACTAATCGTTGAACATATGAAATGGGGAACGATTAGTCTACCGTTACGT
>JAZUGM010000168.1:0-24155 GCA_045641205.1 Thermoguttaceae bacterium
GGACGCCTTCATAACCAAAAAACGACGATTTTAAACGAACCGTTGAAACGTTCGGTATTTTTCTCGCGTCGCGCGCTCAACGTTTAGCGAACCGATCCCATCCGCCGGTATATAACCGGCGGCTTCCACGCCCGCGTCTTACGACGCGGGGGATCGTTTCGTCGGTTCCCGCGCGCCTTTCGGCGCGATTCAAACGCAAACCTTGTTCAGAATATTGCGTGAACGCTTGTTTTTTTTTCATTTGGGCGCTTGAAATTTACGCGCCGTTAGAATATGCTTAACGTCAAGTTCGTTTTTTGTTTTATTTGACAAGAAACGACGAGAGAACGATTCAATGAAGTTCCAACGTTTGATCGATCAAAGCAGAGGCTATTATGAAAAAATTGTGGAACGTTCAACGCGTCGCGTTCGTCGTCGGCGTTCTTTTGTGTTTTAGCGTTGGGAACGCGCGTTCCGCCGACGTCGCACAAATACCGGCCGACGTCGCGCGGTACGTCGCCGCGCCTGAAACGACGCTTAATCTATGGCCGAATACTCCGCCGGGCGGAATCCCTGAAAAAATCGGCGAAGAAAAATGGGTTCCGGGCAAGGAGACTCCTCCGATCGTGCGCGTTCAGGACGTCTCCATTCCGACGCTGGCGTTTTATCGCGCGAAAGAACCTAACGGCGCCTGCGTCGTTATTTTCCCCGGCGGCGGATTCAGTATTCTTGCGTACAATCACGAAGGAAGCGAAATCGCCGAATGGCTCAATAGCATCGGCGTTTCCGCCGTCGTCGTCAAATATCGCGTGCCGCGTCGCGAAGGTTTGCCTAAGCATTGGGCGCCCTTGCAAGACGCGCAACGCGCTATTCGTCTAACTCGCGCGCACGCCGAAGAATGGGGAATCGACGTCGAGAAAATCGGCGTTCTCGGTTTTTCCGCCGGCGGTCGTCTTACGGTCGCCGCCGCGCTCGATTACGCGACGCAAAGTTACGATCCGATCGACGAAATCGACAAAATCGACGCGCGTCCGAATTTCGCGATTCCGATCTATCCCGCGTATCTTATGGAGGACGAAAAAGATTTTTCCGCCGATTCGAAGTTGTCTGAAGAGGTTCATATTGACGCCAATTCTCCTCCGACGTTTATTTCCGTCGCGAACGACGACGTAAACCGAGGCGCCGCCGCCGCGCGTTTCTATATCAAAATGAAAGAGGCGGGCGTTCCTTGCGAGATCCATATTCCCGTTTCCGGCGGACACGGATACGGAATTCGATCCGACAAAGGCGTCGCGGCGCAATGGAACAAGAATTGCGAGAACTGGTTGCGCGCGATTAAAATGATTCCTTAGCGATTTGTCGATTTTGTCAAATTGCCTCGAGTCGAGAATTGAGAAAGAAGTACGTTTTTCGTCGATATTCGAGAATTTTCCAACAAAAAACGCGTTTGATTTGCCAAACGCGTTTTTTTGCGTTATACTATGCGTCGGGGCGTTGTTCCGTCCGTTTGTCGTTGCGCCGCGTTTGAAGGAGAAACCAATGCTTTTGTGTGTTCCGCGATCAAATCGAATCGTTAGCTTGCTTGTAGCCGTTTTGACTCTTTGTTTCGCGACGTCCTTTTCGCAAGGGGCGGAAAGCGACTGGGGCTTTGACGCCAAAGCGTTTGACGCGCGTCTTTTTCAAGACTGGTTGCGTCAAGACGAGCCGAACAACGTTTTGCGCGAGGAGCTTTTCGGCGCCGTCGGGGGCGGCAAGCCGGAACGCGCGCTTGTCGAACGCGTCCTTCGCGAGGCTGAAGAACGCGTTGCAGAATCGGACGCGTCTTTTGCTTATCAAACGAGCGTTTCCGTCGACGCCTTGATTTCGAGTGAAAAAAACGGCTTTTCGAAAGACGAACTTGCAATATTGCGTTCTCGACTCGATCGTCTTGTTTCGATGAAAACGCCCGGCGACGACTCCAAATGGCGCGAACTTTATCGCGACGCCTGTTTGGCGCGTCGCGCTTTGCGTCTTGCCAACGTTGAAGAACAGGCGCCGAAGTTCGTTTATACGAAGCATTACGTGATCGGCGCGAGTCATTACGCGTATACGGAAGACGTTTCCGACGAAGCGTATCTTGATTTTAGCCGCGACCGAAAGCCCGGCGGTCAACTTTGCTTGGCGACGTTCGCGCCCGACGGAACGATTCGCAACGAAGTTCTCGTCGCCGTCGAAGACGGAACGATTCGCGATCCCGACGTCTCTTGGGACGGAACGAAGATTCTGTTTTCAATGAGAAAGAGCTTCACGAAAGACGATTTTCATATTTACGAATACGACGTCGCAACGAAACAAACGCGCCAAATTACTTTCGGACTTGGCGTTGCCGATATTGAACCGATTTATCTTCCGAACGGCGATATTTTCTTTACGTCGACCCGTTGCGGACAAATCACCGACTGCTGGTGGACGGAAGTTTCCAATTTCTATACGTGCGATTCGGAAGGTCGTTTCTTGCGTCGCGTTTCCGTCGACCAAGTAACGGTTAATTATCCGAAGTTACTCGAGGACGGGCGAATAATTTACACGCGTTGGGATTACAACGACCGCGGACAGATTTATCCGCAGCCGCTCTTCCAAATGAACGCCGACGGAACGGGACAAACGGAATTTTACGGGAACAACTCCTATTTTCCGACGACGATTATGCACGCGCGCGGAATACCCGGAAGCGATCAAGTCGTCGCGATCGCCTCGGGGCACCATACGTATCAACATGGAAAACTACTTCTGATCGATCGTTCCAAGGGAACGCAAGAGAATCGAGGCGCGACGCTGATCGCGCCTATGCGCGAGACGCCCGCCGATAAAATCGACGCCTACGGACAAGAGGGCGAGCTGTTCCAATATCCTTATCCGCTCGACGAAACCTCTTTGCTTTGCGCGTATCTTCCCGAGGGGCGCGGCGATTGGTATAAGATTCCGTTCGGACTTTATTGGTTTGATTTCGACGGTCGACGCGAATTGCTGACGTATGATCCCGCGATTAGTTGCGGTCAGCCGATTCCGCTTGTCGAACGCGAAAAGCCGACGACGCGTCCTTCGCAAGTCGATTTGAATCAAACGACGGGCAAGTATTACGTTCAAGACGTCTACGAAGGACCGGGGCTTGAAGGGATCGAGCGAGGAACGATCAAAGCGTTGCGCGTCGTAGGACTTGGGTTCCGAGGCGTAGGCATACGCTCAAACGGAAACTCCGGACCGGCGGGCGCCGCGATGGTCTGCACGCCCGTCGCCGTCAACAACGGTACTTGGGACGTCAAATACGTCTTGGGAACCGCGCCCGTCGAAGAGGACGGATCGGCTTATTTTGAAGTTCCGGCGTTGACGCCTTCCTATTTTCAGTTGCTCGATAAAAACGGGGACGTCGTGCAAACAATGCGTAGTTGGTCGACGCTCCAGCCGGGCGAAACCTTTGGTTGCGTCGGTTGCCACGAGCCCAAGGGAAATATTGTCGAGAACGTCTCCGCGACCGGAACGACGACTATCGCTTTGCGCAAGGGCGTCGCGCGGCTTACGCCCGAATTGACGCCGAGTAAAGGCGCGCGTCAAAACGGCGGCTTCAGCTTCAATCGCGACGTTCAGCCGATTCTCGACGCGTATTGCGTCAAATGCCATACCGGCGGAACCAAAGCGGACGGAAGCGCGGCGCCCTTCAGTTTGCTTGGCAATTACGACGATTCCGCTCGCGGTAAAGAAATATCCGAGAAATCGGGTCGAACGTTTAGTCAGGCGTATTTAAATTTGACCAATTACGGCGATCATAACGGCGCGTTCGCGCAATGGGTCGACGTTCAAGAAGGTCCCGATATGCTTCCTCCGTATAAGACGGGCGCGTTTGCCAGTCCTCTCATTAAGCTGTTCCGCGACAAAGACGGCAAAGTCGGAGGTCAAGACGCCAATCATAAAGACGTCAAAATCGACGAAAAATCATTGCGCGTTCTTGCTCTTTGGATCGATTTGCTCGTCCCTTACTGCGGCGACTATACGGAAGAGAACAACTGGACTAAAGAAGAACGTGCGCGGTACGAATATTATACGTTTAAACAAGCGAACTTCGCGCGAATAGCAGCCGACAACGTCGAGAAACTTACGGAAGCGGAAAAGACCGGCAAAGTTCCTCCGTTTAAAAATTTTGAACAATTAAATTTCGGCGGCTTGGAAGATCGCGAGGAGTTCTTGAAAACATACGTTGAACGTGTTTATCCTTCTTTGGCGCGTCTTTCCGGCGAAAAGAACGTTTACCGCAACGTGGCGCTGAATCCGAACGACGTTCAACGCAGTAATTACGAAGTCGCGCTCTATCCTCACGCTTCGTCGAACAGCGAATACGCTTTTGCCGACGAATTCGCCGCGAAAAACGCGATCGACGGAAAAAAGAACAACAAAGGACACGGAGTCGAGTTCCCGTCTTGGGGTCCGAATCTTCGAACCGACTTATGGCTGAACGTCGAATTTGGAACGGAAGTCGAAATAGACAAGTGCGTGGTTTATCTTCGCGCCGATTTCCCGCACGACGTCGCTTGGAAGAGCGGAAAACTCGAATTTTCCGACGGATCCCGCGTTCCGATTACGTTTAAAGAGACGAGCGAGCCCCAGACGTTCGAATTCGCCAAACGTCGCGTTACGAACGTGAAATTGACCGAGCTTAAATCGGACGAGCCGACCAAGTGGAGCGGAATAACCGAAATCGAATTCTGGGGCAAGTCGGTTGAGGAGTCGGAAAAATGAGTTCGAGGTTTGAACCCGACGCGACGATCGACTTGCACGGTCGCCGTCCCGACGCGGCGATCGAATATTTAAGGCGAACGGTCGAATCGGGACGGTATCGCGGCAAGTCGTTGGAAGTCGTTCACGGTCAAGGGCGCGGCGTCTTGCGCGACTTGGCGCGAGAATGGGGCGAACATTCCGCGCTTGTTAAAAAAATGTGGTTCGGCGAAGACGTTTTTTTGCCGGGCGGCGGAGGAACGACGATTTTTTTCCTCTAGGTTTGACGCGCGGTTGTTAGGTTTCTAACGATTGAATTTTTTGAAATTTGAAAAAAGCGACAAAAAAGAGAAGTTTTCATTGACGACTTGCGCTTGCCGCAGTTATACTAGGGACAAGCGGCGCCGCGCGCTAGCGAGTTTACGTCGTCGCCTTGGGCGGTTTCCGATTTGGCATAGTAATCGAGCGCATATAAAATGACAGTAAAACACATTGATATAATCGGTCGAGTTTCGCGGTTGAGTCGCGTTTTGTCGACGTCGTCTGTTTCTTGCGCGACGTTGTTTCTTGTTGCGAGCGCGGCGTTGTATTTTGTTGCGAGCGCGGCGTTGCTGTTTGTTGTGAGCGCGGCGCCCGTTTTCGCGCAAGGGGACGGTTCCGCTACGATGCGTGAAATTAAGCCCTTTATTGGATTTGAAGACGCGATTCAATGGGGCGATATGCCGGAAGTGCTAGCCGGCGTTTCGAAGGACGTCAAAAGCGACCCTAAAGAAAAAGACGTCTCCGAAGAAGATTACGCTTGGGCGACCGATCTTTTCTTTGAAAAGGAAATCTGGCAACTCCAGTTTAAATATAAAAACGTGCGTTCGATTCTTGTGAATTTCCCGACGAAAGACGGAAAACTAGAAACGAAGCGCGTTTGGTATCTCGTCTATTCCGTGACAAACACGGGCGAGCGCTTGCGAGCCGAACTTGATTCCGACGTCGTATCAGACGTGTCGCAGACCGTCGTCAAGCCGGGCGCCACTAGCGCGGATGCGAAGACTACGGAAGTTTTTCAGTTTCCGTTGAATAATTTGAGCGGCGTTTATAAGCCCGTCAAAGTCGATTACAACGGTCAACCCGCCGACGCCGAGGGAAACGCGCCGGGCGCGATTCGCTTTGTTCCGCGTTTCGTTTTGGCTAGCGCCGCCGTTCACGATACTTTGACGTATGAACGCGACGTTAAGACCGGGCTTTTTACGGGCGGGATTCGCGGCGTTGATTCTCGCGTTTATTACGACGAATTTATTCCTCTTGCGAATGTTCAGATCGCTAAGAAGGAAGCGCGCGAGGGACAGACGTTCTTTGATTCGGTGCGTATTTCCACGATGAAAATCCTTCCTGGTCAGACGGTCTGGGGCGTCGCCACTTGGGTTGACGTCGATCCGAAAATTGATAGATTCTCCGTTTACGTCAGCGGTTTGACAAACGCGTTGCGTTGGGAAATTTCCGAAGACGCCGCGTTGGACAAAGACGCGCTTGTCGGTTCGGGTCGAGACGTCTATCGTAAAGTTCTCCGTTTGAATTTTTTCAATCCTAGCGACGAATCGCACAGCGGCGGCAAAGAAATTTATAATAATTTGCCGGGGGAACTTGACTATCAATGGATTTATATGTAAAATAGACGAAATTTGTTTTTGCGTCGTTTGTTTTTGCGTCGGTTGCGGACGACTCGTCCTCCCTTGGCGGTTCTCGAATAAAGAATCGTTTCGACTGCAAGGCGCGTTTCTGAGGAGACGCGTTTGAGACGCGACTCAATAGGAAAACAAGGTCGACCGTCGTAAATTCAGGCAACTATCGTAACGGCGGCGCCTCTTGCCGACGGCGAAGTTACGACGCGACGGTTCCTTTGAGATAAATATTAGCTTTACAAGTAGGTTTTTTGAAGGCGGTACAATGGCTCATAAGAAAGGTCAAGGCTCAAGTAGAAACGGTCGTGATTCTAACGGACAGCGTCGCGGCGTTAAGGCTTACGGCGGACAAACTGTTCAACCCGGTAGCATTATCGTTCGTCAGTGCGGTACGAAGTTCCATCCTGGCAAAGGCGTCGGCATGGGCAACGATTACACGATTTATTCTTTGATCGACGGCGTTGTTACTTTCGATAAAGGCGGTCGTCGTATTAACGTTTTTGAGGAAGGCGCCGCCTGATTTTGCGGTTGGTTCTTGCGTTAAACGAAACCGAGGGGACGGCGACGCGCCGCCCCCTTGTTTTTTAGCGTCGTAAGCTAGCGCGGACGTTAAGTTCGGCTAAGGAACGCGACGCTCCTAGCGAACAAATATTGAAGACGTAGTAGAGCAGTAGTATAAAATGTTTGTCGACGAAACCTCGATAGAAGTTGTCGCGGGCAAAGGCGGAGACGGTTGCGCTAGTTTTCGCCGTGAAAAGTACGTTCCTCGCGGCGGTCCCGACGGCGGCGACGGCGGCCGCGGCGGCGACGTTGTTTTGAGAGCGAATCGCAACGTCGTAAGTTTGATTCATCTTGCGAACCAGCGAACTTGGAAAGCGCAAAACGGCGAGCAGGGCGGCGCTTCTCAACGACACGGCGCCAATGGAAAAGACCTTGTGATCGAAACGCCCGTCGGAACGATGGTCTTTGACGAAAAACACGATTTGCTTCTGAAAGACCTCAAAGAAAACGGAGACGAGTTTATCGTCGCGCGAGGAGGTTTTGGAGGTAAGGGAAACGTTCGTTTTAAATCGGCGACGATGCGTTCTCCTACCTTCGCGTCCCCTGGAGAAAAAGGACAGTCGCGCGAAATTCGACTCGAATTGCGTATGATCGCCGACGTGGGATTGGTCGGTAAACCGAACGCCGGCAAAAGCACGTTGCTTAGTCGTTTGACGAAGGCGAAGCCGAAGATCGCTTCCTATCCTTTCACGACGATGACGCCTTGTCTTGGATTGGCGCAAATAGGTCGCAATCGCGGGTTCGTGATCGCCGATATTCCCGGTTTGATCGAAGGAGCGAGTCGCGGCGTCGGTTTGGGACACGATTTCTTGCGTCATATCCAGCGTGCCGGCGTGTTGTTGCACCTCGTTGAGCCGACTCCTGCCGACGGAACCGATCCGATCGAAAATTATCGCGCCATTCGCAAAGAACTCGCGGAATTTGACGAAGAGTTGGGCGAGCGCCGGGAATTAGTCGCCGTGACAAAGAACGATTTGCCCGAAGCGGAAGAAGTGCGTCGACGATTTGCCGACGAACTGAACATTGAAGCCTTCTTGATTTCCGCCGTCACCGGCGTCGGACTCAAAGAATTGGTCGATAAAATCGATTCGATTCTCCAACCTAAGGCGCGCTGGTAGTTCGCGCGCCGGAGGTTCGTCTATGAGGAAGACGTCTCGAGGATAATTAGCTTAAGAGACTTTAGGCGTCTTCTATAAAAATCTTGAATTTTTTGAAAATTTTGTTGCGATTGACAAAGAGATCGTTATAATTGGAAAAGTCCCTTGTTGGTTAGGGGACGGCGTCGTCGGGGATTTGTGCGAAAACGCGCGAGACGACGCCTTCGTCTCTTTGACTTTCGGAGTCCTGCAATGCCGTTGTTGACGATCGGTTCCGCCGCATACGATACTCTCGACACCCCCTTTGGTCGCCGCGACAAGGCGCTGGGCGGTTCGGGCGTTTACGCTTCTTTTGCCGCAAGTTTCTTCACCGAATCCCGCTTGATCGGGGTTGTCGGAGGGGATTGGAACCCGGAGTATTCGGAATTATTGCGTTCGCGCGGCGTCGATATTGAAGGCTTGGAAAAGCGACCGAACGAAAAGACTTGTTACTGGTCCGGACGTTACTTTGAAGATATGAATCGTCGTGAGACGCTTTGTTTCGAAGGCAACGTGATGGGGAAAGAGTACGTTCCTCTCGTGCCGGAGACGTATAAGAAAACTCCTTATGTTTTCTTAGGGAACGGTTCGCCGAAAACGGATATGGCGTTGCTAGACGCTATCGAACGTCCAAAGTTGGTCGTCGCCGACACGATGAATTTCTATATTGACTCGATGAAAGACTCGTTGCTTCTTCTGCTGAAGCGAATCGACGGCTTGATGTTGAACGAAGACGAAGCGAAAATGCTGACGGGCGAGCGAAACGCGCTTGTCGGAGCGAAGAAACTCTTAGAAAATGGTCTTCGATTCGTTCTCGTCAATCGCGGCGAGTATGGTTCCGTCTACGTTTCTCGCGAAGACTTGTGCATTATTCCCGCCTTTCCGACCTTTGCGGCGATCGATCCGACCGGCGCGGGCGATTCTTTTGGCGGCGCTTTTATGGGCAGTCTTGCCGAATCGGACGAACTTACCCTCGAAAGCGTGAAGAAGGCGCTCCTTTATGCGACGGTCGTCGCCAGTTTGAACGTCGAAGGATTTTCGCTCGAGCGCTTTCGATTAGTCGATCGCGCGGAAATTGACGCGCGCGTCGCTGAGTTTAGAAAAATGTTAGTCTGAGAGACGGAAAAGATTTGAACGTCGTCTGCGATTTTTTTAGCGCGGACGATCCTTTTGAAAATATTAACCCTTGCGATCGACGAGGCTTTGCGCCTGAGTTCGGCAAGGCGCTAACGGCGGAGAATCGCGCCGTTATAGCGCGACGTTTTTGAGATACGCGCGCGATAGAATTTAAAAACAGCATACGAGGAATATCGAATTGACTAAGAATTCCGAGCCGCAAGACAAAAGAGCCGGAGGGACGGCGCGTCGTCGACCCGAAAGGAAGAATTTTACGAAGTTTCAGTGGGATTCCGTAGACGATCAAGCGCAAGAAGATTTGATCGAGCCCGTTGCGACGTTGAAATCGAAACGAGCGCGCGTCGCAAAGAAGCGCGATAAGGACGTCGGCACGATGTACGTCGTGTCTTCCGACGATCTTTATCCGAACGGCAAACGTAAAGTCGTCGAAGCGCCGCATGCGGAAGATTACGCAAGTTTCGTCGCGGAGATCGACGAAGGAGAAGAGGATCCTTACGCCACGCCTAGTTACGGTCGAACTCGACTGACTCATAACGACGAAGCGTTGGTCGAGGAACTTGCCGCGCCCGTCGAACGAAAAGAGAAAAGAACTTCCGACCGACCGCGACGCTTGCGTAAGGACGTCGCGCGCGTTACGGAAGAGCGCGAAGTAGACGAAGAAGAAACGCCCAAAGAGATTCAAAAATCCGTTTCGAAGCGTTCTTTCCTTTCAAAGATTAAGGAAGCGATTTCCACCGGCGCGATTTCCGCCGACGCGGCGTCTTCCGACTTGATTTCCACCGGCGCGGCTCGTGCGAGCGCGTCAAAAGGCGCGACGCCAAGCGGCGTTTCCTTGACGTCGACGAAAAGATTAAATAGTTTGACTCGAAGCGCGAAGAAAATTCTCGACGCGACGGGCGTCTCGCTAGATTCCGGGTCGTTTGACGACGCGGACGGTCGTCCCCAAGTCGAAGTCCTGGTCGATTTGGTCGAGGCGTTAATCAAATCGAACTTGGCGTTAGTGGAAAAAATTGGCGCGACGTCCGAAAAAAAAGCATCCGTTGAGCGCGTTCAACGGTCGAAACGCGCGCCGCGAAACTCCGAAGACGTCGTCGTTATCGACGTCGACGCCGAAGAGCCTAATTTCGTCGAGAATTCCGAAAAGAAGGAAAAAGACGTTCCTCGCCGCGCGTCGCGCGTTCAAGAGCAAACGCGCGAAGAGCCGAAGTCGAACGACGGTCGACGGGAAAGTAAGGCTCCTGCTTACTTTAACGTCGACGACGACGATTTTGATCCGATCGCCGCTTGGGAGAATATGCCGGACGACGAAGAGGACGCGCAAGACGAGCCCGCGCCTCGCGTTAAAAGCAAGGTTCGCGAACGAGGAACAAAACCTCTTTACGAAGAAAACGACGACTTCGACGATTGGGACGAAGCCGATTCAAAAAAAAAATCGGCGCGAATTCGGCAAGACTCGCAGGATAAATCGTTATTCGAAACGTCGTCGAGTCTGAACGCTACGGACGTTGTTTCGCATAAAGAACCCGTCGCGAAACCCGCGTCGAAACGCGGCGGATCGCGAGCCGACAAAGAACGGGTCAGACCGTCGCGCGAAGAGTCGGCGCCTCTCGAAAAATTTGGCGATTTGAAGCTTGAAAAAGCGACGCTCAAGGCGTTGCAACAGATGGGTTACGTCGAGCCCACTCCTATTCAGTCGGGTACGATTCCTCGTATTCAGGCGGGCGTCGATTTGATGGGACAAGCGCGCACAGGCACCGGCAAGACGGCGGCCTTTATGATTCCGATCGTGGAAGCCGTCGACGCTTGCGAGCCTTGCGACGCGCCTCTTGCGTTGGCAGTGGCTCCGACGCGCGAGTTGGCGGTTCAAATTCGAGACGAGACGCAACGTCTCGCGCGTTATCGCGATTTGAACGTCGTCGCGTGTTACGGAGGCAAGCCGATCGCGTCGCAGGTTGAAAAGATTCGCAAAGGCGTGGACATTCTTGTAGGAACGCCCGGTCGAATAATCGATTTGACCAATCGAGGCGTCTTGAATCTTTCCAAAGCGCGCTGGGTCGTCTTAGACGAGGCTGATCGTATGTTGGATATTGGATTTAGACCCGACGTCGAGAGAATTTTGCGTCAGACGTCCCGGTCGCGTCAGACGCTTTTGTTTAGCGCGACCTTGGCGCCGCCCGTCGTGCGTTTGGCGAAAACCTATATGAAGGAGCCCGAGGAGTTTGATTTCAGCCAAAAGGACGTTTCCGCCGAAACGATCGAACAATATTATTTGACCGTCGATCAAGACCGTAAATTCGACGCGTTAGTCAGGCTCCTTGAAATGCAAAATCCGCGTCAGGCGATCGTCTTTTGTCGGACGAAAAGGCACGTCGATATGCTTGGGCGTCGCCTTGCCGCGCAATTCAAAGCCGTCGAAGCGATCCACGGCGATTTGCCGCAAGGCAAGCGCGACCGTATTATGAGCGATTTTCGCGCCGAAAAGACGAAAATTCTTGTCGCCACCGACATTGTCGGGCGAGGCATTGACGTCTCGACGGTTTCGCATATCGTCAATTACGACGTTCCTCAGTTCTGCGACGACTACGTTCACCGCGTCGGACGCGCCGGACGTATGGGGCGCGAAGGCGTCGCGTTTACGTTGGTTACCGCCGAAGAGGGCGCCGAGTTGACGCGTATCGAAATTCGAATCAACCGATTGCTCGAGCGTTTCGATTTGCCCGGCTTCGAAGCCTTTTCGAAGCCCGTCGAAGGAACGAACGACGAACCCGACAGATTCGAACGAAAGCCGGTTTTCGGTCAGACGCGACGTCGCGTTCGACGCGCGCTTTGAGTATTTTTCCTTAAAATCGACCTTAATTGAACGCGCGCAAGAAAAACGCGCGCGACGGATAAGAAATGAACGAGACGATTAAAGCGAAGGAACTCTGGTACGACGAGTGCGTCGCGTTGCAACAGAACGGCGAATTGCCGCAAGCGATTTCCGAATTGAAGAAATTGCTTGACGCCTATCCCGGCTACGGTTTGGCGTGGTTGGCGTTGGCGGTTTTTTCGCAAGAGAAGGGGGACGACGAGGGAACGATCGGAGCGATGCAAAAGGCTTGCGAGTTGGAACAGGAAGACCCCTTCTATTTCACCGCTTTTAGCGCGCTCGCGATCAAGTGCGGATCGCACGAATTGGCGGAAGACGCGCTGATGAAGGCGCAAGAAGCGCGTTTTGCCGCGCAGTTGAAAAAAATGAACGAGTTGCGTAAAAAGGAACTTGCCGAACGTGAAGAAGCCGAGAAAAACGGCGAAGCGTCCGACAAGAATGAAACGCAAGAATAACGCCGAACTCGAAAGGACGAAAAATGACGACGCGTAAAAGCCGCGTTTTGATCGCGGACGACGAGCCGGTTAATCAGGAATTACTGGAAGCTTTTCTGATCGGCGAAGACTACGACTTGGAATTTGCCAACGACGGCGTCGACGCCTTGGAAAAAACGAAGTCGTTTCAACCCGACTTGATTCTGCTCGACGTAATGATGCCGAAGTTGAGCGGATTTGAGGTTTGCGAAAAAATCAAAAGCGATCCTGAAACATCGGGCGTTATGGTTCTAATGGTTACGGCGTTGAGCGAACTGGGGGACGTTGAACGCGCCGTCAACGTAGGTTGCGACGACTATCTGAGCAAGCCGATTCATAAACTTGAGTTGTTGAAACGCGTGGAAAATATGCTAAAATTACGTTCGGTCACGAATGAATTGGAGCGCCTTAGGCGTTACATCGACGTGATGGAAGAGGCTTTGGCGCCCAAAAAGAACGGTTGACGACGCAGATTGTTGGAGTTTGCGGCGTGTTTTGATTATAACGACCTCTTGAAACGTATTTTTACCCTTCGGGGCGTAAGATCGTTTCGGGCGGTCTTTTGTCGATTATAGAGAACAACGGGAGAAAGGATCGTGTTGAACAAACAAGACGAACGAAACGCAAAAGGTTTGACGACGACCAGACGCGGTTTTTTGCAAGGCGTCGCGGCGCTTGGCGCGACGTTGGCGACTCCCTACTTTGCGTTGGAACGCGTCGCAAGCGTAGCCGCGCAGGCGCCGAGCGATCGTTTACGACTCGCCGCGATCGGAGTCGGATCGCGCGGATACGCCAACCTTTGCGAATTTAACGGTATGACCGACGTAGTAGCCGTCTGCGACCTTGACGCGGAATACGGCTTGTCGCGAGTTCAAAAAAACGCAAAAATCGGCAAAAAAGACGGCGACAAGGTCGTCGCGCCCGATTTTTACGACGAATATCGTCGCGTTCTTGACAGAGACGACGTCGACGTCGTTTCGATTTGCACGCCCGACCATTGGCACACGAAAATCGCGATCGAAGCGATGCAGGCGGGCAAGCACGTTTTTTGCGAAAAGCCGCTGACGCTGACGCTCGAAGAGAATCAGTTGATACGCGCCGCTCAAAAGAAGTACGGCAAAGTCTTTCAAGTCGGAACGCAACAGCGTTCGATGTACGATCAGTTTATGACCGCCGCCGCGATCGTTCGCAAAGGCTTGCTTGGCGAGATCAAGAAGACGACGTGTATTATCGACCAAGGACGTTATTCCGGACAGATTCCGAAGTGCGATCCGCCCAAGTCGCTCGATTGGGATCGTTGGCAAGGACAGGCGCCCGCTCGCGATTACTGCTGGGAAAATCGTACGGAATTTTTCTCGGCGGACAATTTTGGTCAAGGTCGCGGGCATCTTCTGTTTCGCTGGTGGTTTGAATATTCCGGCGGAAGAATTACCGACTGGGGCGCGCACCACGTCGATTCCGCGCTATGGATTTTGAACCGTCAAACGTTGGGAAGCGGACCTGTTTCCGTCGACGGAACCGACGCGAAGTTTATCGTTCCCTACAAAGACGGATATCCGACGCGCGACGACGTTTATAACACGCCGGTAACTTATAACATCCGTTGCAAATTTGCAGACGGAACCGATTTTGACGTCGTGAGCGACGCTAAGGACGGGAACGGTATTCTTATTGAAGGAACCAAAGGTCGTATTCACGTCAATCGCGAGCGCGTAATCGGCAAGCCTATCGAAGACGGTATTAAGTCGGAATTGACGCGCGACGACTATTTGGCGCTCTACAACGGGAAGCCGATCGAAGGGCATAAGACAAACTTCTTGCGTTGCGTTCGCGAAGGAGGCGTTCCCGTTTCCAACGTCGAGGAAAACGTCTTGGGAATGAACGTCTGCCATTTGGCGAATTTGTCTTGTCGACTCAAGCGCGCGATTAATTGGGATCCGCTCGAGGAAAAGATACTTGGCGACGAACAAGCGGCGTCGTTCTTCTCGCGCGAACAGCGCAAAGGGTACGAATTGCCCAAATTAGTTTGAAGCGAGGCGTTTCAATGAACGACGACTACTTGCCAGCCAAAGATCGCGCTGAACGTGAAGTAACGACGCGTCCGAGTCTTTTGACCGCTTGGCTTCTTGCCGCTCGACCTAAAACGTTGACCGCCGCCTCGGTTCCCGTCGTCGTCGGGCTGGCGTTGGCGGCGCGCGATTTGGCAAGCGGCGCGGTTATGTCCGAAACAGGCGCGTTTTTGTGGATTCCCGCCTTTTGTTGCTTGGGGTTCGCGCTTTTGGCGCAGGTAGCGGCGAATTTTATCAACGATTACGCCGATTACAAAAAAGGCGCCGACGGCAAAGAACGTAAAGGTCCCGCGCGCGCCGTCGCGTCGGGTTGGATAACGCCGCGCGCAATGTTGATCGGCGTTTTTGTCGCTCTAGGGGCGGCTTGTTGTTTCGGTTTGGCGACGATTCCCTACGGCGGCTGGAAGCTGATAATCGTCGGGCTTGTCTCTTGCGTTTTTTGTTTATTGTACAGCGCCGGTCCCTGCCCGCTTGCTTACGTCGGGCTTGGCGACGTTCTCGTCGTTTCGTTTTTTGGTTTCGTCGCCGTTGCGTTTACCTATTTTCTTCAAACGCAAACGATTACTTTGGATGCGACCTTGATCGGCTTGGCGATCGGATTTGCGACGGACAATATCCTTGTTGCTAATAATTATCGAGATCGAGACGAAGATCGACAGAATCGTAAATTTACGTTGATCGCGCTCTTTGGAGAACCGTTTGGGCGCTGGTTTTATCTTGCGAATGGATTTGTCGCCGCTTTGTTGGCGGCGCTTGTCTTTTCGCGAAACGCAGATTGGGGCGCGTTGAGTTTTGCGACGTTGTTCGTTTACCTTGGCGTCCATTGGCAAGCGTGGCGAACGCTTTGTCGCATACGCTCCGGCGCCGCGTTAGTGCGCGTCTTAGCGTTGAGTTCCAA
This sequence comes from Thermoguttaceae bacterium, assembly GCA_045641205.1. Taxonomy (GTDB): domain Bacteria; phylum Planctomycetota; class Planctomycetia; order Pirellulales; family Thermoguttaceae; genus RUG369. The sequence goes on from JAZUGM010000168.1 coordinate 15,542, forward strand.
AAATCTGCTGACGCTGGGCGTCTTGCTTTCTTTCGCGCTTTTGTTTTAGGCGCGAGTCGATTAGAAGGCTAGGAGACGCGTTCGTCGACGTCCTTTTTTTTCGCGGCGTTTGAGACCAAACGCCCAAGGTTTGACGCAGAATGAGTTTAGTTAGAACGAATATTGAAGCGATGGCAGGCTACGTGCCCGGCGAACAGCCGAAAGAAGGCGAAGCCGTCAAGCTGAACACGAACGAAAATCCCTATCGCGCGTCTGAAAAGGCATACGACGCGATTCGCGCCGTCGCCGATCGCGGTCTAAACCGTTATCCTAACGCCGTCGGGCAGAATTTTCGTCAAGTCGCGGCCGAATTATACGGAGTCGAGCCCGATTGGATTATGTGCGGCAACGGAAGCGACGATATTCTGACGGTTTTAACGCGAACGTTTGTCGGCGAAAACGAATTGTTGCGCCTTCCTTATCCGAGTTATATCCTGTACAAATCCCTTGCGGAAATTCAGGGCGCGCGAAGTGAAGAAGTTTATTTTCAGGACGAATGGAAATTGCCCAATTATTTTGCGCAGGAGCCCGCGACGACGCCAACCGCGCCTCATCGCGTTCACGAATTGGAAGGCGTCGCGTCCGATTCGCTGAAACTCGTCTATTTGCCGAATCCTAATTCTCCGTCGGGCACGCTTCTTTCGGTCGAGGAAGTCGAAAAGATCGCCGATTCGCTAAATTGTCCGCTGGTTGTCGACGAAGCCTACGCGGATTTTGCGGGCGTGAGTTGCGTCGAACTTGTGAAACGTAATCCGCGCGTGATTATTTCGCGCACAATGAGCAAGTCCTACGCGCTTGCCGGTTTGCGATTCGGATTTATGATCGCGCAACCTTCGCTTATCGAACAGACGTTGAAAGTTAAGGACTCGTACAACTGCGACGCCCTTTCCATCGCGGCGGCGTCGGCGGCGCTTCAAGACCAAGAATGGCTTCGCGCGACGACGCAAAAGATCGTTTCGACGCGCGAACGTCTCGCGGCAAGAATGCGCGAATTGGGATTTGTCGTGCCGGAATCGCATTCTAATTTCACTTGGAACGCGTGGCCCGATTCTTCTTTTTCGCACGAAGAACTCTATCTTTATTTGAAGAAAAACGGGTATCTTGTTCGCTATATGAAGTACGACGCTTGGGGCGAAGGACTACGAATCAGCGTTGGAACCGACGAAGACACGGACAAATGTCTTGAGTTAATTGAACGATACCTCGCCGGAGATCGATAATCGTTTTTAGTCTTTCGACTTTCCAGAGAAGAGAGGGGAGACGACGCAATGACGTCTTTTAATCGTCGCGCTTTTTGCGCGTTTTTTGTCGCGTTTCTTTTCTTTGCGAGCGCGCGACTTTACGCCGCGAACGACGGAAGTCCCGATCCCGTCGCGATTCGTCTGGCGATCGAGGATATGAGCGACGCGTTTGGCGAAGATTATCCGAACGCCGACGCGTATTTGGAAGAACTCGACGCGCTGGAATCTGCGCCGGAATCGTCCGAACGCGCCGCCAAGTTGCTTGATTTGCAAAAACGCGCCTTGCTCGCGAATCCGCTTCTTGAGGGACGTCGTATTCTTGCGATCAAGCGCGGCGCCAATCAAACGGCGACTCCGTCGTTAAACGCCTACGTTACCGAAGACGTTTCTAAGTCGATTCCTTCCCAGATAATTTTGCTTGATCCTCTCAAAGCGTCGGGCGAAAACGCGACGTATCGCGTCGTGTACGATTCCGAAGGCAAAACGATCGTCGATACTGATTTGGAATTTGACGCCGAGCGTTTGATGTTCACGGCGCCCGGCGAAAACGGGCGTTGGAGTCTGCAAGAACTTGATTTGCGTCCTCTTGCCGAGAACGTCGACGCCAAACTTGACGTCAAGCAAATATCGCCGAATCTTGACGAAATCGACTTTTTCGATTCCTGCTATCTTGCGGACGGCAGCGTCGTTTACGGTTCCAACGCGACGTTTCAAGGGCTTCCTTGCGAGTCCGGGCGCAAGCAGATGGCTCTTTTGTATCGTATGAATCCAGAAACGAAAGAAATACGCCAACTGACTTTCGAACAAGACAGCGACTGGTGCCCGACAATGATGGAAAACGGGCGCGTAATGTACTTGCGTTGGGAATATTCCGACACGCCGCACTTCTTTAACCGTATTCTCTTCTCGATGAATCCCGACGGTTCCAATCAAACGGCGGTTTACGGCTCCAATTCCTATTGGCCTAACTCGCTCTTTTACGCGAAGCCGATTCCCGGCGATCCGAAGCGTTTTGTCGGAACCGTATCCGGGCACCACGTCGGTCGACCCGGACGCTTGATTTTGTTCGATCCCACGCTTGGACGCGCGGAGACCGAGGGCGTCGTTCAGTCGATACCGGGTCGAGAAGACGTCGTTGAAAACGAAATTGCCGATTATTTGTATCGCGACCGTTGGCCGAAATTTCTTCAGGTCGAGCCTCTTGGCACGTCCGAAGAAGACGGCGCGGGTCGTTATTTTCTTGTTTCCGCGAATCGAGGTTCCGGCTGGGGACTTTGGCTTGTCGATATTTTCGACAATATGACTCCGATTCTGGAATCGTCCGACGCCGCTTTTACCGATCCAATTCTCCTTGCGCCGCGCAAACGCCCCCCCGTTTTGGCGTCGCGAATCGATCCGAAACGCGACGACGCGACGGTCTTTATTGCCGACGTCTATTTTGGACCCGGTTTAAAAGACGTTCCGCGCGGGACGATCAAATCGTTGCGCGTTTTCGAATACCATTTCGCCTACCCGTTTTCGGGGCATAACGACGTCTTGGGAATCGAGAGTAGTTGGGACGTTAAGCGCGTCCTTGGAACCGTTCCGATCGAAGAAGACGGTAGCGCGACGTTTAAAATTCCCGCCAATACGCCCGTCGCGATTCAGCCGCTCGACGAAAAAGGACGCGCCGTTCAACTGATGCGCACGTGGTTTGTCGGTATGAAGGGGGAAGCGGTCGCCTGTTTCGGCTGTCACGAAAGCCAAAACGACATTTCTCCGACGGGGCAGACGATCGCCGGTCGACGCGAAGCGCGCGAGTTGACTCCTTGGCGCGGGTCGACGCGCGGATTCGATTTCTTCCGCGAAGTCCAGCCGGTTCTCGACAAATACTGCATCGGTTGTCACGACGGTTCCGACGAGTCGCGTAAGAAGTTTAATTTAGCGGATCGCGTCGTATTTCCGAATTTCAAAGACTATGCGCTTGAAACGGTCGAAGACGCCGAGAAACGCCAAATTGGACCGTTTTATAGAAGTTATACCGCGTTGCGTCCTTACGTCTTGACGCCAGGACCGGAGAGCGATTTGCATATTTTCCAGCCGGGCGAGTATTACGCGGGCGTTTCGCCTCTTTTCCAAATGTTGGAAAAGGGACATCATAACGTTCAACTTGACGAGGAAGCCTATGATCGTTTGACGACGTGGATCGATTTGAACGCGCCTTGTTACGCGACTTGGACGGAAGCGCACCGACATTGGCAGAACAAAGTCTTGCTCGATTGGATGCAAATCGACAACGAAAAACAAATGGCGTCGATCGCGAAACACCGCGAGTTGCGCAAGTTGTATCAGGAGAAGTTTGCCGACGTTTCGGAAGATCCAGAAGCGGAAGCTATTCCAGAAGAAGAACTTTACGCTTGGCTCGAAGCGCGTCGCACCGCTAATCCTCCGATTATTCCCGAAGCGGAAGCGCGTCCGGAATTGAAGCCCGTCGTATTGGAAGGGTTCGATCCGTTGGTCGACGCCGAACAAGCGAGAAAATTGCAGTTTGAGACGGCGCCAGGCGGAATCGTCGGAAAATCCCTTGCGTTGAGTGAAAACGTAGCGCTCGATTTGCGTTGGATTCCTGCGGGCGACTTTACTTACGGAAGCGACGAGGAGTCGCGCGCGGAATATCCGCAAACGCCCGCGAGAATCGAAAAGGGGTTTTGGTGCGGCGCGACTGAAGTAACAAACGAGCTTTACGCGCTTTTTGATCCTAAGCACGACAGTCGATTTGTCGACGAAATGACGAAAGACCACGCGCGTCCCGGTTTGCCCGCCAATTTGCCGAAACAGCCCGTCTCGCGCGTCGGATACGACGACGCCAAGAGATTCTGCGACTGGCTAGACGCTAAACTGAAGGCGAGCGGCGTTATTTCCGAAGAGTACGAAGTCAGACTTCCAAACGAAGTCGAATGGGAATACGCGGCGCGCGCCGGTTCGACGTCTCAGTTCTGGTACGGCGATTTCTCAACTGATTTCGGACTTTTCGCCAATTTGGCGGACGCGAGTTTGGTTAATTTCAAACGCGGTCAGGGCGCCGTCGACTATATGCGCAAGTCGCCCTTTAACGACGGACAAACGGCAATTTGCAACGTCGCGACCTATAAACCGAACGCGTTCGGGCTCTACGATATGATCGGAAACGTCGCCGAGTTGACCGATTCCGCGTGGACGGCGAACGGTTACGAAATAGCCGAGGCGACGAAGAATCCAGTTACGGATTCGCCAAAAGACGCCGTTCGCGCGCGTCGCGTTGTGCGAGGCGGTAGTTGGCGCGATTGGTCCGAACGAGCGACGTCTTCCTTCCGCACGCCTTTAGAGCCCTATTTTCACGCCGCCGACGTTGGATTTCGCGTGATTATAGCGCCTTGTCGGTAGGCGAGAATTCCTTACGTCAACGGGAAGTTATGCGAATTTTTTTGGAACTAACTACGAAGTAGTCCTTCAAAGCGTTTTAAAGGAGCGGGTCGGAGAAATTTTTCCGTTCCTTGACAGATAGACTGGGTATTTGCCCAAAAAAAGTAAATTTTAGAAAAAAGGCGTTGTGTACTACGACGTTTTATGTTATAAATATAATGGTTGCGCATATTATAGCCTTTGTGAGGCTTGCGCGTAGAGTTGTTGAAACATTTTAGAAAGAATATACAATGGAAAAAGAATATTTCGTTGACGGCGTTGGTCAAATTCACTTTGCGGGCAATATGGTTCGTTTCGATTGCGTTACTCTTCAACCTGCCGCCGACGGTCAAGCCCCGACCCCGAAGACTTGCTTCCGCGTTATTATGCCGCCGCAAGGTTTCCTTTCTGCGTTCAATAGTATGCAACAACTGATCGACAAATTGGTTGAAGCCGGCGTCCTTCGCAAGAATGAAAACGCCAAGTGATTTAGCGCGTTTAAACTAGCTCGAGTCTTAATTTATTGGGATTCGCAAGAAAAAACGACGGACATTGTTCGTCGTTTTTTTGTTTTATTTGAAATAGACGCGCTTTAAGTTGCAGTTTCCGTCTTTTTTCCAGCATACGAACAGACAAAGTCTTCTAGTCTAATGGAAACTTGTTTCGATTTGCCAAAGGCGCGTTCGCCTGTTTATCTTCCCTGCGACGCTCTTGAGCGCGAGTGTCGTTTCGAACGTTTGCGACGTTCCGGACCCGGAGGACAAAATCGCAATAAAGTGGAAACCGCCGTTCGATTTTACCATATGCCGTCTGGACTTGTCGGCGAAGCGTCTGAACGACGTTATCAGGGTGAAAACCGTCAAATAGCGTTGGAACGTCTACGACTGGAGCTTGCTTTGCGCGTTCGAGTTCCCGTCGACGTCGAGAACGAATCGGAACGTCGTTCTTTGCGTTGGTTTGAACGCGTCGTCGACGGACGAATTCGCGTTTCGCCGACCGGCTTCGATTACGCTATTCTTGTCGCGGAATTTTTTGACGTTTATATGGGAGTCGACGAGAATCTTACGAAAGCCGCCGCCTATCTTGAAACGACGCCGAGTCAAATCGTTCGTTTCCTTGCCGCCAGACCTCAAGCTCTTGAAAAACTCAACGTCGAGCGCGCCAAATTGGGCTTAAAGCGACTTCGACTATGATTTTGTTTCGACTTTGTCGCGTTTTTATCGTCTTTCGAGTTTTTCTACAAAATTTTGCCCGGTCTTGCTTTTTTTAAGTCGTCTCGTTACAATAAGGGCGACTGACGCGGCGTCGGAATTTGCTCGAATCGTTCGCAAGCGCGCGCGTTTTCCTTTAATGAAAAGCGAAGAGAATTATGGCGATCGGAGTTATATGTCCGGGGTGTATGACGTCGTTTGAAGTCGACGATCGTTTTGCCGGAAAAAAGGGACCTTGTCCAAAGTGCGGACATATTATTGAAATTCCTAAGGAGAAGCTCGTCGTTCACGCGCCCGACGGCGTTACTTCCGGCGGAAAGACCAAGAAACTTGTCGGTCACGACGCGCGTCCTATTCTTCAACAGCGCTTTGCTTTTACCGGCAAGCAGGTGTTCTGGGGCGTTATGGGAACGCTCGGCGCCGCCGCGTTCCTCTTCTTGATTGGTTGCGCGCATTCGCACGTCTTGAGTATGATCGTCGGAATACTCGCGGCTTTTGGAATTGCTTTTCCGATCGCCGATTTCGGTTATATGTTGATTCGAGACGACGACGATTTAGAGATGTTTCTTGGCAACGAACGTCATAAACGCGCGCTTTTCGCTTCGTTAGTTTTTGCCGCTTCGTGGATCGCCTTTGAGATATTCGTCGCGTTTTTGGGCGGACAAGGCGTTATGGCGTGTCTCTATTTGATTCCGATCGCGGCGGTTGGATCTTTTGGCGCGCTGATCTTTTTTGACTGCAATTTCGGCAAAGCTCTGCTTGTCTATTTGCTTTTCGCCTTTGCCGCGATTATTGGGCGAGGTCTGTTGTTTATGCCGAACGGTTGGATTTGGAAAGCGACGCCCGTCGCGACCGCGCCTAACGTCAATCCGAAAGTTGAACGTTCCGCTTCCGAAAATTCTAAGAATGAACAGACGGTCGAAAAAGGCGCGCAGGCGTCTGAATCGACGAACAAAGAGGACGTCGGCGAACAAGGAGAATCGAGTAAATTGACAAAAGAAGCGCCCAAGCCGCGTATTAAACGGCGAAGGTAACGTTCTTATTTCCAAAGGGAAGACCGGCTTTTTTCCGATTTTTACTCGTTGGACGCGCCCGGCGTTCGAACGATCGGGCGTAAGAGCCGCCTTATGTGCGGCGGCGGAAATAGTCGACGACAAAATCGGGACTCCGACCTTTCCTAGAATCCGTCCGTTTAGCCGTCGAAAATCGGGGAAAGAATCGATCGTCTATATTTTACGATAAAGTCGTTTTTCCGACGGCGCGCCGTTGATAAATTCTATGATCGGATTAAAATAGAGCGGATTGTTTTGCTTTTTCGCGTTTCCGACGTTGGAAGCGCGACTTTGTTTTATTTGACGTGGGAGAAGACGTATGACTCGACAAATTTCGGATATCGACGAGGGAACGATTCGTCGCGTCGATTGGCAGGAACTTGCGCCTCCGACGATCTTCTTTCGCGCTTTTCCGGCGACGTTCAAAATTTCATTTTTGATTTTGGGCGCGTTGGCGCTCGCTTTGTTCGCGTCGGCGCTTGGCTGGCGCGGAGAAGGGGCGTTGCGTCTGAATCTTTGCGACGGCGAGGCGCGCGTTTCGCTAAACGCCGACGATTCCCTTGATCGGAACGGCGACAATAAAGAAAACGCGCGCTTTTTGTCTTCTTACGCGACTTGGGGCGATGCGGTCTGGGAAGATGGCGACCGTCCTTGGACTCCGTTGGCTCTGATTCTTGGGGTCGTCTTTGCGTTCTTGTTTGCGCTTGCGATTTCTCGAACGACTTTGGCTCGACTTACGACCGCTTCTCGATCGTCGACGTTAAGTTCGTTGCGATTCGCCCTGCGCAAGGCGTCGTCGTTGATCGTTCCTATCGCTATTCTTTTTGCGTTCCTTGTCGTCGCCTACCTCTTTGGAATTTGCGTTCCAAAGAGCGGCGTCATAGGGAGACTTGCGGTTCCGATCGTCGCGTTGTGTTATTTTGCTCTTTTCGCCCTTATTTTTATCGCGTCCTGTTCGCTTCCTCTTGCGATTTCCGCGATCGCCGCAGATCGTTCCGACGGTTTTGACGCGACGTCGCGTTCGATTTCCTATTTGACTCAACGTTTCTTCTTTTGGCTTCTGTACTACTGTTTCGCCGCAATTTTGAGTCTCGTCGGTTACGCGATAATAGAGGCTTTTTCAAACGTCGTACTACGTTTTTTCAACGAAGTTTATTTTGAGGGCGCTCTTGACCAATGGACGAACTTTTGGCGTCTCTTTGTGATCGCCGTTCCGTTCGCGTATCTTGGCGTCGCTTTCGTCGTCTATTCGAACGCGATTTACTTGGCGCTTCGACGTAGCGTCGACGGGACTCCTTACGACGAATTCGCGCTTGATTCGAACGGCGAGAAGCCGCGCAAATTACGCCGTATTTTACAGGACGCCAAAGGCGCGCCGGTTCTGGACGACGCAAAGAAAAACGGCGTCGCGACGCCCGCGTCGGGGAAGGACGAAACGAATTGAGCGAAACGCTGAAAGAACGACGCGCGCAAGTTCCGTTTGAAGTCGCGTTGCTGACTCCGCAAGGACGCGGCGCGGTCGCTTGCGTCGGCGCGCGCGGCGACGACGCTTGGCGCGCGTTGGCGACGCGTTGGACGCGCGCCGATTGGGCTTCTCAATTTGATCCTGCGAACGTCGAGTCGTTTTTCCGCCCTTATTTTGGCGTTTTTC
>JAZUGM010000169.1:0-8102 GCA_045641205.1 Thermoguttaceae bacterium
AAATTCCTACGATAAAATTAGGAAAGATATTAAAAACGAAACCGACCGCGTAATTTGCGCCCGATTTCGTTTGAATACGACGCGTTGAATAATTACGGCGTCAAGGATCGGTCGACGCGGCGTGTTCTTCGACCAAATCTCTGACGGGCGCGCCTAAATCAAAGGTCGCGTCGACCGGCGAATCGCCGACTTCAAGCGTTAGCGTCGTAGTCGTTTGCATCGTATATTGATTCTCGACAAGCGAATACGTTTTGACAGTTTTTCCGTCGTTTTCCGAATCTTCTTTTGTTACGACGACTTGAAAATTTCCCGACGGAGCGCCGTCGAACTGACCGTGCGTTTTGATTTTGGCGACTCCTTTTTCGTCCGACGCGCCGGCGACCGCCCAACGTCCCGCGTCGCCTTCTCCTTGATAGACAAGGCGAACCGTCGCGTCGGCAAGGGGGGCGTTTCCTTGCGTCAGTTTAACGCGACAGGGCGTCAATTTCGGCAAGCCGTCCGGCTTTTTCGGACCGCCGCAACCGCTAAAAACGCAAAGCGACGCGAAAACGACCGCCGCGCTCGCATATTGTAAAATTCTACGAAAACACATAGCTTTTCCGTTTCGTTTTATAGATCGTTCGATTACAAATTAACCGTCTCGCCGCCCGAGATCGTTCCCATCGCGCCCCAAACGCCAAACGGACTTTTTCCGCTGAAATACTCGCGAGGCTTGTAAGTTCCCGAGAGACTGCCGCAGTCGACCGTATCGGAAACAAAACGAACGGAACCGTCGCCCAAAACGCAGTTTACGCCGCCCGCGTGATTGCTGGTCGGCGACAAGAACATCCAATAGTTTAAATCGTTTTGATTACGCGTGCAAGACGGCGAATTCGGCGGCAAAACGAGATTGCAACCCGTCATCATCGGTCGCCCGTCGGCGAACCGGGCTCCGCGAAAACTCCGCGACGGATGTAAGAGCGAATTTGGACCGGAACGTTCGGCAAGACAGGCGCTCGGAACTATGTCGCTAGAGCCGCCGTAAATCGCCGCGTAAGCGACGCCGCCCTTTAAATTGGCGGAAGGCGTAGCCGACGTCGTGGCGCACGTAACCGTTTCGCTCGCTATGATCGTGTTTGAGGTTCCGTCGACGAATCCCGCCAATTTCTTCCAAGTAACGGCGATAAACGGCGCGCGATTTTGAATTTGCCCTCTCGAATAGTGGTTTTCGTCGACGACCGACTTATAAAAATCATACGCGGCGTTATTAAGCACGACGTCCGCCATACAGAGCGTATAATTAGTCCGATAACACGGGTAGCCGTCTTGGTCGTTCAACTGGCTTGAATTACCGTCTGAAGGGCACTGAAAGGACGGAACGGAAAGCGTCGCGAGAACGGGCACGCTCTTGCCGTCGGGATCGCGCCCCGTCGCTTGAAAGATTTCTTGATAACCGGCGCTCTGTTCGACGTAAGGCAAAATCGAAACCAAGCCGCTCCAAAAAGGATAGTCGGGATCGTTGCACACGCCCGGTTTCCACGCGCGCAACGACGGTAAAGCGCCGTATGCGTCGGCGTAATTGTGAAACGCGAGTCCCAGTTGCTTCAAGTTGTTCGTGCATTGCATACGTCGCGCCGCCTCGCGAGCCGCCTGAACGGCGGGCAAAAGAAGCCCGATTAAAATTCCGATGATCGCTATGACGACCAAAAGTTCGACAAGCGTAAAACCGCGTTTGTTCCCTTTCTCGTCGCGTTTGAAATATTGGCTCATTACAATCTCCTATCAAAAACGTCGAAAATGATCGACGCGGCGTCGAAAAACCGCCGATCACGTAAAGACATTATAAGACGACGTTCGACGTCGGACAAGTGGGGACTTTTAAACGTCGACGCGTCGACGACAAGACTTGACTTTGTTTCAGGAAAGGTTATATTTTGATTCTAACGGAATTTCTGTTCGAAATTTCCGAAAAATTTTTGACGTCGACGTAGTTCGACGACTTTTTACAACGATTTTTTGAAACGACGGAATTCACAATGGAAACGGATTCGAATCGTTCGTTCGACAATACTTCTGGAACTTCTGAAACCGATGGAAAAATCAAAATTTCCGTCGAACTTGTCTATACGGATCGCGTCAATTTCGCGGTTCAACAGAACTTGAAATCGATTTTTCAAGAGCTGATCGTTTCAAACGATTCGGAGCGACCGGCGCAAAATTTGCGCGTCGTCGTTAAATCGAAGCCGGAACTTTTTGAACCGATCGAAGAACGAATTGATCGAATCGATCCTCAAAGACGTTGCAGAGTCGCAAAATTTGTCGAAAGGTTGAACGTCGAGCTATTGGCGCAAACGACGGAACGTTTCCAGGGTGAAATCGAAGTCGCCGTTTTTGACGTCGATCCGGCGGTCGAAAACGCGACTCCGCTCTTTTCCGAACGCTATCCGATAACGATTTTTCCTTGGGACGAATGGGTTGGCGTCTCCGCGTTTCCCGGTCTGTTGGCTTCCTTTGCGACGCCGAACGCGACCGGCGTCGTGAAAATAGCGTCGGACGTATGCGAAATAATGAAATCCAAGGGCGAGCCGGAATCGTTGGAAGGATACCAGTCGGGCGATAAAGATCGCGTTTATCAAATTATTCAAGCGGTATACGAAGCCGTGTTGCGACAAGGGATTCGATACGCCAACCCGCCCGCGTCTTTTGAAGCGGAAGGACAAAGAATTCGGTTGGTCGATCAGATTTTACGGGAAAAATTAGCGACTTGTCTTGATTTGTCGATGCTTTTCGCGAGCGTGTTGGAAAGTTGCGGATTGAATCCGATCGTTTTATTGTTGCGCGGCCACGCGTTTGTCGGTTGTCATACGTCCGACGAAACTTTCCACGAAGCCTACGTCGATTCCGAAAAACTTCAAGCGATACGCAAGCGAGTCGATCTCGATCAAATCGTCGTTTTTGAAACGACCGCCGTTGCAAACGGAACGCGCGCGTCTTTTGCCGAAGCGGAGAAAATCGGGAAGAGTAAATTAGAGGACGAAAACGATTTCGAAGGCGCGTTGGACGTCAAACGCGCAAGACTCGAAAAAATTACGCCTCTACCGTTAAGAAGAGGAAAAGAAGGCGAACGAAGTCTCGAATTGGATTCGTCCGCCGTTGAAATCGCCGCGCGTTCCGTCGCCGAGCCGCGAACGCTCGCGAAAGAAGTCGAGACGTCGCGCGAGGCGACTCCGAAAACTCGAATCGACGCTTGGAAAACGAAATTACTTGATTTAACCCAACGCAATAAACTGTTAAACTTCGATCCGAAAAAAGGCTCTTTTCTTCCGTTTCTCTTTCCCGAATCGAAATTGTCGGAACTTGAAGACTGTCTTTCAGAGGGCGACGCGTTTAACGTCGTTGCGTCGACGGACGAAAGCGACAAGGATAGTTCGGAGGAAATTCGTTCGTCGAACTATCGCTCGAAGGACTATCGCAATTCTGCGCGTTTTTCAGAAGACAATTTGCTCGACGCGTTCCGTTCGAACGTTTTGTTCGTTCGTCCCGATATTGATCGTCGCGACGCGAACAAACGTCTTACGGCGATTTCTCGCGCCGCGTCGACTTCCGCACTGGAGAGCGGCGTCAATTCGCTTTTCTTGGCGTTTGGAACCGTCGAACGATTCGACGAAAAAGAGAAAAAAACGCGCCGCGCTCCTTTACTGTTGATTCCCGTAAAATTGACGGGCAACGCCTCAAAAAACGATTTTTGTTTGACGCGCTCCGACGAAGACGCGACGTTAAACGCGACTCTTTTTGAATATTTGCGCAACGATTTCGGCAAAGAGATTCGCGGTCTTGATCCTAACGACTTGCCGACCGACGACAGCGGCGTCGACGTCGAACGTATTTTTCAAATTTTTCGTCAGGAATTGCGCGACTTCGACGGTTGGGAACTGAAAAACGAACTGACGCTTGGGATTTTTTCCTTTCAAAAGTTTGTAATGTGGTCCGACCTAGAAAACCATATGAACGATTTGATGAAAAATTCGATCGTTAAACATTTGGTCGAAACGCCCAAGGAAGCGTATAGAGACGGCGTTTCTCTTGTCGAGGCGAAAAAACTCGATTCCAATTATTCTTATTCCGACGTCGTAACGCCGTTAAGCGCCGATTCGTCGCAACTCGCGGCTATTTTAACGGCGGAACAGGGCAAGAGCTTCGTCTTGCAAGGACCTCCGGGCACGGGCAAGTCGCAAACGATCGCCAATATTATCGCGCAATGTCTCTATAGCGGTCGACGCGTCTTGTTTGTCGCGGAAAAACGCGCGGCTTTGGAAGTCGTGTATCGTCGTTTATGTGGACTTGGACTCGGTTCGTTTTGTTTGGAACTTCATTCCAACAAATCGGGCAAGCGGCAAATTCTTGACCAGCTTAACGAAGCGCTCGACGTCTGCAGTCAAACGCCTCCCTCTAACTGGGACTCCGTAACGCGCGACCTAGAAACGTACAAAAGAGAGTTGAACGAATACGTTGAGGAGCTGCATTTGCAACGCCCGAACGGTCTGACTCTTTATCGCGCCTTGGGGTGGCTTGCGTCTCGCGAAAATCTTAAGACGATCGCAGGGTCGTTAAAGACGTCGCAAAGCGGATCGTTCGCGAACGTTTCCGAAGAACGTTGCAACGCGTTAATAAAACTAGGCGAGGAATTGCGCGACGCGATTTCCGACGTTCGCGAATCGGCGTGGGAAAATCTGCGCGGCGTCGCGCTTAACGAATGGACGCCAAAATCTCTTCGCGAAATTGAAGACCTAGCTCGCACCGCGTCGGATCTCGGCAGGTCGTCGCGCGACGAAACAAGGCTGTTTGCGAAGTCGTTGGGAATCGACGCCGAACTGAAAACGGTCGACGAATATCGAAGTCTTTGGGAACTTGGACGCGCGTTGGAGAACGTCGATTTCGCCGTTCCGCTCGGTTTTTATTCGCGCAAATGGGAAGAAAACGCGCCTAATTTTCGTCGATTTGTCGAGTTGGAGCGCGAAGTCGAGCGCCGACTCGACGAACTGCGTCAAAACGGTTGGAACGCGCTCCGTCGAGAATCGGAAGCCGCTTTTAAACGCGGCGCTTCCAACATTGTGGAAATAAAGGAATTGCGTTGCGATTTTGCGGCGGACGACGAGTCTTTTGAAGAGAATTCGACTCGTCGAATTCGTCGCGATTTCGCGATCGCCGGTTCCGCGTTTTGCACGGCAATTAAAAAAACGACGCGACGCCTTGGTCTGAAGGAGATTTGCTCTGAAAACGTCGTTTGGCGTTTTGGAGAATTGATTAAAAGTTTAACGGTCGTTAAATCGCCGAAGGTCGGCTTTCTTTTGGGCGATTGGAACGATTTTTATCGTCGAACGAAAAAATACGCCGACGCCCTTCGCGCGCGTTCGATCGCGCAAAAACAAATCGCGCCTTTCGACGGCGACGTCGCTTGTCGTTTGGAACTTTCGCTTCTTGAATCTTGCGACGAGGCGTCGCGCTTGCCCGACGGAATTTTCGAGGCGTCGCGCGCCTGCGATTCGAACGCGCTTGACGTCGACGTCGAGCCTTTGGGACGCGCTTACGGAGCTTTGTTAAAAGAAGCGGCGGAGTTGAAAAACGCGACGGAGAAAGTCTTTGCGGAAATTGGCGCCAAGGACGCGATAAACGAGCGAAACGCGTCGATCTATCGACCTATTTTTAAGGCGTCGACGGAGCTTCCGCCCCGGTCGCAACGGTTCCTTTCGGACGATTGGGCGACCGTCGCGCCGCGCTTGAGACGTTGCGTCGAAAGCGGCGAAAAATTAGTTAAAACGCGCGCTACGTTTGAAGACTTCAATTTGAACGTCGTTTTAGATTTCGACGCGCAAGCCGCCAAGCGAGAACTTGAACTTGAAACGATTCCTCGCGGCGTTTTCGCTTTTGCGAACGTTCGCAAGCGGAAGGAGTCGACCTTTACGGCGTTTGAGGGCTTGTCCCTTGGCGACGCGCTACTTCCGACTTTAAACGGCGCCGACGGTTCGTTCGACAAGACGGAAAAGACGGACGACGCTTCTTTTCTCGGCGATTTTGCGAGCAAAATGGATCGGCTAATTCGCGCGACTAAACGAATTGCCGACGATTTGGGCGTCAACGCAACTATCGACGAGGCGACGACCGTTGCGATTCGTCGTTTGACGGCGCCAATGAAAGAGCTTGTCGCGCCTACAGTTGGTTTTCTTGCGCGCGACTGGAACGAATTTAGTCGCGACGCGCGAACGCTAATCGACGCGCGCGTTCAAAACGAGAAGGCGCGCGTCGTCCTAAAAGATTTCGATTTAGATAAAACTGCGTCGTTCGACGTTGGAGCCGCTCGAGAAAAATTGACGAAAAGCGCCAGTTCGTTCTTTCTTTTCCGAGGAGGAAAAAAACGTGCTTTTGTCGAAGAAATCAAGACGACGCTTACAAAGGACGGCGCGACGGCGGTCTTTACGTTTGACGATTTGCCGAATTTGTTCGACGCGACCGAAAGCTACGTCGCGACCAAGCGAATCGTCGACGATTTAGCGCCGACGCACGCGACGCGTTTGGGCAAGGATTGGAGCGACGCGAGTTTGGATCCGCGACAAACGGAACGACTTCTTGAATTGGGAGATCGTATCGTGAAAACGCTTGACGAGTCGTCGTTTGGCGGTGAAAACGACCGTAAATTAGACGCTGTCGGGCGCTTTTGGTTTGCTTTAGGCTCCGATTTGTCTCCTGAACGCGCCGCGCTTCAAGAGTTTGACGACGCTTGGGAAAGCTACGCGCGGAGCGTCGGACGGTTTGTTGGGCGCGTCGAAACGACTCAAGACGACTTGAAGCGCGCGCAAGAGGAATTCGACAAATACGCCGCGCTTTGCGAGGAACGATTCGGCGAAGATTGGCAAGACGCGCGATCTGATTGGTCGGCGTTGTTGAAGTACGTCGACTCGGGCGATCAAGTTGCGGAAGCGATCGGTAAAACTTGCAAGGCTATTTCAAGAGAAGAGAACGTTCCGATTTTTTTACGAGCGTTCGGCGCGATTTGGAATCGAGAAAAAATTGAAAACGGAACCCTTGGGCGCGCGCTTTGCGATTTTTGCGACGTTTGGGATCGTTGCTTTGCGAAGTTGCGAGAGTTTGCGCCCGCGTTTAACGCTTGGAGAGAAGATTATCGACTTCAAGACGAAACTATTCGACGCGAAAAGCCGATCATAAGCGAGCGATTTTCTGCGGAGTCGAATTCGACCGAATGGGAAAAAGTCGCCGAAGCGGGAAACGAGATCGTGAAGCTGGTCGGTAAATCTTCCACCAACGCCAATCGCGAAACGTTTTTGAAGAAAATCGACGCGCTCTGGAACGCGTTAAACGAGAACGCCGAAGACCGCGCCTTGGTCGACGAGTTCTTGGCGACTTGGAAACGATACGAAGAGGCGTCGGAACGTTTTTTCAACACGTTGGACGAACTACCGCCAGAAACGGATATGTTTGCCGTCGACGACGAGAAATCGGAGCCGCAAAAGGTCGATTTGACGAACCTTGCCGCGTCGCTTGTCGCTTATGACGACGCGTATTCGAAATTTAAACGTTGCGAATCGGAATTGACGACTTTTGCGACGTTTGCAACGCGAGACGGAAGATACGAAAACGAGACGGCCAAACGCGCGCTTCAGGAAATCGAACAAATCGACGCGCTAGTTCGGCGCGTTTTGGCGAGCGTTCAAGGCGTCGACTACGTTCAAACTCTTGGCTCTACTCGCGATAAAATCGGCGCTATTCTTGCGCGCGCGACGAACGAAAGCCCTATTGAAAGCTTTTTTACGCGCGCGCAAGAACTTGAAAACGATTTTCGACGTCAAGAAGAACTTGGGTGCGATTTGCGGAACGCGTTAAAATTCGAAGGCGAATTTGCCGACGCGACTTTTGCCGACGCCGAGTTAAACTTCGCGCTTCGAATTTTAGACGCTAAAGACGATTTACGCGTTTGGATAAACTGGAACCAAGTTAGAGCAAAGGCGGAAATTGTTTTTCCAGGGTTAGTCGACGCGATTACGGCGCATAAAATCGAAATTCCTCAAATTGTCGACGTCGTTTGTTATATTCTCTACCAGAAGTTTGTC
>JAZUGM010000170.1:0-3785 GCA_045641205.1 Thermoguttaceae bacterium
GCCGGACAACCAAGAGTAGTTGTACCAGTTGCGAACTTGGGACTGCATTTCCGTGTCGCCTTCTTGACGAGGACGCGGATTCGGCTTACCGCCAAGATACGTGAGACGCGCGGAAGTAACGTCGCCGATTTCGCCGCCGCAGACGCGTTCCATAATGTTTTTGACGTTCAGATCGTAACGCCAACAAAGACCGGAAACAAGCGTCAAGCCCTTGTCTTTTGCGATTTTCGTCGACTCCAACACGGAACGAACGCCAAGCGCGTCGGTCGCGACGGGCTTTTCACAAAAAACGTGCTTGCCCTGTTCGACCGCGTAAGCCAACGAACGCCAACGAAAGCCGGGCGCTTCGCACAACAACACGACGTCGCAACAGTCGACGACGTTTTTAAAACAATCGAGTCCGTCGAAAACGCGTCCTTCGACGTCGACGCGATTTTCATAGGCGGTCTTTAAACTTTCGGCGACGGCGTTCGCTTTTGGCATAAAAGCGTCGCCCAACGCGTAAATTTTGCAGTTCGGATCGCCGTTCAACGTGTTGACCGCCGCCCCGCTGCCTCGACCGCCGCAACCGATCAAGCCGACTTTCAGCTCGTTTCGTTCCGCCGCGTGAACGGGGGCGAGAGTCAACCCGGTGAACACGGTGCCGGCGATCGTTTTAGTTTTTAAAAAGACGCGTCGATTCTTATTGGAACTCATATCTTCGTCGTTACTCCGTTGGAATAATACCGCTCGTTTTACAAAACATAAAACCAATTTAAAGCGCGCGTCGTCCCTGAAGGAACGCGCTCTTATTGATTTTAACTGAGCGTCAAGCGACTTTCAAGACGCGCGAGCGTTTTTTTCCAGAAAATTCCCAAAATTCTTTTTTTTTCGATTCCAGAGTCGACAAATTACTTGTTAGGGTCTTTAGTTTTGGGAAATCGACGCAAAATCTCGGAAACGACGTCTTTTAAGGCGCCGTTTGTTCCGACGCCTTCTCGTCCCTCGATCGTCGGCGTTCCTCGCCAGTCGCCGAAAGCTCCGCCGGCCTCTTCTAAAATAGTTTTCAACGGAGCGGCGTCCCAAATCTCAAAATAGGGATCGATCATAATTTCCGCGCGTCCCGTCGCGACGAGATAATAACCGTAAGCGTCGCCCCACGTTCGCGTCAGTCGACATTTTCGCTCGAGTTCATCGTAGGCGCCTTCTCGGCCGACTTTGTCAAAATCGTAGGCGTCGGTCGTCAAGAACAACGCGTCCTCCAATTTGTCGACTTTCGAGACTCGCGCCGGGCGCGTTTCCTCTTCGCCCAAAATCTCCCAAGCGCCCTTTCCTTTGGCGCCCCAGACTCCGCGATTCAACGCGGGAACCCAAATCACGCCGATCACGGGCTCGCCGTCGCGTAAAACTCCGATTAAATTCGAATAAAACGGAACGCCGTGAATAAAGGATTTCGTGCCGTCGATCGGATCGATAATCCATTGCCAGCCGCTGTCGCCCGGCTTGTCGTCAAGTTCCTCGCCCAAAATCGCGTCGTTTGGAAAAACTTCGGCGATTCGACGACGCGCCAATTCTTCGGCGCCCCTATCCGCCAAGGTAACGGGCGATCCGTCCTTTTTTCGTTCGACGTTCAAATCTTGTCGATCAAAATATCGCAACGTAAAAGCGCCCGCCTCGCGCGCCAATTTTACCGCAAATTCGCAACGTTCGTTCATACCGTCTTTCTTTTATTCAGTCTAGCAAGTCGCGTTCTTGTTGTTTACAAGGAACGCAATTTTTAAAATATTAGCCCCTGCGCTTTGTCGATTTAGTCGTTCAACAACGACAAGAACCCCCGATGCAAGTCGGAATTTGCCGTCGCAAGGAGAGGTTGCGCGGCAAGATCGAAGGGGCGTCCGTCGGTATGCGTCGCCAAGCCTCCGGCTTCTAGTATCAACAAGACGCCCGCCGCGACGTCCCACGGATGCGCGCATTGGCAAATACTGGCGTCAAATCGCCCGGCGGCGACGTAGGCGAGATTGAGCGCGGTCGACCCGGTGCGTCGCATCGCTTGACAAACCGGGACGCAACGCTGAAACGCAAGGTAATCGGGCGAATCCGGTTTCGTTTGCGTCGGAAATGAAATCGAAGTCAACGCGTTCGACGGTCTCAACACGCCGCTCGTTTGCAGTCGAACGTCGTTCAACCACGCGCCTTTGCCCTTCTCCGCAACGTAAAGCTCGTTCGCATTCGGATTGAAGATCACGCCGCACAAAAGCTCGTTTCCGCGCGCCAGACCGATCGACGTGCAAAAAAACGGAACGCCGTGAACAAAATTCGTCGTGCCGTCGAGCGGATCGACAATCCACGTATACGGCTTGTCGCTAGGGGCGCGACTTCCGCATTCCGATTCTTTTAACATTCTTTTTTTGGCGACGCGCGATTCCAAGGAAACGCCGAAGGAAGGCGTCGCGCCTTGCGATTCCTCTCCCAAAAGGCAATGTTCGGGAAAGGCGTTCAACAAGACGTCTTCGACGCGCCGTTGGGCGGCGACGTCGGCTTCCGTAACCAAATCTGCGGGGCTTTTTTCTCTAAATCCGACCCTTCCCAATTTGTCGATTAAAATCGCGCCCGCTTCCTTGGCCGCGAAAATTGCCGTTTCTAAAAAAACGCTCTTTTCCATTTTATTTCGTTCCGTTTGATCGTTTTTAAACGCCGTAAGCGTTCAAGGAAAGCCGATATTCAAGCGGCGCCGATCAAACGAACGCCCGACTCGACGGCGGAGTAACGCGCC
Organism: Thermoguttaceae bacterium; assembly: GCA_045641205.1. GTDB lineage: Bacteria > Planctomycetota > Planctomycetia > Pirellulales > Thermoguttaceae > RUG369. The sequence goes on from JAZUGM010000170.1 coordinate 2,753, forward strand.
TAGCGCGATTAATCGACGTAATTTGCCAATTCCGTAAGAAACTCGTCGTAATCGTTGCATACCGCGCTCAAATCGGAAAGTCTATCCAACGTTTCCGAAGACTCAATCTTGTTCAGACGCGCGGTCAAATTCGCAACGGACGCGCCAAAACGAATTTGCAATATCTTGGCGAGCAATTTGCGCTCCGAATTTAACCGCGAGGATATTTCCGCCGTCAAAGAGGAATTCGCCGCCGTCAAGGAGGAAACTTCCGCCGTCAAAGAGGAATTCGCCGCCGTCAAGGAGGAAACCTCAGTCGTCAAAGAGGAATTTGCCGCCGTCAAGGAGTTAATCTGTTTCTCGTATTCCTCGTAATCCTCCAGAACGGACGCTCGATCATGCCAATACCTTTCGCGCGCGCTCCAGAACTCGTGTTCCTCTTTCGTTCTTGGAAACATTTCCGCCCCCTGACAAAGTTCGGTTACGCCCGAAGTCGACTCTTGAATCCTCGTAAGCTCCTCCTCGGTCAAATTCGGGTAAAACGCAAGAAATTTAAGCCAATTCAACAGTTCCGGGTCTTTGACTCCGATCGGTTCTTCGCCGCGCTTCGAAGGAAGACGCACAAAAATATTGACCGCGTCGTCGTACCCCAAGTCCGTTCCAAGGACGGAACGATACTTCCACACGTCGAACCAAACGTCCGAGTGCGTCCTCTCGATGGGAAACTTCGTCAAAGAAATTCCTACCGTGCGCTTGAGCTTTCCATAGCCTTGCCCTTGTTCAAGTTGGCTGGAGTGCATACGAAAAGTATAGAAAACCGCGCGACTGACGTAATGCTTCTCGCGGCGGCATTGCATCTCGACGTCGTACTCGCGCCCTTCTTCGTCAACGACGCGAATGTCAAGTATCGGCTCCTTTTCGCTTTGCCAATTTTCAAATAAGTACGGATTTTTTATCGTCAACGACTTAATTTGAGGCAACCGCGCTTCGCGAAGAATCGCGTTTAAAAGCCCCCTAAGCGAATCGGCAAATCGTTCCGCGCCCAAAAAGGCGC
>JAZUGM010000171.1:0-28783 GCA_045641205.1 Thermoguttaceae bacterium
GAGCCGCACGATACCCGTTCGACCGCGTATGATATCGGAACGATCACGCCTCCGCAGACGTATTCAAATTTGGTCGCCGGTATGTTTGGGAACAAAGACTATTACAAGTTTACGTTGGCAAAGGACGGAACGGCGGATTCTTTCGTTGAACTGAATTACGCGCACGTAACGAACCAAGCGGACGTTAATTTGTACTTGTACGACGCGTCGGGCGTCCAGATTGCAAAATCGACGGGGACGACCGGCTCGGAAAAGATTTCGTTAAACGGTCTTGCGGCTGGAACGTACTATGTTTATGCGTATAATGTTAAAAGCGTTTCAACCGACGTCGCTTATACGCTGACAATCACGCCGCCTAAAAAAGCGACTTCTATAGTCGTCGACACGTTGAACGATTCGTTCGATCCGAACGACGGCAAATTGTCGCTCCGCGAGGCGATCGCCAATGCTACCGATTACGTTACGATAACTTTTGCGGATAATTTAAGCGGGACGATCAAGTTGACGCGCGGCGAGTTGGTTTTTGACAAAGCTCTTGCGATCGACGGAGGCGGTCGAATCGTAATCGACGCGGGCGAAAAATCTCGCGTCGCGTATGTTTCCGCAGGTACGACTGACGCGCCCGTTCTTTTTAACGGGTTGACGCTTCAAAACGGCAAGGCAGACGACGGCGGTTGCGTTTACGTCAAAAACGGCGCTTTTGCCGCGACAAACTCGACGATTTCCAGAAGTTCGGCGACTCACGGGGGCGGCGTCTACGTCAACAAGAACGGCGCTTTTACGGCGACGAACTTGACGCTCTTCGGTAATTCGGGGACTTACGGCGCCGGAGCCTACGTCTACAATTCCGGAATCTTTACGGCGACGGACTCGACGTTTTTCAACAATTCGGCAAAAAGTAACGGCGGCGGAGTTTACGTCTACAAATCCGGCTCTTTTACGTCGACGGGCTCGATAATTTCCGCCAATTCGGCAAAAAGCAACGGGGGCGGCGTTTACGTCTATAACGGCGGCGATTTTACTTCGACGGACTCGACGATTTCCAATAATTCGGCGAAAACCGGTGGCGGAGTCTATCTCGGTTCGGGGACGTTTACTGCGACAAACACAATGATCGTCGACAATTTGGCGACTTCGGGCGGCGGAGTCTACGTCTATGTCAACGGCGCTTTCACCTCGACGAACTCGACGATTTCCGATAATTCGGCCGAGTACGGCGGCGGGGTTTACGTCGGCGGAACCTTTACGGCGTCGAACTCGACGCTTTCTGGTAATTCGGCGACTCGCGGCGCCGGAGCCTACGTCTATCAGGACGGTTCTTTTGTAGCGTCGGAATCGACCATCATCGACAATTCTGCTTCTTACGGCGGCGGCGTTTACGTCTACGACGACGGCGGCTTTATTTCAAAGAACCACTCGACGATTTCCGGCAATTCAGCGACCAAGGGCGGCGGCGTTTACGTTTACAACGGCGGCGATTTTACTTTGACGGATTCGATAATTTCCAATAATTCGGCGAAAAGCGTCGGCGGCGGCGTCTGCATCTGTCCTTTCGGAACCCTTACGGCGATAAACGCGACGATCAACGACAATTCGGCGCTTGGCGGCGGCGGAGTCTACGTCTACTCCGACGGCGTTTTTACTGCGACGGACACGACGATTTCGGGCAATTTGGGCTCCGGCAAATCGACTTCAAACGGGGGCGGCGTTTACGTCTGCGGAACTTTCACGGCGACGAACTTGACGCTTTCTAACAATTCGGCGACGATGGGCGGTGGAGTTTACGTCTATCTTGGCGGCGTTTTTACGGCGACGGATTCGACGATCGACGGCAATTCGGCGGACTACGGCGGCGGCGCTGAAGTCTGCGGAACTTTCACGGCGACGAACTTGACGCTCTCTAATAACTCGTCGTCTCACGGCGGCGGAGTTTACGTCTATCAGAACGGTTCTTTTACGGCGACGGATTCGATTATTGTCGGCAATTTGTCTCCTTACGGCGGCGGCGTTTACGTCTACAAAGACGGCGATTTTACGGCGACGAACTCGACGTTCTTCGGTAATTCTGGGACGAAGGGCGGCGGAATTTACGTTTACAAAGGCGGCGATTTTACGGCGACAAACTCGACGATTTCCGGCAACTCGGCGTCAAACGGCGGCGGAGTTTACCTCTACTCTGGCGGCGTTTTCACTGCGGCAAACTCGATTTTGTCTTTGAACTACGGCGCTGATCTTTCGGGCAAACTTTCCGCCTTGAGTACGAATAATCTTATTGACGTCGATCCTTCGTTCGTGTGCGCGCCCAAGTTTGACAAGTCCGGCGTTTTGTTGAACGTCGATTCTCTCGATCTTCGTTTGCGCAACGGTTCGTCCGCGATCAATAAAGGCGACGATCAAAGCGCGCGCGCCGCAGGTTTGACCGTCGATTCGACCGATTTGGCGGGCAAGGCGCGTTTCGTCGGCGCCGCGATCGATATTGGAGCCTACGAATATCAGTCGATCACGGCGTCTCCGACGGCGCGTCAGAATATGCAATTTAGGGAAATTCCTGACGAATTGACGCTAGACGCCGAGTTGATTCGTAGCGTGTTCGAAGATTATGATTTTGATCTGTTAGAAGAAGACGCGGACGAGCTGGGATTGACCCAAGCGTTCTGTTTGGAGTCGGACGAATTGGAACCGTTTGACGAGAACTATTTCGCGTAAGCGTTGATAACAAAAGGAACGTCGCGGTTCCTTGAGATTTTTTTGAAAGAACAACCGTGATTGATGTTTTGGCGTCTTAATTGACGGTTGTTTTATTTATTTGTAATATTCCAGTCGTATGAAGCGGGACGTAAGTCGTAAAAAAATGAAACTGTCCGAATTTAAAAAAAAGAGAAACCGGCGCGCGTTGTAAAATAACTCATCGACTTATTCGCTCGCGCGGCGTTGTTTAGTTCCTGTGGCTCGTCGAAAACTGTCGGCTTTTCCGAATTGATTTCGCGGCGATCTATACGTCGATACTGGAACTCATAAAAAAGTTCCTATTGGCGTTTTTCTTCAAAACTGATAAATTCGGATTTCTAAATACGGGGTAAATCTGGTGAAAAATGGGGGCGTTTAAAAAAAGCCTCTTTACAAAAAAATCTTGTCTGATAAAATGTCAACGCTTGCAAATTACCGACGACAAAGAATGTCGATAGGCGCCGCTTACATATCTTGAAATGTAAATGCGCTAGCCAAAACGCTCCTTGGAGGAGCCTTGCGACGGTTGTGAACTTTCGTAATATGTTTTGGCGTCGACGGTCTTTGTAATCGTTTGGGTCCTCGTTCGGTTACGGGTAGATCGAAAGTCGGCGACTGTTAAGCGACGATTTGATTTAACGCTTCTTACGGGTAGGCAGAAACGCCAAGCCCCAAGAATTTTAAAGCGTGGAACGTCTTTTAAAGCGAGTAATGAAGAGACGTCGGCGCGCTGGGATATTTGTCAACTAGGATAGGAAAGTACGGAGTAAAAAGTGTCTACTTCTGGAAACGATATTATCAGAATTAGAATGGAAGCGTATGATCACGCCACTCTTGATCAAAGCGCTTTGGAAATTGTCGACGCCGCTAAGAGAACCGGCTCCATTGTTCGAGGTCCGATCCCTCTCCCGACTCGTATCGAAGAATACACCGTCCTTTCCAGCCCTCACGTTGACAAAAAAGCCCGACAGCAATTCGAAATTCGTACGCACAAACGCGTCATCGATATTGTTCAAGCCACCGCTAAAACGATCGACGCTCTTAACAAGTTAAGTCTGCCCGCTGGCGTCGACGTCAAGATTAAGGCTACCGGCGCGCGTTGATCGTAGGATATTGACGTGTCGTATCGACCTTCACGAATAAAACGGGTCGCAATGCGACGTTAAAAATCTGTCTGAAAAGGCAAGAAGGATAAAATAGATATGGGTATCGGGTTACTCGGACAAAAGATCGGTATGAGCCAACTGTACACCGAGCAGGGAGAAGTGATTCCTGTAACGGTTATTCAGGCTGGTCCTTGTTGCGTTCTTCAAGTGAAGACGCTTGAACGCGACGGATATGAAGCCGTTCAACTTGGTTATAAAGACAAGCCTCGTCGTCTTGCCAGAAGAAGCGAACGAGGACATGTCGCGAATATCGATAGTAAACGCCAAAAAGCCGCCGCCGCCTCCGGCGCCGAGCTTTCCAAAAAAGCCGGTTGCGAACCGAAGAGATTTGTTCGCGAATTTCGTATGCCGGTCGAAGGGTTTGAAGTCGGCGCCGTTTACGACGTCGAGGTCTTTAACGACGTTTTCGCCGTTGACGTTACCGCCAACAGCAAAGGACGCGGCACGGCAGGCGTTATGAAACGTCATAATTTCAGCGGTCAACGCGCCACCCACGGCGTCAAGAAATGCCACCGACACCTTGGCGGCACGGGCTGTAGTTCTTATCCGAGCAGAACGCTGAAAGGCAAACGAATGGCTGGGCATTACGGAAACGCAAAATGCACCGTTCGTAATCAAAAAGTTGTCGTTATCGATAAAGAAAATAATTTGCTTGTTATTCGCGGCGCGGTTCCCGGTCCTACCGGCGCGTTCGTCACCGTTCGACCGACCAACAAATTGCCGGCTCCGAAACATAACAAGTGGCGACTTGCCTGAGCGTCGGGTCGTAGCGTTCGTTTAGATAACAATCAAACATAAGCATATTGACAGTAAAATGACAAATTTACCGATTTACGACAAGACCGGCGCCAAAGTGGGAGATTACGAGATCGATCTCGAAGCGCTTGCGCCTAAAGTGAGCAAGCAGTTATTGCACGACGCCGTCGTTATGTATCAGACGAACCTTCGACAAGGCTCCGCTAAATCGAAGACTCGATCCGAAGTTTCCGGCTCACGTAAAAAGATGTATCGCCAAAAGGGCACGGGCAACGCGCGCGCCGGTCATAAGCGCAGCGGTATTCGTCGAGGCGGCGGGCATATTTTTGCTAAGGCGCCGAAAGATTGGTCGTACCGATTGCCGCGTAAAGCGTTGAAAAACGCCACGCGTATGGCTATGGCTGAAAAAGTTCGCGCCGAGTTCGTTACCTTGATCAACGCGTTTGACTTCCAAGCCCCAAAAACAAAGGACGCAGCCGCGATTCTCGCGAATCTTTCTATGGACAAAACCGTCCTTGTCGTCGTTGACAAATACGATAAAAACTCGTATTTGAGCGTTCGAAATATCCCGATGGCAAAAATTATGCCCGTCTCTGATTTGAACGCCTATGAAATTCTTCGTCCTAAGCGTCTCCTAGTTACGAAATCGGCGATGGATCAGTTTATTGAAACTCGCGTTAAAACGAGCGTTGAAGGCTGAACGTTTTCGCGTTTGTCGTATGTGAGCGAAATAAACAGAGTATAAGGATAATTAAAATGCCTCAATGCAAAGACGTTACCGATACGAGACTCATGCTTGAGCCCTATCAGGTTATCATTCGCCCGATCGTAACGGAAAAAGCGTACCGCACTTCGTCGGCGAAAAACACATATACGTTCGAAGTTCACAAACTCGCGTCTAAGTTCGACGTCAAAGAGGCGATCGAAGCTCTTTACGACGTGAAAGTCGTCGCGGTGAACACTCAAAATCGCAAGGGTAAGAAACGCCGAACGCGAAAAGGCGTCGGCGTAACGAGATCGTGGAAAAAAGCGATGATCACGTTGGACGACGAATATCGTCTCGATATTTATTGATAACTTGCGAATTCATCGAATAGAATCTAAAGAAGCATAGCGAGATAGAAAAATGGGTATTCGACGTTATAAATCCAATAACGCGGGTCGGCGAAATATGAGCGTCAGCGATTTTGCCGAACTCACGAAGGGCGCGAAGCCGGAGAAAAGTTTGCTTCGTCCTAAGAAGCGTTGTAGCGGTCGTAACAACCAAGGCGTCATCACCGTTCGCCACCGAGGCGGCGGACATAAACGCCATATTCGTTTGATCGATATTCGCCGCAATAAAGACGGGATGGTCGCTCAAGTCGATTCGATCCAATATGATCCGAACAGAACCGCGCGTATTGCCTTACTCGTTTACGAAGACGGCGTTAAGCGATATATTATCGCGCCCGAAGGCTTGACGGTCGGAATGAAGGTCGTAAGTGGCGCCGAAGCCGCGCCGACCGTTGGAAACTGCTTGCCTTTGAGCAAGATTCCTCTCGGTTCCGAAATTCACAACGTTGAGATTCGACCTGGCCGCGGCGGTTGTATGTGCCGTAGCGCGGGAACGAAAGCGGTTCTCGTCGCTCGTGAAGAAAATTGGGCGCAGATCACGTTGCCTAGCGGTGAAATTAGACGTGTTCCGAGTTCCTGCCGCGCCGTCATTGGCGTCGTTGGAAACGGCGAGCAAATGAACATCGTTCTCGGCAAAGCCGGGCGAGTCCGTTGGCTTGGTCGTCGTCCCTATGTCCGCGGTACCGCAATGAACCCGATCGACCACCCGCACGGCGGCGGCGAAGGTCGTACCAAGGGCGGTCGACATCCCGTCTCCCCGACTGGAAAGCCGACCAAAGGCACGTCGACGCGTAAGCACAAGAAGCCTTCGAACAAGGCGATTATTCGTCGTCGTCGTAGCGTTCGTTACGGTTTGTTAAAACTTTCCTGAAAATAGCGAAACGGTTTGTACGTCGCGATTGCGTTCAATCGGTCGCGATACAGTTTTCACCACAATATAACCTGAAAACTTCAACGGATAAAAATGAGTAGATCGATTAAAAAGGGTCCGTTCGTTGATGAAAAACTTTTCGCTAAGATCGAAAAGCTTGATCAACAAGGCAAAAAAGAGCCGGTTAAGACCTGGGCGAGAGCTTGTACGATCGTGCCCGAATTTGTCGGACATACGTTCCTCGTTCACAACGGCAAGGCGTTCCTCAAAGTGTTTGTTACCGAGGAAATGGTCGGTCACAAACTTGGCGAGTTTTCTTTGACGAGAATTTTCCGCGGACACGGCGGTAAAGGCAAGTAATACCAGTAGGCGGCTAATATGCAAGAAGATAAAAAAGAAGACGTCGTTCCTCAATATCGCGCCGTCCATAAATTTGCGACGATCAGCGCTCAAAAAGTTCGTCTTTTTGCCAACCTTATTCGCGGCAAATATGCGGACGAAGCTATGACGCTCCTCTCCTGTTACCCTAACCGCGGCGCGCGTATGTTGGAAAAAGTGCTGAAAAGCGCGATGCACAACGCGGAAGACCTGCGCGCTCCTTCGATCGACGACCTTCGCGTCGTAGAAGTGAGAGTCGACGGCGGTCCGATGCAACGTCGTTGGAGAGCCGGATCTCGAGGCGTTTCCTCGGTCATTAAGATTCGATCGAGCCACATCCACGTCGTTTTAGAGTAACGAACACTACCAAACACACGGGCGCGACTTTAAATAAATTTATTATAATAGATTTAACAAGTCGCCTTGATATAAAGGACAACGCTAAGTTATGGGTCAAAAAGTAAATCCCGTCGCGTTTCGAGTAGGCGTTATGGAAGGTTGGAAAAGCCGTTGGTATGCTCCTAAAAAGGAGTTTTCAACCCTTCTCGTCGAAGACAAAAAAATTCGCGACTACATTAAAAAGCACAAGGAAAACGATCCTGAACGCAAGGGCGAATTGAGTTTTCCCGGCGTCGCTAAGATTGAGATCGAACGAACTCGCGACGAAGTTCGCATTATCGTTACTACGGCTCGTCCTGGGCTCTTGATTGGACGCAAGGGCGAAAAGATCGAGGAACTCCAAGCGGAGCTTCAAAATCTTACCGGTCGTCGCGTCAATCTCAAGATTGAAGAAGAAAAGAACCCTGAATTGATCGCGCAACTTGTCGCGGAAGACATTGGCGATCAACTTGTTAAGCGTGCTAGCTTCCGTCGCGTTATGAAACACGCGATGGCTAAGGCGATGGAAAAGGGCGCTAAGGGTATTAAAATTCAACTTTCCGGTCGTTTGGGCGGCGCTGAAATGGCGCGTTGCGAAAAACAACAGGTTGGTTCCATTCCTCTTTCGACGTTGCGCGCAAAGATCGATTACGGCTTCAACGAAGCGAAGATCGCGCAAGGTCATATTGGAATTCAAGTTTGGATAAATCAAGGCGAATATAGCGAGGACGATAACAATGGCCAGAATGCCGAAAAGAGTCAAGCATCGAAAAATACAAAGAGGGCGTATAAGAGGTAACGCCACTCGCGGTCAAGCGGTGAGTTTTGGCGATTACGGTCTCCAGACCCTCGAAGGCGGTTGGATTAGCGCCGCTACCCTTGAAGCCGGTCGTATCGCCGCCCAACAGTACCTCCGTACCGAAGGCAAGTTGTATATTCGCGTCTTCCCTCACAAGTCGATCACGTCTATTCCGCTTGAAACTCGTATGGGTAAAGGTAAGGGCGAACCCGAGTATTGGGCTGCGGTCGTTCATCCCGGCACGATTATGTATGAAGTTGGCGGCGTACCGGAAGAAACCGCGAAACTCTGCTTTAATCGTTTGGCTCACAAGATGCCGGTTAAGTGCCGTCTGATCCGTCGAAAGGCGATTTGACGACAAAAGAATTGTCGAGTCGTCGCTAGACGGCGACTCGACCCGGTTTAAAGTTGCAACGAATAACGCCTATGCGCGTTTGAAAAAACGCGAGGGTTCGGAAAAGTTGAGAGTAATATGAAGGCTAAAGAGATTAGAGAAATGAGCGCCGAGCAACGCGACAGCTTGCTCAAGGAAACGGTCGACAAGTTGTTTAAACTTCGCGTTCAAGCTCGTATGGAACGCTTGGATTCTCCTAGCGAGGTCGGCAAAGCGAAGAAAATTATCGCTCAAATCAAAACTATCAATAACGAAATCAACGGTTAAGAAAGACTTCGAAGTTCGCCTTGCCGCGACCTGGAGACGCTTTCATAGCGAGGATATAAATGCCTAAGATGAAGTTGGTCGGCGTCGTCAAGACCGACAAAATGAAGAAAACTCGAAGAGTCGAGATTCCGCGTATCAAGAAGTACCCCAAATATGGGAAGTACGTTCGTACTCGAACCGTCTGCTACGTTCACGACGAGAACGACGAATCCGCCTGCGGCGACGTAGTGGAGATTGAAGAAAGCCGTCCTACTTCAAAACTGAAGCGCTGGACGCTGGTTAGTATCGTCAAAAAAGCGGAGAAGATCGGCGGCTGATTTTAAGACGTCGAGAGTCGCGGATTTTTATGAAACGCGACGAATAACGTAAGAATAACACCATTAAGTGGAAGCGAGTAAGAACCATGATTCAGATGCAGACTCGTTTGGACTCCGCTGACAACACGGGCGCTAAAGAATTGCAGTGCATTAAAGTGTTGGGCGGCACCCACCGTCGAACCGCAAAACTCGGCGATATTATTGTTTGTTCCGTAAAATCGGTCATTCCTGGCAGCCAAATCAAAAAAGGGCAAGTCGTGAAGGCGGTCATCGTTCGAACGAAACAGCCCACGCGTCGCGAAGACGGCAGTTATATTCGTTTTGATACGAACGCGGTCGTCCTGGTCGACAACGATAAGAACCCTCGAGGAACTCGTATTTTTGGCGCCGTCGGTCGCGAACTCCGCGATCTTGGTTTTATGAAGATTGTCAGTCTTGCGAGCGAGGTGGTCTGATATGCGTATCAAAACTAACGACAAAGTCGTCGTCCTCTCCGGTAAGGATCGAGGCAAACAAGGCAAAGTTATGTCCGTCGATCTTAAAGCCGGCAAGGTTACGGTCGAGGGCGTTAACGAAGTGAAACGACACGTTCGTCGTTCGCAAAAGAATATGCAAGGCGGTCGTCTCTCCAAGATGATGCCGGTTCCAGTCGGGAAGGTTATGTTCGTTTGCCCGACCTGTGGAAAACCTACGCGCGTCGGTTATCAATTTGACGAGAACGGCAAAAAGCAACGTGTTTGCAAGAAGTGCGGCGCCGTCGTCGTTGAAGCTCAGTTCACCAAGAAAAGTTAATGCAGGTAGACCGTCATGACGCCTAGACTTTTAGAAAAATATAACACGCAAATAATTTCCAGTTTGGAAAAGAAACTGGGCAAGACGAATATTCACTCCGTTCCGAAGTTGGAAAAGATCGTGGTGAATATGGGCGTCGGAAGCGCGATTCAAGACAAGAAATACTTGGAGGAAGCTCTCGACGTTTTGACCCAAATTACCGGTCAGAAACCGATCGTTACCGTTGCTCGTCGTTCGATCGCCGGTTTTCGTCTTCGCGAAGGTATGAACATCGGTTGCAAGGTCACTTTGCGCGGCGCGAGAATGTACGAATTTATGGATCGCTTGATCTCGATCGTTCTTCCGCGTGTTCGCGACTTCCGCGGTTTGAATCCGAACAGCTTTGACAAGCGCGGCAATTATAACTTGGGACTTGCCGAACAATTGGTTTTCCCCGAGCTTAATCCGGATAAGTATACTAAGAGCCAAGGTATGAACATCACGTTCGTAACCAACGTTGATAGCGACGACGACGCTCGAGAGTTGCTCCGCGAATTTGGCATGCCTTTTAAAACTGGTAAAGAACGCTAAGAGCTGAGATAAGGTAATCGATAACAATGGCTAGTAAAGCAAAAATCAATAAGGCGAATCGGGAGCCGAAATTCAGCACTCGACGCGAGAATCGTTGCAAAATCTGCGGTCGTCCGCGCGCGGTATATCGTAAGTTTGGTCTTTGCCGAATTTGTTTCCGCGAATTGGCGAACCAAGGGCTTATTCCCGGCGTTCAAAAAGCGAGTTGGTAATTAAAGGAGAACTTGAAAATGATGACGGATCCCATTGCCGATATGTTGACTCGTATCCGCAACGCTATTAAAGTCGAACACGAAACATTGGACGTTCCCTTTTCGAAACTGAAGCTCGGCGTCGTCGACGTTCTTAAACGCGAGGGTTACATTTGGGGATACCAAGTTGTTGAAGGCGCGCCTTTTAATCTCATTCGTATTCAACTGAAATATAGCACGAGCGGCGAACGCGTTATCCAATCGATTCGTAAGATCAGCAAGCCTGGTCGCCGTTGCTATTGCGGTCCCAAGGATCTTCGACCTGTCCTCAACGGACTTGGAATTAGCATACTCAGCACCAACAAGGGCGTCGTTAGCGACCGCGAAGCCAGAGCGCAAAACGTCGGCGGCGAAGTTCTTTGCGAAATTTGGTGATTTCTATATTTGATCGAATCGATCGCGCGTCTTTTTGAAAATAAACGGCGCGCGGCGGTTGACGATTTGCTAAAATAATATAAACTCACAAGAACACGTTGCGCGCGACGCGCCGCCGTTTGGGCGAGCGAGGTTGCGTCGATCGTGATATATCGCGCGTTTCGTAAGACGCGCCCGGTTCCGAACAATGTTGATAGTCCCATAGGTCGTAAGACGACGATGGCTCGTAAGACGACGATGGTTCGTAAGACGACGATGGCGAGGATGTTTTAGGGGCGAGGGGCGGTAAGCGCGTCGATGCGCCGATTCTGCGACGGGAAACTGGACGTTTTCACGTTTGATTGAGAATAGGCGCGCTCACGTCTGGAATAAAGATTGCGAATTAAAAGCTAACACGTTTCAGCATCAAGGTAACGATATGTCAAGAATTGGAAAGAAACCAGTAGCGGTTCCCGACGGAGTTTCCGTCGCGATCGTCGACCGCGAAGTTTCGGTCAAAGGTCCAAAGGGCGAGTTGAAATTTAATTTCTGTCCGCAAGTAAGCGTCAAATACGTCGCCGAAGACAAGGCTTTGATCGTCGAGCAAACTGAAGACACGCGCGTTTCGAACGCTATGCACGGACTTACCCGCGCGCTCGTTCAAAATATGGTCGTCGGCGTGACGCAAGGTTACGAGAAAAAGTTGGAAATCTTTGGAACCGGTTATTTAGCCGCCGTCCAAGGAAACGTCCTTCAGGTTCGCGTCGGGTTTGCCAACGAAGTCCACAAAGAAATTCCCGCTGGACTTACGGTTAAGTGTCCCGATCAACTGCACGTTCATATTAGCGGATGCGACAAACAACTTGTCGGTCAGTTTGCCGCTGAAGTGCGCGCTATTAGAAAAGCCGAGCCTTATTTGGGCAAAGGTATTAAATACGAGGGCGAGGTCATTCGTCGTAAGGAAAGCAAAGCGGCTGGTAAGAAGTAATTAACCCTGTCGTTTTGGTTGGTCAAAAGCGTAGCGTAAAGGTTTCAAATGTTTGCATAGTTCGCTAGTTTTTGACTGTTTCGATAAAATACTTTAATAATCGTGCGGTGTTAACGTGAGAAAACAACTTCGATTAAATAAACAGCGTAAGACTCGCAAATTCCGAGTTTCAAACGCCGTTAAGAGAAACAGTACTCGTCCGAGAATGTGCGTTTTTCGTAGCTCGCGCCATATTAGCGTTCAGATCGTCGACGATTCAGTCGGTAAAACGCTTGTCAGCGCAAGTACTTACGAGAAAGATTTTCGCGATTCCAACGCCAGCGGCGGAAACGTCGCCGCTGCGGCTATCGTCGGTAAAAAAGTCGCCGAGCGCGCGCTTGCGCTCGGCGTAACCGCCGTCGCTTTCGACCGTAAAGGTTATCAATACCACGGTCGCGTTCAAGCGTTGGCCGACGCGGCTCGCGACGCCGGATTGGATATTGGCGCTAAAGGCGACGAATGATCGTTGAAGTAAATCGGTTCGATCCGAATTGACTTCTGAGAGCGGTCGAGACGGTTGACGCGCCGTCTGTTTGATAGCATAAATCTCGAAAAGAATAATATAGAAAAATGTCAACTGAAAATACTCATGAAAACGGCGAATTGACCGACAAAGTCGTTAAGATTCGTCGATGCGCGGCGGTTGTGAAGGGCGGACGTCGGTTTAGCTTCACGGCGCTAGTCGTTGTTGGCGACGGCAAGGGGAAGGTCGCTTGGGGTTACGGTAAAGCTAACGAAGTTCCTCCCGCCGTGAACAAAGCCGTTCAAGACGGAACGCGTAAATTGGCTTCCGTCTGTTTGGAAAATTCGACGATCCCTCACGCCGTTGAAGGTCGTTTTGGTTCTTCTCGCGTGAAGTTGGTTCCGGCTCGTCCCGGTACGGGCGTTATCGCCGGAGCGGCTGTGCGCGCGGTATGCGAAGCCGCCGGTATCAGCGATATTCTTACGAAGTCGTACGGTAGCGCTAATCCGACGAATCTTGTTAAGGCTACGGTCGAAGCGTTGAATCAGCTCCGATCTAAATCCCAAATCGAGAATCTGCGAGGAGTTACTCTCTAATGAATATCAACACTGTCAACGAAGGCGTTCGTAAGAACGTTCGTAAGGATCGCGTCGGTCGTGGTCCTGGTTCCGGAAACGGTAAAACGGCAGGTCGCGGCGCCAACGGTCAAGGTTCTCGCGCGGGTTCTTCTTTTTCTCCGACGTTTGAAGGCGGTCAGTTGCCTTTGGCTCGTCGTATTCCTAAACGCGGATTTAACAATAAAGCGTTTGCCGACGTCGTGGAAAGCGTCGCGTTAAAAACAGTTATGCGTAAGTTTGACGTTTCCGTCGAGATTACGCCCGAGGTTTTGCAAGAACGCGGTTTGATTTCCAGCGCCAAATCCATTGTTAAGTTGATCGGTTCCGACGAGCTTTCCGGCGCTTACAAATTCAAGGTGCATCGCGCTTCGGAAGGCGCCAAGGCGTCTGTCGAAAAAGCGGGCGGAAGTATCGAGTACTTGCCCGGTAAGAAGCCGGTCGTTAAAAACAAGATGAAATCTAAGGCTAAGAAAGCCGAATGATCTAATCTTCTTGTGTCGAAAATATATTGACAAACGAGACGTCCGATCCGTCATAGGTCGGACGTTTTTTTATTGATAGATATTCGCGTGAAAACACGTTTTAATTTGACCTTTATGCCAAAAATAACCGCTTGATTCTATAAAAAAACATATTTTTTCATTGTTTTTTGTCATTTACTTTTTAGCGCTCTTGTTAAAAATAAAAAACTTTTTAAAATAGTACGGCGTTATTTTTTCGGCGTTAAGCAAAGGGCGTGTTTGCGCCTAGTCGTTAGACTGTAACGCAAGAAGTTACGATCATAGAACAGAGCGATAAAGGCGTTCAAACGACGAGTTGTCTCGTGTCGTATTTGCTCGTTTTCGTTCGACGATCATATCGAAGATAGGGGCGTCCGTTTTTGGGTAAACGGAACCGCGCCTGCCGGTTTGTCAAATCGGGGTAAGAGCGTTCGTTAATTGAAAGGACAGCGATCGTATAAGCGCGCGTTTGACGTTTGTGGCGTAGCGCTTTCGAAAGACGTTCGTTTTTAATTTTGAGGATTTCTGATGATTGAAAAAATCCGAATTATGTTCTCAATTCCGGAATTGAGAAAAAAGATATTGTTGACGATAGGGCTTTTAGCCGTCTATCGCCTAGGTTGGAACATCTTCCTTCCTATGGTCGACAATCAGGGTATGGCGCAAGTTCTCGGAGGAAACGCCGGATTTGGCGACCTTTTGAATCAAGTGGCGGTATTCAGCGGCACCCAGTTGGATCAAATGACGATTTTCGGACTCGGCATTATGCCGTACATCTCCGCGTCGATTATCTTCCAGCTTTTGGCGACCGTTTACGAACCTCTTGAAAAACTGCAAAAAGAAGGCGAAAGCGGACGTAAAAAGATAAACGAGTATACTAGATACGCCACGATTCTGATTTGTATCATTCAGTCGATGGCTTATCTTTCGATGTTGAACGCGCAAGCAAGCCAACAAATGATTTCCAACGGATACCAGACGATGTTCCTTTCGTCGTGCGTTAACGAAAGCGGACGTCTTGGGTTTTCTTGGTATTGGCTCGCTATTTTGACGATGACCACCGGAACCGCTTTCCTAATGTGGTTAGGCGAGCAAATCGACGAGTACGGCATCGGAAACGGTATTAGCCTCTTGATTATGGCCGGTATTTTGGCTCGCGCGCCGGGCGCTATTAACGAGCTGTGGAAAAGCGCCACGACCGGCGGTTCGTTGCATATGGGCGGACAATTCGGTATTGAAACGTTGATTTTCTTGGTCGTTTTGTTCTTCCTCGTCGTCCTCGCGGTCGTTTACGTTACGAAAGGACAAAGACGTATTCCGACGCAAAGCGCGAAACATATTCGCGGACGTCAAGTTTTTGGCGGCGATCGCCAATTTTTGCCTTTGCGCGTCAATCAAGCGGGCGTTATGCCGATCATTTTTGCTAGTAGTTTGTTGCTTTTCCCGCAATTCCTTTTCGCGTATCTTGCGAGTAATCTTCCGTCCGACTCTTCGAGTTGGTGGGTTAGTTTTGTTCGCGGCGGAAACGATATTTTTGGCGGAAGTCGTTCCTATATGTACGTCTTAATGGACGTCGCTTTGATTTACTTCTTCTGCTATTTCTGGACCGCCGTTACGTTTAATCCGAAGGATATGGCGGAAAACTTGAAGAACCACGGAACCTTTATTCAAGGTTACAGACCCGGAAGCAGTACGTCTAATTACCTCGAAAAGGTTATGTTGCGTATTACCTACGTCGGCGCCTCGTTCCTTGCCGTCATTGCTATTGTTCCGACGTTGATTACGAATTCGTTGCACGTCGGCTACAGTTTGGCTAGCTTCTTCGGCGGCACGAGTTTGTTGATCGCCGTCAGCGTCGTCTTGGATCTGGTCGACAAAATTGACGCGCACTTGATTATGCGCGATTATAAGAGCCTGCTAGAATAATACGTTCGTCTAAATCTACTGATTTTGACGTGTCGCTTTTGGCGTTTGACGCGTTTGCGCGCGTCGACGCCTTTTGTCGTTAATACCGGCTTTTTACGATTTAACGCGTCTTTTTCTGTTTTATAGACGTCGAAGTCTTTATGATTGGCGACGTCATAACAAAGAAGCATAGTTTTAAACTTTTCGCATATTATTTGATTGCGAATCAGATAGAAGATATAAAATGAGAGTAGTTTTTGTAGGACCTCCGGGAGCGGGCAAAGGCACGCAAGCTGAAAAGATCGTCGCTAATTACGGACTTTTCCACCTTTCCACAGGCGACGCGTTGCGCGCCGCAGTTAAAGCGCAAACGCCGATCGGAATCAAAGCCGACGGGTATATGAAGAGCGGCGCTCTTGTTCCAGACGACGTCGTTATCGGAGTCGTCGTCGACGCGCTCGAAGGCGAACAAGCCAAAGCCGGTTGCTTGCTTGACGGTTTCCCTCGAACGATAGCTCAAGCCGAAGCGCTTGACAAAATACTTGCGGAAAAGAACGCGCCCTTAGACGTCGTCCTCGAACTTGCCGTTCCGGAAGACGAATTGTTCAAACGACTTGCCTCTCGCGGTCGTGCCGACGACAATCCCGAAGTGATTAAACAACGTTTGGTCGCTTATCACAATCAAACGGAACCGCTTGTGGGTTACTATACGAAATCTGGTATTCTTCGTAAGATCGACGGTTTGGGCTCCGTCGACGAGATTTACGAACGCGTTAAGAAGGTTCTTGACGAATACAAATAATTTCTACGCCTGCGGAACGAATCGCGCGAATCGTAAGTGAAACGAACGGTTCGTAGCGCGTTTCAGGACGTTTTGATAAGGCGTTGCGCATACGTTTACGCGACGTCTTTTTATTAGGCGCCTCGGCGCTTCGGACATATAGGAAGGCGTTTCAAGTGTTTTCGTTAAAGACGGAAAAAGATATTTGGAAGATGCGAAAAGCCGGTCTGCTCACTTGGGCGGCGCACGAGCTTATTCGCAGAACGATTCACGCCGGGATGACGACTCGCGAATTAGACGCGGAAGTTGAAAAATTATTTACGCGAAATTGCGCGGTTGGAATGTTCAAAGGCGTGCCTGGACGCGTTCCGTTTCCCGCCGTTACTTGTATGTCTTTAAACGACCAAGTCGTTCACGGCATACCGAGCGACCGCGTTATTCAGGACGGCGATCTAGTCAGCGTGGACACGGGTTGCAAGATCGACGGATGGTGCGGAGATTCGGCGTACACAAGTTTGGTTGGAAACGTTTCGAAAGAAGCGGAAGCTCTAGTGAAAACCACGCGCGAGACGCTGCAGCTCGCTATCAAACGCCTCGAAACTGCAAAATATTGGAG
Source organism: Thermoguttaceae bacterium (assembly GCA_045641205.1). GTDB lineage: Bacteria > Planctomycetota > Planctomycetia > Pirellulales > Thermoguttaceae > RUG369. The sequence continues at coordinate 17,043 of JAZUGM010000171.1, forward strand.
CGAAGTCGCGCGCGATATGCAAAAGTACGTTCGAGAACGCGGGTTTTCCGTCGTCGAATCGTTCGTAGGACACGGTATTGGGCGCGCTATGCACGAAGAGCCGCAGGTTCCGAATTTTGTGTACGAAGAGTTTTTGCGACGAGAAGACTTCCAAATCCGACCGGGGCTTGTCATCGCCGTCGAACCTATGGTCAACGTCGGCGGAAAGCGCGTTAAGCAACTGAACGACCACTGGACGATTTGTACAACGGACGGAAGTCTAAGCGCTCACGAAGAACATACGATCGGAATGTTAAAAACCGGTCCGTTAGTCTTGACCGATTCTCCGCAAAACGAAGAGGAACAAAAAATGGTCGACGAGTTTTTCGACCGCTATGAAAATAATAAATAAACGGATTTTCGATTCTAAGGGAAGTTTTAAACTTTTTTTAAAGCCCCCCTTGAGTCATACTTGCGTTTAGTTATAATGATGAGAACGTCGACTAATCGCGGCGCGCCGACGATCGGTTGCGACGGCGAGTAGTCAAAATTTAGGAACGAGAGAGTCGTTATGAAAGTTCGCGCTAGTGTAAAGCGAATTTGCGAAAATTGCAAAATCGTTAAACGTAAGGGTCGTGTTTACGTTATTTGCGTCAATCCCAGACACAAGCAACGTCAAGGCTGATCGTATTTGAGGAGTCCGAACAATAGACGGAAGACGACGATCGGGTAATGTTTTAAACGTCTATCGTTCGGTCTATGGTTCGAGCGTAAATTCGCTTGACATAGTAATTTGTAATTTAGGAGAAGTTAAATGCCTCGTCTATTGGGCGTTGATATTCCAAATAATCGTCCGACTGCGATTTCGCTGACGTACCTGTACGGCGTCGGTCCTCAAATCGCGAGTGAATTGTGCAGAAAAGCCGGCGTCGATCCGACTGTTCGCGCAAAGGATCTCAAGGAAGACGAAATTGCGAGATTGGCCGCGCTCTTAGACAACGATTACGTTGTCGAGGGTCAACTCCGACGTCAAGTCAATCAAAATATTGCCCGTCTTCGTGAAATTGGTTGTTATCGCGGTATCCGCCACCGAAAGGGTCTCCCTGTTCGCGGTCAACGTACTAAAACGAACGCGCGTACCCGTAAGGGACCGAAAAAGACCGTCGCCGGTAAGAAGGGCGTTAAAGACCGATAATCGCGCTTGTCTGCTTCTGAAGCCGCGTTTGTCTCAAAATAGGATTGCTTGCGACCATTTTGAGCGCGACAGGTTGGTTTCAGATTTGGGCGCGTAGTTATTTTATAGTCGGTTTATCATACGAACAGAATCGGAAAATAATTTGTCGTTTTGAAACGTTCAGAACGGACGAAATATTGGAGATATTGAAGTGGCTAAGGTTTCTAAGAAACGTAAGATCAAGAGAAACGTCGCTAGCGGCGTCGCGCACATCAAAGTTAGTTTCAATAACACAAACGTGACGATCACCGATATGAAGGGCGACACGCTTTGCTGGGCTACGGCCGGCACGAGCGGATTCAAAGGCAGTCGTAAGAGCACGCCGTTTGCGGGGCAGATGGCCGCTCAACAAGCCGCCGATAAAGCGAAGAAATTCGGTATGAAAGAAGTCGACGTTCGCGTCAAAGGTCCCGGTAGCGGTCGCGATATGGCCATTACCGCCTTGGCGCAAGCCGGTTTGCAAGTCAAAACCATCGAAGACGTCACTCCGTTGCCGCACAACGGTTGCCGTCCTCCGAAACGTCGTCGCGTCTGACGCGAGAGAAGGTCGCGTATTAGGTTTGTCGGACTAGTTTCTGCAGAATCCGCATAAAGGTTCGCGCATATGGTCGACGGATCGAGACCTTGATTACTACGCAGATTACATTACCGAATACATAGAATGAATTGGAGCAAAAAATGGCTCGAACTTTAGGCCCCGTCTGCAAAAGATGCCGTCGTGAAGGCATGAAGCTCTTTCTGAAGGGTACGCGTTGCGACTCCAAGAACTGCCCCTTTGAAAAAGCTGGTTCAAATAAAAAACCGTTGCCTCCCGGAATGCACGGTTTCAAACGTGGAAAGACGACCGAATACGGCGAACAGCTTCGTGAAAAGCAAAAGGTTAAGACGTATTACGGCGTTCTTGAAGCGCAATTCCGCAAGTACTATCAACTTGCCGAACGTTCGAAGGGCAACACCGGTCTTGTGTTGATGTCCTTGCTTGAACGTCGTTTGGACAACGTTGTTTTTCGTTTTGGGTTTGCCGTGTCTCGCGCTCAAGCGCGTCAGCTTATCGCTCACGGACACATTTACGTGAACGGCAAGCATATGGACGTCGCCAGTTACTTGGTTCGTCCGGGCGACGTTGTTTCGCTGAAAGTTTACAAACGCGAAGGCGCGAAGGCGAAGCGTCCCGGTTCCAAAGAGATCGTCGAGATTGCTCTTGCGAGTATGAACGGTCGCGAAGTCCCGGATTTCTTGTCCCGCAACGAGGGCGAAGTTCCGAGCGGCGTCGTTACCCGTTATCCTTTGTTTGACGACGTTTCCTTGCCGGTCAATCCGCAACTCATCGTCGAACTTTGCTCGAAGTAATTTTGCGCGCTTAGCCGTCGTCGTTAGCGCGACGGGGTTCGAATCGAATATTTGTGTTAGAGAACGCCAGAATAATATTGGAGCGACGGTAACATGAGAATCAGGTGGAGAGGCTTGGAACTTCCCAGTAAGGTCGTCTGCGAACGCGAGACCTTCACGCCTACTTACGGCAAGTTTTCGGCGGAACCTTTCGAAAGAGGTTTTGGCGTAACTGTTGGGAACAGTCTTCGAAGAGTTCTTCTATCTAGTCTGGAAGGAAGCGCCGTTACAAAGATGAAGTTGCGCGGCGCAAACCTTGAGTTTACCTCCTTGTCGGGCGTGATGGAAGACGTTACTGAAATCGTTTTGAACGTCAAGTCGCTTATTGTTCGCTCGCACGACGAAAGACCGCACGTTATTCGTATCGAAACGAACAAACGCGGCGTTGTAAAAGGCGGCGACGTTATTCCCGACAGCGCGGTCGACGTTATCAACCCGGATTTGACGATCGCGACGTTGACCGACGACGTGCCCTTTAGTCTTGAAATGGTGGTCGAGAACGGTAGAGGATATGTTCCGGCGTCGGAACAAGCGAATTACCGTGATCGTAGCGACGATGTCGGGCACATTCCGCTTGACGCTTCGTTTAGCCCCGTTGTTAAGGTACAATATAACGTCGAAGAGACGCGCGTTGGACAAAAGACCAATTATGATCGTCTTGTTATGCAAATTTGGACCGACGGTTCGATCGACCCGGAGATGGCGTTGGTGGAAGCCTCGAAGATTTTGCGTAAACATTTGAATCCTTTTGTTCAGTATGATCGCTTGGAAGGCGCGGTTTTCAGTCGTGCGAAGACCGCGGGTTCCGTCGGAGTCGATCCCGCGTTGGAAGCTAAATTGGCTATGACTCTTTCCGATTTGAAGCTTTCAGTTCGCGCGACGAATTGCTTGGAGAGCGAGAACATTACGACTGTTCGAGAACTTGTCGTTCGTAACGAAGATAATTTGCTCGAACTGCGTAACTTTGGCGAAACTTCTTTGAACGAAGTCAAAGAGAAGTTGAACGAAGTCGGGTTGCGTCTTGGAATGAGGATTCCTGCGCCGGTCGTTTCGCAAAGCGCGAAATTTTGAATTCAAACGAAATTAGATAATATATAGATAGTACAATGCGACATAGAAGAATTGGTAAAAAATTTGGGCGCAACCCGAATCATCAGCGCGCCCTTTTGAAAAATCTCGCTATCGCGCTTATCTTGACGGAACGCGATCCTGAAGATTTCGACACGAAAGAGCAAGCGCCGAAGAAAGCCGGTCGTATTATTACGACCCTTCCGAAAGCGAAAGAACTTCGTCCCTACGTTGAAAAGCTGATCACAAAAGCGGTCAAAGCGCAAAAGTCGATCGACGAAGCCGAAGCCTTTGCCTGTAAAGCGGATAAATATTCCGCCGAGTGGAAAGAATGGCGCAACGGCGAAGGTTGGAAAAATTGGGTTAAGGCTAGTGCGCCCGCGCTTGCGGCTCGTCGCGCCGTCTATCAAAAGCTCAATTCTCGCGAAGCCGTCTGCTTGTTGTTTGATCGTATCGCTCCTCGTTACGTCGACCGTCAAGGCGGTTATACTCGTATTCTGAAGCTCGCTACTCCGCGTCTTGGCGACGCCGGCAAACGCGCGATCATTGAATTTGTTGGAGAAGACGAATACCGTAATTCCAAAGCGGCGCCCGCGATTCCGACGGTTGAATGAAATAAATATGGATCGTGAATTATTTTGCGATGATTGATATTTAAACGACGTCGTTGAAAACGGCGTCGTTTTTTTGTATGTTTACTTATCCACTCACTTGAGTAGCGAGACGTTTCGAAATGAACGCGACAAAGATTCAAAACAAATTTAATTACACCGACGCGTTACGCGTTCTTTGTCGTGATATTTGCGAGAAGGTTAATGAATTTCGAAACGTAGATATAGAAAGAATTGGTTTTTCCTTCAACGTTGCGCGCAATAAAAATTCGCGTTATGGTCGTTGGGCTTCTATGACGCCGTTGCGTTTTGAAGGCGGCTCGCCTGTTACTTTTAAAGAACGTAAACTTTATTCGTCAGATTCAACGTCCCACAGGGTCGTTTTATATGTTTGCCGTCAATACTTTAAATGTCAAACGGTATTCGATTCAAAGTCAAAGCTTCCTTTGTTATATATCTTTAACGTAATGGCGCCAAGGTTTATGGACGAACTTTCTCTTCGAGAAAAAATAGAAACCGTGATGCATGAACTTTATCACATTAATCCACAGTTTAACGGCGACGTTAGGCGTTTTCCCGGACGGAATTGGCAGCACGGTTCTAAAGCGAAATATGAAGCCAAGTCGCGCAGTTTAGCCGACGAATGGCTTGCGCACGATCCTAAGCCTCAAATTTATGATTTTTTGCGATATACAGTTCGCGATTTTTACGAGAAATTCGGAGGACTGTGCGGGTCAAAATATGGTAATATTCCTCTTATACCGATTCAAGAAGAAGAGGCGTTCAAGTTAGATTACCGTTTGAAAAAGTCCCCTAAAAATAAGGAATAACGAAATGAATAAAACTTGTCTTTGTCGATTATCGCGTCGCGATTTTTTACGTTCGGCGTTAATTGCGTCTTCATACGCTTTGATTACGTTTGACAAACAGTTCCTTTGCGCTGAAGATTTGAAGCCGGGAGTAGTCGAACCTACCGTCGAAGAAGCGCAAGAAGCGATCGCCGTCTTGAACCAAACCGTTGCGACAAACGTTACGCCCGAGCGTTTGAAGGCGACGCAAACGATTCAGCGTTCCGTAGATCGTTTACGCGCGTCGGAGTTTTCTAAGTATTTCAACGAATCTCCCGAAGAAGCTCGACTTTGGGAAGAAGAACGCGCCGTTCTGCGCTTTTTGAACGCGTCCTTTGACAAAGTATTGCAAGAATTCCAAGAGACGATTCCGAACGAAGGCGAGGTCGTATTCTGGCATATTTACAATATGGGTTATCTTGTCAAGACCCCGACGCAAGCCTTTGCGATCGACGTCAAGCATCGTCGCGCTAGCGAGCTTACGCCTTTGATCGATTTCCTTCTCATTACGCACCATCACGGCGATCATTATACCGACGCGTTTTGTCAATCCGTCGCTTCGGCGGGCAAGCCCGTCGTTTCCAATTTTATCGAAAACGAGTGGAAGACCCCGCAGGAGGGGCGCGAATATACGTTTGGCGATTGCAAAATCAAAACGAATTTAGTCGATCATAACGACCGTTTGCGCAAATTCGTAACGACTTATGAAATCGATTGCGGTGAAAAATCTGGCGATTGCGTAATTTTCCACGTCGGCGACGCTTGTAACGTCAATCAAATTCAAGCGACCGCGCCGGTCGACGTTTTCATTCCGCACTTAGCCGTTGGACTTGACGTTCCTAAAGCAGTCAACGAGACGTTGCGCCCGAAAACAACGTTGCTTTCTCATATTCTGGAATTGGGACACTTGATCGACAAGTGGCGTTGGTCTTATGAATATGGATACGACGTCGTTAAAAAATGCGCCAATGATTCCGTGATTTTGCCTGTTTGGGGTGAAAAATTCACGTACAAACGCGTTTAAGGGCGACGGTTCTAAGGCAAACGATGAAAATTTTTCTAAGCGTACAAACGCGTCGCGACGAATTTCAAAGCGTCGCGGTCGACGTCGCCGAGGTTGCGACGCGTTGCGGCGCGACGGTCGAGACGCGCGAGTCGATCGCCGACGTTGAAAACGCCCCAAACTATCCTAAATTCTTGCGCGACGTCGATTTTTTCGTTCTGTGCCGATCTTTTCCGAACGAATTTTGCGCGCGCGACGTTGAAGCGTTGCGTCGCGCGTCGCCCTTGGCGCCGATCGCGCTCGTCGCCGGGTCGCTTTGCGAAGGCGAGAATCGCACGGGCGAATCTTTTCCCGGCGTTCGACGATTCTATTACGACGCTTGGCGGAACGTTGGGCGTTCCGAATTCGCGCGTTTCTTTGAATCGGACGGCGCTAAAGGAATTTTTGCCGCTTCTCCGTTGGCAAACAACGTCGACTTGCGCGTCAAAGAGAAGGCGAGCGCTTGCGCCGATTCGACGTCGACTTGCGCGTCGCGCGTTCTGATTCTTTCCGACGATTCCGCAATGCGCGCGCTTCTAAAGGACGTCTTTGAAGAGAAGGGCGCCGAAACGCAAGTCGAGCGGTTTGATTGCGTTTTCCGAAAAGAATTTGCGACGCCCGAACGCGTCGTCGTCGACGCGCCCGACCTTGCGTCGGCGGAGTTTCTGCAGACGTTGAAACAATTCCGCTCGCGTTTTCCCGAAGCTCGATTCGACGTCTTAGCTTTTGCGCCGAGATTTGACGAATTTAAAGCGTTGGAATCGACGGGAAAAATTCGCGTTGTCGCCAAGCCGTTTGACGTAGAACTTTTGACGCGGCGTTGACGCCCTTCGCGCGTCTTTCTCGCTTTTGCGCGAGCGACGCGCAATTAAGTTTTAACGCCGACGCCCGACGTTGTTATTTTACAAGTTCATACTCTACGACGACGGCGGTTCCCCTTTCTTTGACTAAAATCAAGAATTGCGCCAAATCTTTGCCCGAGATTTCGAAAAAATCGTCGACTTGGTAGTTTTGCTTAAAACGCATACGATACGTTGCGTCGGCTTTGATCGCGCGCAGGTTGAATTCAACGCCCGGATAAGGGGATTCCGTTTGGCGGAAGACGTAGACGAGTCCCGCGTCGAGATCGGGTCGGTGTAGTTGCCACGCGACGATATTACGCTTGCCGGGCGTCGCACCCACGAGGGGATAGAAATCGCCGTACCAGAATTTTTGGTAGGTTTTCGCTTCGTCGACCGACGCTTTCGCTTGGACGGGATCGTAATCTTCGTCGAGGAAATTATATTGCATAATCGCGCCCGGATTGGCGGCGCTTCGGAACGTATAGGACTTCGAATCCCAAGACGAGCAGGAATAAAGGGGCAAATATTGCGCCAAACCGATCGTCATATTCTGATCCCATTCGGGATGCCCCGCCCAACAACACGTGTCGGAACGCCACATCGGAATAGAAATACCGACCGTTTCAAGGTCGATACGCCGCCCGCCGGAAGCGCAGTTGTCGATCCATAGCCCCTGAACTTCCTTGCGGAAACGGTTCCACATTTCGTAATGTCCTTCGACGTAACGAATTTCGGTGATTCCTTGACGATTCGGCTCGTCGTTGGCGCGCCAATAGGGCAGGGGATCGATATTGAAGTCGTTGCGATAGACCGTCAACTTGAATTTCTTGATGCAGTCGAGGAGTCGATTCGTCAGCCATTCGCGCGCCTCAGGATCGTTCAATTTGTAGAGCCCGCCGTTTTCGCCTCCGAAGACGTATTGCGGATATTTCGTCGCGATTTCGGTGTTTGCCGCGACGCGTTCGGGTTCAAACCACAAAATGAAGTTTAAATCCATTTTTTCAAGCGCGTCGCCAAGTTCTTCGACGCCGTTTGGAAAATTTTCCGGGTCGGAATACCAGTTGCCTACTCCGTTCGGGAATCCGACGGGGAACCACGCGGCGTCAAACCAATAAGCGGTGCCTCCGATTTCCTTGAGGCGCTTGGCGGATTCAATTTGCGCGTCGCATTTTTCCCAGCCGGGGAGTTTGCGGTAGTAACGGTCGAAACATTGCGCGAGAAATTCCATTTTGACGTGTTGATCGCCGTTGACGCGCGGCGCGTATTCGAATCGAATCAGGCGTCGAAAACGCGCTTGCGAAGTCAGACGGTCGGTTCGCCACGGCATAATAAGAACGCGAGGCGAGCGAATCTGTTCGTTCGGATATAAAATCGTCGAAATATGTTCCATACCCGCGCGAATATTCGTCAACGAGACGGATTGCTCGACGTTTTCGAAGCTAGCTTTCCATTGACCGCTCCAGCCGAGCGCGACGAAGAGTCCTTCGGACGCCTCGGCGTCGTCGTATGATCGCGAAGTAATATTCCAGAAGGGGAAGGCGCCGTTGGAAGAACGTCCGCCGTTCGGCGCGAAAGTCGTCGTTTCGCCCGGCTTGACCGATTTAATGATCGGCGTCCACGAGCCTTCGTCGCAGGAGTCGCCCGAAAGCGTGTGAATCGCAAGGTCTTTTCTTTCAAAGCCGTATTGGAACCCGGCGTCGAGAACTTGGACGTCTTCAATTAAGCCGGAATTTTCGGCGCCTTCGTTTTTGAAGTTCAAGACCCAGTCTGCGGCGGCGAATCGATCGAATCTACGAACGACGGCGGAAACGGTTAGCTTTGTTTTGGGATCCGTCCACGAATAGACGGTTTCTTTGTCGTTCTTTTCCACTTTGAAGCCCCAGTTTTTCAGGAATTCGCGCGAGGAAACGCCGTCGTATTTGAACGAGAAGGGTAGTTCGGAGGGCAGACGCGAAACGACCGCGTCGTCGACCAAATCGAACGTTTTGCCGTCGACCGTCTTCGCGATCGGCTCGAGCCAATTCGCTTGGTCGTTGGACGGTCCGTCGTCGCCGTTATCGGTCGCCAAGACGAATTCGGAAACGGGCGCGTCAAATTTAACTTTGATTTCGACGGGCGCTTCGCCCCCTTTGAGAACGTCGGTTTTTAGCAAGGTTTTGCCGTTTGCTTCGACGTAATAACGCGCGGAGCCGACGGGATTGAGACGGTCGATTCCGACTTTTGCCTCGAAGGAAACGATCGGTTCCGGGCAGACGAATCGCAGACGACTGCAAGCGTGCGTTCCAAGTCCTTTTTTGAAAACGACGTCGTTTGGAAATTCGAATTTATTTGCGACGCACGTTTCATTGAAGCGTAGTCGGCTGTAATCTTGGCGCTCGACGTGAATAACGACGGCGTTTTTCGTCGCGACTTGGACGTTTTGTCCGCTGAACGTCGCGTCGAGCCAAGCGTTGAAAGCGTCGACTTCGCCCGGCTTTGGCATAACTTCGTCTTCGACTAAGACGGGCGCCCATTTCGCGAAATCGGAATTGTTCGGATCAAAGAGCGAGTCGTCCGCTTGCGCGCCCAACGCCGCGCAAACAAAAACGCAACACGCCGCGAGACTTGTGAAAAACTTACGTTTCATTATTAGCCTTTCATAACAACGTATTAAACGTAGGTCGCCCTTGTAATTCAAAGGCGAACGAAATAACCGTACATTCCCAACTTTTTTAAAAAAATAACGGTAATTGTTCTCAAAAAGATGCGTAATGTTTCCAAACGACGCAATAATTTCAAAATAAACGTCGCGTAAGAATCGAGCGCGAACTTTGATTGGAAAATTCCGCAGACGATAACAATTTTTTTTAACAGAGCCAAAACGCGTTAGAAGACTACTCCTTTTCCAGTTGCGTTTGAAGGCGCGCTTTTTGTCGTTCTATTTCTCGCGCAAGTTCTTCTTCCGAGGGAAGATAGAGCTTGTATTTTGCCGCGAAGATTGGTTCGTTTCCTTTGAGGATAGAATATCGCGCTATGTCTTGATCTGTTTCCGAACAAAGGACAATGCCAAGCGTCGGATTGTCTCCTTCAGAACAGATTGTTTCGTCGAACATTCGAACGTACATATCCATTTGTCCGACGTCTTGATGGGTAATGCGTTCCGTTTTCAAGTCGATCAAAACGAAACATTTGAGGATATAATTATAGAAAACCAAATCGACGTAGTAATTTCGCGCTTCCGTTCGAATTAATTTTTGACGTTCGACGACCGCGTAACCTTTGCCCAATTCGAGAATAAATTGCTGAAGATTGTCAATAATCGCTTTTTCAAGCGAACTTTCCGTATATCCAAGATTGTTCGGTAAATTAAGGAATTCGAGAACGGCCGGGTTTTTAATAAATTCGAATTTGTCGCGTTGATAATCGATCGTTTTTTCACGCATTTCTTGAACGACCGGCTCTTTCTTTTGCGACATAAGAAGGCGTTCATAATATTGCGTCGCGATATTGCGGTCGAGCGTTCGGACGCTCCACTGATTTTCCGCCGCCTCGCGGAGATACCAACGTCGCGCCGCTTCGGAATCTACGCGCATAATAGCGCGATAATGGGACCAACTCAATCGACCAAGATAAGGAATTTGCGAGGCGTCGTCCAAAAGGGCACACACTGCGTGCCCTTTTTCTAATTGTTTGTCAGTGTCTGAATTTAAAGTTGGTCGAAAGGTCAAGTAGAAAAAGCGCATATTTTTCAGATTGACGACGGAAAAACCGGCGCCGTATTCTTGAACCAGTCGTTTCGACAGTTCTTTTATAAGGTTTTGTCCATATGTCGCGCGGTTTTCGCCTTGCTGTTCCCGTTCGACGATTCGCTTTCCAATAAGCCAATAGGCTTCGACCATCGCCGAGTTGACGGCGGCGTATGCGCGACTTCGCGCCGAATCGACGATCCGCCTAATTTCGACAAAGAAGTCTTCGTTTTTTTCGTCCAAAGACAAACTTGGCGTCTGAACGTTCGTTGTTTTTCCGTCTTTATCCATTTTGACGTTTTCCGTTTCGAAACAACACAAAAAAACCCGAGCGTCGGAGCTTCGAAAAACTCTTCCGTTCGGGCTTCGTATCAGCCTAATTTCGATTCGAGATCAAACAAGGGCTTTCATCGCGGCGACGTTCTTGCGGACGGCTTCGCAACTCTTGGCGAAGAGCGCCTTTTCGTCGTCGGTCATTTCCAACTTGACGATCTTCTTGACGCCGCCGTCGCCAAGGACGACCGGGACGCCGACGTAATAACCGCCGACTTCGTATTCGGAATCGCAGAAGGCGACGCATGCGAGAACGCGGTTTTCGTCGCGAACGATCGCTTGAACCATCTTCGCGGTCGAAGCGGCGGGCGCGTAATAAGCGGAGCCGGTGCCGAGAAGATTGACGATTTCGCCGCCGCCGACGCGCGCGCGTTGGACGATTTCCGCCAAACGATCGGCGGGAATGAGTTGCGTGACGGGAATGCCGCCGACGGAAGAACAACTGGCGAGCGGCACCATCGAATCGCCGTGTCCGCCGAGCAACATCGCGGAGACGTCTTCAACGCTGACTTTCAGTTCGTCGGCGATGAACGCGCAGAAACGCGCGGCGTCCAAAACGCCCGCTTGACCGATAACGCGTTCTTTCGGGAATCCGGTGACGTCGAGCATACGTTGAACCATCGTGTCGACCGGGTTGCTGACGACGATAACGACGGCGTTCGGGCTGGTC
>JAZUGM010000172.1:0-3020 GCA_045641205.1 Thermoguttaceae bacterium
GCGAATCGCAATTCAATCTCTCGTTTCTCCGTAACGCCTAACGAGAACGAAACGTTCTTGACAAACGTAAAGAAGAAATTGTCGAACAATTCTTCGCAAATCTCGATCAGCAACGTTCTACGCTCGGGCTCGATCAAATGCTTCATCGCAAAATCGTCGATCTGCGCGTCGAAGCGATAGAAGTCGAACTCGTCTTCGTTAATATCGAAGCTCACCGTGTCGACGCGTCGTATAAAGGCGCGCGTTCGTTGCCGCTTCGGATGATCGAATATTTCTTCGGGCGTTCCGTCTTCATAGACGACGCCCTGATCCATATAGAACACGCGGTCGGAAACTTCGCGCGCGAAACGCATTTCGTGCGTTACGATCAACATCGTCATACCGGTCTCGTCGACCAAACTGCGAATAACGCCCAACACTTCGTTGACCATCGTCGGATCGAGCGCCGACGTCGGCTCGTCGAAGAGAATAATATCGGGTCGCATCGCCATAGCGCGCGCGATCGCCACGCGCTGTTGCTGACCGCCGGAAAGTTCCCAAGGAAAAGCCCAAGCCTTGCCCGCAAGCCCGACGTTTTCAAGAAGTTCGAGCGCGCGTTTTTCCGCGTCCGCCTTCGATTCTTTCAAAAGCGTGGTCGGCGCGAGCATTATGTTTTCAAGCGCGGACAAATGCGGAAAAAGGTTGAACTGTTGAAAAACCATGCCCATTTTCATTCGCAACTTGCGAACGTCCATAGTCTCCGCGTCGACGCCCTCGATGAAAATCTTACCGGAATCGGGCGTCTCCAACAGGTTCAAACAACGCAAAAAAGTACTTTTACCGGCGCCGGAAGGTCCGATTATAGAGACGATCTCGCCTCTATTAACCTTCGCGTCAAGATTGCGAAGAACTTGCACGCCTCGGAAATTCTTACAAAGTCCTTCGACCGTTATCATATTCGTAGGAGTTACGTCTGGGCTCATTCGTTCACCTCGCCTTTCGCCAATCGTCTACGGGTAACAGGATCGAGCCGATAACTCAAATAAGCAAACCCGGAAGCGAGCAAGTGCGCCGACAAAAAGTAAATCAACGCGGTGGAAATTAACGGGAAAAACGCCTCGTAAGTGCGCGCGCGAACAATATCGCTGACTTTCGTCAAGTCCTGAATAGCGACGTAACCGACGATCGAAGTCGTTTTCAACAACGAAATAAACTCGCCTTTGTAGACGGGCATAATGCGACGCGTCGCGATCGGAAAAATAATCTTTCTGAAGACCTCGCAACGTCCAAATCCAAGCGCGCGAGCCGCTTCAAGCACGCCTTGATCGATGCCGTCGACGCCCGTGCGCATCATTTCGCCCGCGTAGGCCGCGAAATTCAACGCCAACGCGATCGCCGCGATCAATTCCGCTTGCAAATCCACGCCGTTAAAGACGACGTAATACATTATCAACAAAACGACGAGAATAGGCGTGCCTTGCATCACCGCGATAAAGAACTTCGCCGGATAACGCAACCAAGCGCATTTTGAACGTCGCATACAGCATTGGATAAACGCAAGAATCGTGCCTAAAAAAGCGGCGATCAGCGTAATATAAACTGTCACGACAAGTCCGTGAACAAAGAGGCGCCAGCGTCCTTCAAAAATGAAATTCTTGTGAAAACTATGACGCAAGCGTTGACAAAACGTCATATTCTCCACAGTAACGATCTCTTCGTCCGACTCGGCTCCTTTTGCCGTATCCGCGTTTTTAGGCGCCGCGTTTTCCAAGTCGCCCCAACGTTCCTTGAGGACCATCAACCCGGCGGGACAATTAATATAATCGTCGGAAAACAGCATCGTTTCGGCGCGTTCGGGCGTTTTGTCGAGATTCCCGACCGCCAAATCGAGTTTTTCCGTTTCGACCGCCGGGAACAACGCGTCGTAATACAACAGCTCGAAACGATAGTCCATATTGAGGAACAACGCCAATCGCTTGACGAATTCCGTGTCAAAACCCGACATTTCGCCGTTCGCTTGTAAGAACGACATCGGAATGTTTTGCGGATCGTTTCCGATAACGAGCGGCTTGTCCGGGTTAATTGGATTTTTCGGCTTCGGAATATCGGGCATAACGGGATCGGTCGATTTGACCCAACGATTATACATTTCGTCGTAAGTCCCGTCCGCCTTATATTGCGCGATAAACTCGTTGACGCGATCCATAAGCTCGCGATTTTTAAAGGGCGCGCCGACGGCAATATGACCTTCGCCGACGGAACCGTCGAGAACAAGAAACTTCTCGTTTTGCGCGGCGGCGTATTCAAGAGGCGGCTTGTCGTAGGCGACGACGTCGATTTTACGCGCTTGAAGCGCCGCGTAAGCGTCGAGAGGCGTGGCAAAACTCGCTATTTGAGCCTTCGGAAAAGCGTCTTGAGCCATTCGCAAAGAAACGGTCTCCGTTTCGCCTCCGATGATTATCTCCGGCTTATTAAAGATAGACGCAAGATCGTCGACGTCGGCGTCCGTCGTCAACGACTCGGAAGCCTGACGCCCCCCGCAACCTTCGCCGGCTAACAACGCGAGAATTGCTATCGAGCAAACAATAAAAGAAAGAAAACGACGCCGCGATACTCGCGACGTAGAACCAGACCCAAACTTACTTAGAATAGGAGTCCGCATCCTTTGATTCCCTCACGCTCTCATGTCAACGCTGTAATCACGATTACCTACGCTATTTGTTTAGTTATGCGCCGCCCAAACCTAAAAGAAGAACCGTCTCTTCGTCAAGCAAACGCGAAAATTGCGATAAGTCGAAAATATACCCCCCCCGCCCGATATGTCAATTATAGAAAGTTAAAAAAATAGTAATTTAACTAAACAAGACAAACAAGCTAGGTAAAAGTTACCAGTTATTACGCTTGTATACAAAAATACGTTTTGACTGCGAACGGTTTTTCTGGCGGCATTCGAAATATTTCGCGCGTCGGTTTGCTTCAAGACGCAACGCTTGGGAGACGAGGACTGGCGTTTTTTTAAATTTTTGGTACTATTTCTGTCC
>JAZUGM010000173.1:0-3298 GCA_045641205.1 Thermoguttaceae bacterium
ACGCCTCGACGAACGCCGTAAGAACCTTCGTGAAGATGACCCGCAAAATAAGCGCGAACGCAAGCGCGTTTGTCGAGAATTTCGAGTATCTCGCGTCCGTTCCAAGTGGAGACGCCCAAGTCGGAATAATAGACGCCCAAATCGACAAGCGACGCCAGCTTAGTGCGAGATTCAAACGATTTGGAAGAGGCGAATAAAGGAAAATGCGAACAGACCGCCGCGTTTTCTTGCGCGTCTTCCGCTTCTTGAAGTTGAGAATCGAGCCAATCGAGTTGTTTGCGCGAAATGGAACCGTTCCATTCGTAGGGCAAAGACCCGTCGGCTAATTTCCGCGCTTCGCGCTCGCGCCTTGCCGCGTCGCGTTCCTCGTCGGTCTCGGCGGCGTATTCGCTAATTTCGTTACCGTTTAAGACGACGAAACGCCACTTGTTCGAGGCGTCTTCTTTGTCGGAAATCGAGAAAGAATAATAACCGGGTTTTTCCAGCCCCAAATTGGCGTAAATATCTTTTTTTTGCTCGTCGTTCACAAGAAAATCGTGATTACCAAGGACGTGGCGCCATTGCAAACCGCGTTTTTCCGCAACGCGATAAAGTTCGACGATCGCAAGATGATTGGAGAAATCGCTTTGACAAGAATCGCCGAAATTCATTGCAAATTCGACGTCCGAATTGAGAAATTCTCCAATCGAAATAAGAAATTTACCGATCGACTCGCGATAGGCGCGGTTCCCAACCTTGTCTAAATCGCCGTACTGTAAATCGCTAATAGAGGCAAAACGAATCATAAGCGTTCTCGAAAACAAAGGGAACCGACCGCTCGAAAGCGATCGGAACGCACGGGATTAATATAAAAAAGCGACGTCGGCGCCCGACGTCGCTAAAACAGAGCCTATTTAATCTTAGTTCATCGCGTATTGATTCGCGTCGCTAGCGGAATTCTGCGCGTTCGTCGGAATATCCTCGGGCGTCGAATCGACGGAAGAACCGGGTCGATAAACGCCGATTTCGTCGATTCCGTCGCCGTCCCAGTCTCCGACGACCGGCTGATCGCCTTCTTGACCGAAGTTGAGCGTTCTATCAAGTCGATGATCTCCGTCGACGTCGATCGACCATTCGCCGTTATGGAACAGACCGACCGTGTCGATACCGTCGCCGTCGAAGTCGCCCACGACCGGGATATAGCCCTTGCCGCCGAGGTTGCTAATTCTAACGTCGTCTTCGTTCCAACGCCCGTCGCCGTTCATATCAAGATACCATTCGCCGTTGCGATAAACGCCGATCTTCGTAATACCGTCGCCGTTCCAGTCGCCCGTTACGGCAATATCGCCTTCGGAACCGTACTCGAACACGTGGTCGACCAAGTCGCGACGCACCTTGCCCGCAGCTTTGTTCGCCGCTTCGCGGATGTTGTCCAACGCCGTTTTGAAGACGTCTTCATCGGGCGGCAGGTTCTTCGCGCGAGAAACGGTTACGTAACGGTTCAGGTCGGAAGGCAAGCCGGGCTCGATTTCGATCGCGAGCGGGTCGCTAGCCCACTGCGGACCAAAAATACCAATGTCGTCTTTGCCGTCGCCGTTCCAATCGCCGCTGACGGGTTGGTCGGTTCCGGCGCCCAAATCCGCCCACAAGTCGTCGGAATCCCACTTGCCGTCGCCGTTTCTATCGAGATACCAGCGTCCGTCGACGAAAATTCCGATATGAGTCGTTCTATCGCCGTTCCAATTGCCGACGATCGCCTTGGCGCCGTCCGCGCCGTATCGGTATTGCTTGACGACGTTTCCGGCTTTGTCGCACAACAGCCATTCTCCGGCGTCGCTCAAACGCGAACTCGAAACGGTGAGCATTAAGGAGTCGTCGTCGAGATAATTGCCGCGGAACCCGTTCGTCGCGTAAAGGACTTCAGGCGAACGCGGGCTACCGTCGTCTAAGACGCTCAAACGGAACGAGTAGTTCTCCGTGAATCCGCCGCCGCCGTAAAGCGTCGTGTAACTTCCGGGCACGTACGGCTGATTGTTCACATAGGAGAAGTACGTCGGAGAAGGCGCCCAACTCACGCTAGGAACTATGGTTTGGGGAGGCGTGGGAATATAACCGCCCGGCTTGAATTCGCCGAAGTCGTAATGAACGCCATACTCGTCCGAACCGACGTAAATATCGCTCAAAACGTAAGTTTCCGCAATGACGCCAACCTTGACGTCGTTGATCGTTCCGACCGCTTCGCCCACGTGTACGTAACCGACGGGCTGGGTTTCAACGACTTGGTAATAACGTTCGGGCTCCAAGTCCGCAAAGACGTAATAGCCTTCGGCGTTGGTCCAAGTCGTTCTTCCCGTCGAAACATAAACGCCGGTTTCTTCGTCGCGAACGTTCAACGAAACTAAAACGCTTCCAATGCCCGCTTCGCCCGATTCCTTGACGTTGTTTACGTTCGTGTCGTAGAAGACGTACCCGCTGATCGAACCCGGATAAAGCGGAATCAATTCGCCAAAATCATATTCGACGCCCGCGCCGTCCTTCGGAAGAAGGATATTGACGAGGTAATCGTTTTCGCCAAGTTCGCCGACCGTCGCGCCGAAGATAGTTCCAACGGCGTCTTTTCCGTCGTCGTATTCCGTCGGTTGAATTTCGTGGATCGTGTAGAGTTTACCGGCGGGAAGCTCGGTAAATTCGTAATATCCTTTATCGTCGGTCGTCGTACTCGAAACGTAAACGTCTTTACCCGATTCGTCGGCGACGAACAGTTGCACTTCGACGTTTTTAATTCCTTTTTCGCCAAGTTCTTCTTCGCGAATTCCGTTGTCGTTAAGGTCTTCGTAAACGTACCCGCTCAAGGAGCCGATCGGAGGTTCAAGCTCGCCGAAGTCGTATTCGACGCCTTCGTCCGCCCAGCCGACGGGAACCGCGTAAGTCCAGTCGGCTTCGTCGACCAATTCTCCGCCCAAAGACCCGACGGCGTTTTTACCGTCGTCCCATCCTTCGGGCTGAATTTCCTTGACTCCGTAGGTTTGTTCGATATCGAGGTTGTCGAATTTGTAAAAACCGTTTGCGTCGGTCTTCGTTTCGTCGATTTTGACGTATTCGCCGTCGACGACCTTATGCAATTCGACGATCGTATTGGCAATGCCCTTTTCCCCGAGATTCTCTTCACGAACGCCGTTGTCGTTGACGTCGTTATAGACGTAACCCGAAATGGAACCGAGCTTCAACTCGCCGTAATCGTATTCCTTGCCTTGGTCGTCCCATTGAACGTTGATCTGCGAAATAAAGTTGTCTTGGGGATCAAGAATTCCGCCCAAAG
>JAZUGM010000174.1:0-2762 GCA_045641205.1 Thermoguttaceae bacterium
GATACGATTTCCCGGATTTACGTTTCCCGGAATTTCACTGTCTACGGCTCCGCGCGATCGAGTCGAAAGATTAGGAGACGCCGGACTCGTTTGAACGTTTCCGCCGTCGACCGTCGGAACGAACAGACGATTTTGCGCGTAAAGTCGACAAGGCGCGAGACTCGACGTTAGTACTACCGACGTTAGAACTACCAAGAAAAAGCTGACGCGACGAGAAACCAAAGGATTGCGGCGAAACAACTGCGTCGGAAAAGTAACAAAAAAACGCGGCTTCAACATATTTGTATCGCTCATAATTCTTTTTACTCGACGCGGAAACGCCGCCGTTCGCTATGATCGTCGACTACTAACCGACTCGCAACTGACGTCGAAACGCCGACGCTCTTCTACTGAAGCGTTTACGCGGCTACTACGACGAACTAACATTTTAATTTAAAAAAAAAGGAAAAAAAGACAATTTACTTTAAAGTTCGTTGTTACTAGCAAAAAGAAATTGTTAATATCGGCAAAATCGATAAAACGTTAAACTTGACTTGCGGCTGTCGCTTGGTTTGTTGCAGGGATTAGAATGAAATCGATCTTACTCGGACGCCGACCTTTCCAAGTAATCTTACGCGGAGTCGAAGTTTTTGGATAAATTAGAAAAAAACTGAAATTTTAAGAAAAATGTTTGTAGTAATTATAATGAATTTGCAAAAGAATTGAATTTGATCGGACGATAAGGAGAATAGGGCTTGTTTTGAAGGGACAAGTCGAGTTTCCGACGGTTTGTTTTCCCGTCGCGCGTTCTTTTCGTATGGAAAGACGTCTGAAACGGAGCGTCGTCGCGAATAACAGGCGCGACGACTCCAAATAAGTCGAAGACGCGCGACCTTCGTTTGAGGTCGCTAAACAAAGGTCGGAAGTTCAAGACGAGAGTCCTGTGAAAAAGGCGTAGACGATGAAAGAATTTGGAAGGTTTAAAATCGCTTCGAGCGTAATTGCGTTTTTACTCGTTTTGACCGTCAATTCGCAACTTTCGGCTCAATCGAGCGAGTGGGCGATTAAGATGTTTAGCGAGACGGGCGCGCCGCGATTGCACGATTTCGGCAGCGTCGCGTTGCATTCGAACGTCGAACACCGCTTTCAGTTCAAAAACGTCTATGATTCCGACGTGGTTATTTCGTCCGTGTCTTCCAACTGCGGCTGTACGAAAGCGAGCGCTTCCAAGAGTTTGATTCGACCGGGCGAAACGGGCGAGATTATCGCGCGCGTCGACACTTCCGGACGCGAGCATACTAAAGCGCGTAAAGCGACGATTAGAGTTTTGTTTAGCAAACCGGCGATCGCGGAAGTTCAGTTGCAAGTCAAGACGTACATACGACCCGACGTCGGATTTGAGCCCGGTCAAATCGATCTTGGAACGGTTCCATACGGCGAAACGGTTGTAAAAAAGGCGTTTTTACAGTACGAAGGTCGCGCGGATTGGGCGCTTGTCAGAATACAAAAGAACAATCCCGGAATTAAAGCCGAAGCGCGAGAAGTTCGCCGTCAGGGCGGCGGCGTCCTTTATGAAATACAAGTCGAACTTAAACCGAACGCGTCGCCGGGCTATATCGACGACCTGTTGAGATTTCAGACGAACGACCGCGACACGGCGACCTCGTCGATTTTTTTGCCGATCAAAGGGCTTGTCGTGGAACCTTTGAGCGTCAAGCCGAGTTGTTTGCAATTAGGGGTCGTTACGCAAGGAAGCAAAGTTTCGAAGAATTTAGTCGTCAGCGGCTCCGAACCTTTCAAAATCGTTTCCGTTTCGTCGGACGACAAGCGATTCAAGTTTATCAAAACCGATTTGGCGCGATCAGTTCACGTCGTGCCGGTCACCTTTGAAGCCGGAAGTCGTTTGGGCAGTTTCGCCGGTTCCATTACGATAAAAATTTCGCGTTCAATCGAAGGGGAAGGGGAAGACGTCCAAGAGACGACGATCGAGACGCTTGGCGTCGTTGTCGAAGAGGTCGATTCCAACGTCGGAATTCCGCAAGCGACGTCGACGGAAGACGAGGAAGGGGACGAGGCTTCGGAAGAGACGCAGGCTCAAGAGGTTGAATCGGATTTAGAGTCGATCGACGACGGCGGCGACTTGTCGTCGGAGAAGTCCGTTTCGAAGAAGAGTAATCGATCCGACGGGGCGTCCTTGGAATCTAAAGTCGTACAAAACGACGGCAAACATACGAGTCGGGCGATTCTAACGGCAAAGAACGAGCCGCAAGAGGAAACAAGCACCGAAGGGTGGAAGCCCGTCGGCAGTTGGCGTCGAGCGCCGTCGAGCGACAAAAGCAATTCGTCTTCGAACGTTAGATTCGTCGCTTCGCTTTTGGATAACGAACGACTATGAACGGAACGACCGCAAATCGAATAAAGACGTATTTGCGCGCGTTTCTTTTCATTTGCGTCGTCGAGGGAATTTTGATAAATTGCTCTTTCCTTGGCGCCCCCTTTTGTTTATAGTTGCTAGCGAGGCGACTTAGCGAATCTGGGGGCGTTTTAACGTCGACGCGCTTGGGCGCTAGTCGAGTCGTGCTTCAAAACGCGCGTTCAAAAGGATTGCGAAACGCGGTTTTGCGTTTTTAACAACAGATAACAACGGTTAGGATTACTATGAAACGTTCGGCGCTTCAATGCGTCGTCGGCTTTGTCGGCGCGACGCTAATCGTAGTCGGAGTAGTGTGGATTTGTCGCCAAGTAAGTACGCCGACCCAACTTAACGCGGCGCAGGAGGCGTC
>JAZUGM010000175.1:0-4008 GCA_045641205.1 Thermoguttaceae bacterium
ACTGTTCGCGACGCCTTTTTGGTAATTCAACGAATCCGCGTATCGTTGATACGCGGCTTTCCATTAATACGCGGCTTTTCGTGAACGGGCGCCGCGCGCGACGCCTACCCCTCATTTTATCGGCGCCAAAACCTCCTTAAACAACTCGTAATTCCTCTTCACGCCGTCGTCAAGGTCGAGTTTAATCATCTGATCCGCAAGGTGATGAATCTTCTCCTCATAACCTCGAATCTCCTCCTCCTGCTCGACGAACTTCTTCAGTTCCTTGCCCAATTTGACCCGCTCGCTAGGAGTCGCCCCGTCCAGTCGCTTCTTAATATCTTCGATCGCCGCAATATACCGCGACTGCTGTTCAAGCACGTAGTCCGTGCGAATGCGCGCGAGAACGTCGGGCTGGTAGCGATGCAAATAAACAAGAGCCTTGAACCCGTTCTTTTTACCGCTGTCGAAAAGCCAATAAATCGGCAGCTTCTGATACGTTTGGCAATGATCCTTATAAAATTCCGTCTGGAAATAACTGCGAATCGCCTCCTGAGGCGCGCCCTTTTTTCCAAGAGAATCCGCAATAAATTGAAGGTTCTCTTTCAACGTCTCCGCGCCGTAGACCCATTTCACAAATTCGACAAAAAGGCGCGTAATATCGTCGGGGAAATAGTCGTCGTCGCAGATCGGAATAATATTGTCGAGGTCGGGGATCAGCTTTTGGAGTTCCTCGGGAACCGATCGGAACTTCTCCGACTTCGCCGCGTCCCAATCGCCCCCGGCAAAAGCCAAGCCCTCGACGTCCAAAGAATAACGACCGAAAAGAACCCCGACCGCGTAAGAAATAAAGCTCTTGACGTCTCGCGTCCGA
The DNA here is from genome assembly GCA_045641205.1 of Thermoguttaceae bacterium. Classification (GTDB taxonomy): domain Bacteria; phylum Planctomycetota; class Planctomycetia; order Pirellulales; family Thermoguttaceae; genus RUG369. Next base: position 854 of record JAZUGM010000175.1, read on the forward strand.
TCCGCAAGACGAACCGTTACGTCCTTATCCGCGACTTCCGGCGACAATTCCGCGCCAAGTCCGTAAATCTCAATGAAAATACGATTCAGTTCTTCTTCGTTCCTTTTTAACGTCTCGAATCGCTCTTTGCATTCGTCCGCCCAACGTTCGAACGCCTTCGATAACGTCTTTTCGCCGTTGATCAACGGGTGGCGGCGGAAATCCCAACTTGTTTCGAAGCTGTCCCAATCGGCTTTGGATAGGGCAATGTTTTCCTCTACTAAAGAACTCACTATTACTTTTTTATTATCGAGTATTTTAATAGGAATTGTAGAAACATTTCCTGCTAAATAATGAAAAGTACTGTTCATAACATCAAATAATAATGATGCTACTGTTGAATTTAACATTCCCATTACGTAGTTTCGTTCAGCGCACTCAAAAATGGAGGGCGATTCAACGTTTATAATGAAATGTTCTGGCAATAATCTCCCACTAAAGCTAATGCTTGTAGTATGAGACCAAGTTATTCCTTCAGAAAAATAATACTGTGTACCCTTGACCGAGGCTCCCTTTTCATTTTTGATTGACTTTCCATTATATTGCCAGAAGACAACATATTCATAATTACCATACCATTTTCTAAAACTTCCACCTTTCGTATGTGGATACCATTTCTTTTCGAAATCAGAATCTAGTGTAGCATTAAGATCAATGTCAATACAATATACTTCGAACCAATATCTTAAAAACTTGTCATTATTACCTGTTTGTAACCCAGTTCTAATAGTGTAGAAATCCTTAAGTTTCGGATTGTTAAATAATTGAATACAAATATCACTAGCCCAATAAGCCACCGGCGAACCGGGAATTTTAGAGAAACTCTCCTGCTTTGTTATATTCCATCGTTTGTTAACAGTTGGAAATTCGAACGGAATTCCTTCCTCATTCGTCTCGTTGTATGTGATACATTGATACGTAGCGTTATAATTCTCGATTTTAGTATTATTCATTATAACGGCGTCCGTACCAAAATTAATTCCAAGGCTAGTACCGCCCTTACCTAAATAGGGCATATGAAGCATATTTATAATGCTTCTGCAAGAAAGAATCTTTTTGCGAAACTTTTCAAACCTGGATAAAAACATCCAGCTTTCCATTGTGATTAAAGAAGCAAATCCGTTTGGTTTTACGACTTCAAAACATCGTTCCATAAAACACGAAAACAAATCCATCTTACCGTCTGGATAATTCTCTTTCACATAATCGGCAAGTTCCGCGTTCATATTAGCGCCGCCCATATAGGGCGGATTAGTGCAAACGACGTCAAATTTCGTCGCGAGCATTTCCGCCGTTTGTACGAACGGGACGAACGTTCGTTCTATTCGATAAGCGTAAACGTCCCTTGAACCTTCTTTCAACGCTTCAAGTCGCGCGTTAATCGGCTGAAAATCGACGTCTGAAGTATCGATCAACGATCCGAACCCTCTTGCGTCGACCATTTTGGAAACAAGTTTGTTCCATTCGCGCTTCAAAATCGGCTCGTCCGCGACGAAATAATCGAATAGTCCTGCGTCCAGTTCGTTTGAATCGACGACGGCAAAGACGTTCGGCTGGATTCCGCGCGAAAAAATCCTCTTGTCGTACTGTCGCGCCTTCATCATCACGGCGAAATAGGCAAGTTGGGCGGCGCGTTTGTCTATGTCTAGCCCAAACAAATTGTTTTTAAGGATCAGCGGCGCGGCTTCTTGCGCGGAATACCCGCAAGATTCGTAAATCTGAATCAGGACGTCGAACATATAGACGAGAATATGCCCCGACCCCATGCACGGATCGAGGCATTTTATTTCTTCCGGGCTGATATTAGCGCGTTTTTTCCGTATTTCCGCCAATTTCGCTTCGACTTCCGGCTCTTGCTTCGCTTCGTCGAGATAGTACTTCCAATCGGCGTTTTCGGGCTTGCCTCGCCCTTCGATCCAGAGTCGCCCTAGGGAGTTTTCGACCATATAACGAACGATCCAGTCGGGCGTGAATAGTTGCGTTGCGGCAGGAATCTTTTCAAACTCGATTTTGACGTTTTTCTTGAGATTTGCGAAGACTTCGGCTTTCGGTACCGTGTTGTAATACTGATATAGCCAGCCGACGATTTGCACTTGATCCTTCCAGTCGTCCTCTGGAATATCGGAGATTAGCCGCCCGAGAACGCTTTCTGCTCCGAGTAGCTTGTCGGGCAGGAGCAGGGTCGCGTAATCGTTTTCTGGAATCGGCGGAAACATCTGCGGGAGAATCTTTCCAAGCGCGTTGCATTGTAACGCGAGCAGATATTTAAAGAGGGCTTCGTCCCCTTCCTGTTTAAATTCGTAAACTTTCGCGGGGTCTAGTCCTTCGAGATCGTCTTCTTGCAGTTGGGCGGCGTCTTTGAGAATTTGGGGACGAAAGGCGCCCGAATCGTCGGTGAAAAATCGCGTTTTGCTTGGCAAATAGCGGTTGACTTCCATAAATCGAATCGCGGCGAATCGATTAAACCACGCGTAGGCGACTTCTTCCATCGTTCGCTCGAAGCCGTCTTTTCTGACTTTGGCGATTAAGGAGCGACGTTGCGCCAATTCGAACGGAGCTAAAACGACGCCGTTGACGATCTGCGCGTTTTCGTCGTCGCAATTTGAGTCGCAGACGCCAAACGCTTGCGCTTTGAGCGTTACGCGCTCGACGAGTTCGGTTCGCGCCCAAACGGCGTAGGTTTTGACTGCGGCTTTGTCCATTTTTTGTTCCTTTTGTCAAGTTGACGGAAAGCCGCGCATCAACGATGCGCGGATACGTTCTGTTCGAGAACGCTCGTTTAAAAACAACGCCTAAACTTAGAAAGTAAGAAAGACGTCAAGTTCTTGCGTTTCACTGGTCGCGACGCCTTTTTGGCAATTCAACGAATCCGCGTATCGTTGATACGCGGATTTCCGTGAACGCATACTTTTCTGGTAATCGTTCACGCAATATGCCGACCAAGGTTTGTGTTCGAACCGACGGCGCTAGCCGTTGCGCGATAAGCCGCCCGTCAACGACGGGCGGATCGGCGCCGCCGAAAACCCGTCCGTTATCAAAGCGAAATTATCCGACAAACCCAAAAACTCCCGTTTACGGAGAACCGAGTTTATCGGAAGAATTAGCGTTTGAAGGTT
>JAZUGM010000176.1:0-2194 GCA_045641205.1 Thermoguttaceae bacterium
ATCGACGTTTGTTTGAACGTCGATAATTTTCTCCCGATAATACTCGTACTGTTTCTTACGTAAAACAAGCTCTTGCGAAAGCTCTTGCGAAAGCGCAGTAAATTTATCGAGGATTTTGACGATTTCTTCTTGAACGGGAAGCGGAGGAACGGGGATTTTAACCTTATTGAGAACTTTCTGAGTGAGACTTGGCACGCCTCCGGCAATATTCAGTTTCTCTAAATGTTCCCGTAAAAGATAATGAAAAACAAATCTTGGAATAATAATTCTAGAGTCGATTTCAGTATAAAAAATCGTGTCGACGTTCCAAAACGGCGCATCGACGTAGTATAATTTATTGAGCGATCCCTTACGTGGAATAAGGACGGAAGGTTTATCGTAAGCATATTTACTTGTAGAAGCAATAACGCCTCCAGAACCGTAAACGGGAATTGTTCCTTCGTCGAACGTTTTATAGTCTTTCCCATTCTTGATTTTCAGAACGTCCTGTAACTCTTTAAATTCCACGCCGTTCGGGCACAGTTCCGCAATCAACTTTTCTAATCGACTCATTTTGAACTTAAAAAATCACTTTCGTCTTTGTACGCGGCTTTCCCTAAACTTTTAACGTATTGGCGTTTCACCGTTCGCGACGCTTTTTTGACAATTCAACGGATCCGCGTATCGTTGATACGCGGATTTCCGTGAACGCATACTTCTGCGTTATGATCGTCCTATTTCCGTTCTTTCGATTTAACGTTCGTAAAGTCAAATCGCGCAGGTTCCGTTCCTTCGGGCGTTCGCAACTCGACGTTCTCTAGCGCCAATCCGTCGACGTTGCTCGCCGTCCATACGGCGCTCTCGTAAACGTCCAAATCCACATTCGCGATTCGCACGTTTTTGAGGGGCAGTCCCGGCTTCCCAATCATTTGCGCGATTTCCGTCGTCGGCGCGTTGAGCCAGACGGCGCGTTCGTCCCGTCTTTCGGGCTCGATTTCCGTAACTTGCCTTAGACGCCCCGAAACTCCGTCGATGAAAATATTCTTGATCTCCGTCTCCGTCGCGAAATTGTAGTACATATGTAGTAAAATCTCGCAGTCGATCGCCGCGTTGCTAATCCGTATGTTTCGAATATCGACGCCCCTTCCGTTTTCACTCCAACTTGAGACGAAATTGAACGCCGTGCGCGCCGACTCGATTACGATATTGTCGACTACGACGTCGCGCACTTCTCCGTTTCCGACGCCAAATCGAAAACAGTTGCAAGGCGTGGAAAGAACGCAGTTCGTTATCGTAACGTATCGACAAGGACGCGGGGTCTTGAGCTTCTCGCCGGAAGCGCGCAACGTTATGCAGTCGTCTGCCGAATCGATTTGGCAATCGCTAATCGAAACGTACTCGCAACAATCGACGTCGATTCCGTCCCCGTTGTGCGTGTGCGGAGAACGCGAGTTCTGAATTTGAACGCCGCGAATGAAAACGCGTCGACAGCCGTGTAAAAAGCAAGTCCAATAGGTTGAGTTAATTAGTTCGACGTCTTGAACGCGCACGTTTTCCGACTCGACGAAACAAAGCATCTGCGACGGACGCCAAGGGATTTTGTCTTGACCCGGATAAGGAACGCCGTTCTCGTCGACGATAAACTTCAGCGAGTTTCCGTCGATACGCCCCGGTCCGCGAACGGTTACGTTTTTCTGTTCGACGCAAAGGATCAAATGCGCGCCGAAGTTCGATTCGTTCAGCCAAACGGAATTTTGAGGATAGGCGTCCGGCGCGTTGTAATCTTCTTTATTCGGACTGCCCAAGAGCGTCGCTCCCTCGCAGATATAGAAGTCGACGTCGCTTTTGAGATAGATCGTGCCTATCAGATAAGTCCCGGAAGGAACGACGACGGTTCCGCCTCCGGCGGCGTTGCACGCGTCGATCGCTTGCTGAATCGCGGACGCGTCGTTTGTAACGCCGTCGCCGATCGCGCCGTAACTTCGGACGTCGTAGAATCCGCCCTTCGACGCGACGTCCGAATCCTTCGCGAATAAGTCGGCGCCGATTCCACAAACTGCCGCTGTAACGACGAACGCCGTAAACGCCGCCCATATTTTAACGTTTCTCATTTTTGCCTTTTCTTTTTCAATTAAATTACGCTTTAGTAATACGACGACCAGTTATTCCTGCGTTTGTTTAAAATCGTAGTTTTTGGGTTATGAAGGCGTTCGCC
>JAZUGM010000177.1:0-8324 GCA_045641205.1 Thermoguttaceae bacterium
TTCTTCATACTGGAGCCTCCTAAGTCCTCTAATTTAAGCGTAATTTCTTCGCGCGTCGGCGGAATCCAGCCTTGTCGAATCGAGACTTTGCTAACAAAGACGAGAAAATCGCTAAAAATCTCCCTTTCTTCTTCGCCGTCGTCAGGAGCGATTTTCCCCTTAAGAGCGTCAAAGGCGTCGTTCCACGCTTTTTTCCAGTCTTCCTTCGTCGCGTCCTTCTTGGCGACGATCCTTTCCGCCGCCTTTGTCAATTCGAGAAACGCTTCCAACCAAGGATCGTTCTCAATTTGTTTCTTTGAACGCGCGAAAAGGCTCGTGAATTTAAAAGGCAATCTAAAAATCCACCGTTTGTCGAGTTCGGCGTCGGGCGTCGCGAATAAATCGGGAAAATTCAAAACCTTTTTCCAAGGTCGCGCGCCCGTGTAAAACAGCGACAAAAACGGCCAAACGAACTTCTTGTCGTTCCTTTGAAAACGTTCCTTATGACGCTGAATATATTGTAAAACTAGTACTAGAGACGTCAATAGTTGGAAGACGACGGCGCGCGTTTGCGTCGACTTATGCTCCATTGGGACGACAACCGGCTGCGCGCCCTTCGAACGGTCTTTGAAAGGGATCGAAAAGACGAGATCGCAAAGTCTGGAAACTTGCGCGCCGAAAATATGAACGGTCGGCTCCGTCGAATAGGCGTCGAAGTCGAGTTCTTGTGCGACTTTGGACGATATTTCCTCGACGTGGCGCCTCAAAAACGACGCGCCGATTCTTCGTCGTTTCTCCAAAATCGCGACGACGAAGTTATTGAAGAGTTGCGCCGTCGCAAGTTCGCGTCGTAATTCTTCGTCGAACGCCTTTGTTTGCGGCGCTTGCGACGCGCGCAACGCGTCTAATTCCGCGCAAAACTTGACAAAGGACGGCGCGCGGCAAGCAAGTCTGAAAATCTGGCGCGACGTTTCAGGCTTAAGCGCGGGCGAAAGAAGCTCCAACGCAGACGCGTCGTCGGAGTAATCGGGAAAACGTTCCTTTAAGATATTGACGATAGCCTCAAATTCGAAGCGCGAAGAAAGCGAATCACGCTCCGACTCGTCAAAATTTGCCGAAAATTGGACGTCTTGGCGTTCGTTCATAGAAATTTGTTTCCTTAGCGTCGTTACGGAAATTCCCACGTTCGCGACGCCTAATTTTTGATCGCGCGACTAAACGCCGCCGTCGCTTCCAAATTGCGCGCGACTTTCGCGCGTTGATTTAACGCGCCGAAACGCCGGGCGCTAGGCGACTTGACGTTCGAAATCTCGACGGAGTTGGAAGAGTATCTCCTTCTGTTTGCGTATCGTGTCGAGCGCCGACTGCGAACGTTCTTGAAATTCGCGTTCCTTCTCGTCAAGTTTGTCCTTGGTTTCGAGCAAACGCAACGTCGCAACGTTGTTTTCCGCGCGCAGGCGGCGCATTGATTCTTCGCGCGTCAAGAGCGCGGCGGATTTTCGTTCGAGTTCTTTTTCGCGCGAATCAAGAGACGCCTCTTTTCGTCCAAGTTCTTTTTCGAACGCCAAGAGTTGCGCTTCGTAGCGAGCCGCTTCCGCTTTTCGTTCTTCGAGTTTTTGCGTTTGCGCGTCCAACTCGTCGCTTTGCATCGTAAGACGCGTCAACTTTGATTCTCGCGTTTCCAAGTCGAGAACGAGCGCGCTAAGATTCGATTCTTGTTCTTTAAGACGTTCGGTCTTTTCCTGAAGTTCTTTTCGTCGTTTTTCGATCGTCGTCGAAGACCACGCCTGTTGAGCTTGGAATTGACGTTCTTGTCGCGCCAATTCTTCGGCGCGCGCGGCAAGTTCCGTCTCGCGCGTTTCCAAATCTTCCGCCAGCCGGTTAAGTTTCTCGCTTTGTTCCTTGAGCAAAGCGTTTCTGGCGTCCGCTTCGGTCGATTTTTTTACGTCGCGCGCTTCGATTTCCTGCGCGCGACGCGCCAATTCTTCGACACGTTTTTCATATTCGCGCGCGATCGTTTCCAGTTCCTTCTCGCGCGCGTTTAACGACGCCTCTTTGGCTTCCAGAACTTGAGTCGATTCGCGGGAAACGGCGGCGTTCCGTTCGCTTTCGAACCGTCGAACCGTCGCTTCAAACGCGGCGAGACGCGCGTTCAACGCGCTTTCGCGTCGGTCGAGTTCCTCGGTTCGCGTGGAAATTTCACGCGCGGCGCTTGCCGTTTCTTCTGGTTCCAAACGAACGACCTTCGATCGAACAAGGGCGTCGGATTTAACGGCGTCTGGCGCGGCTTGGCTTAACGTCGACATAGCGCGAACTCTCAACGAATAAAAGTTAAATTGGGGGGGATATGCGGTCAAACGCGCAATAACGTTTACGCCGCCACTCTTCACTATCGACCGCCTAAAAAACGACTTTAATAAATTTAACAATTTTTATGATAATTTGTCGTTTAACGGAATGATTGTTTCTTTAAAACTTGCCCTTGTCGCTTCGGCGTTTCCCGTTTAAAATAGACAAGGGATCAGGGCTCGTTGAAAGGCGAACGACGTTCGTCGCGTTTTCGAGTCGAGTTTGGCAAATAGAGAAAACACGGCGAAAGGGAAAAGTTCGAACAATGGCAAAGCGTAAACGATCGACGTCAAATCAAAACGAGCTTTTTAACGACGACGCTTTGAAATCGTCGGCGGTCTTATCGAAGCAAGACGAACGAACGCTCGGGAACATTTACGATTTTGCCGCGCGAATAGCCGCGCTTGTCGAACAAGACGCCGAGCCCGTCTTAGCGATTCCGGCGCGTTCCCTTGGAAACGTTTCCTTCAACGAAGAGAAGCGCGTTTTGCAAATGGGGAAAAAAACGACGAGTCGCGAGCTGTTTAATTTGTCGCAAGCGAAGAGCTTTATGCAGACGGCGCTTGTCGCTTCGGGCGCTAAACGTCTCGTCGAAATGGGCAAGACGACGAGCATCCGCGGACTCTACTATATGCTCAAACACGACATTAAGCCGACTAAAGAGCCGACGTTTCACGATCAGGGCGAATGCGACCCCATTATCGAGGACTGCGAAGTCTTGCTAGAAGCGTTGCGCGAAGAGTTGCATCTGTTCGCCGACAAGCGCGGCGATATGGTCGGCAACATTAAGATCGTCGATTCGGGCGACGAAATCGATTGTTCGCGTATGGGCTCGGGCGGATACGCGATTCCGTCGATCGTCGAGCCGTCGGTCATTCAGTTCAAAGAATGCAAAGCGAAATTCGTCTTACACGTTGAAAAAAACACCGTCTGGCAACGCTTCAACGAAGATAAATTCTGGAAAAAACACAACTGCGTTTTGACGCACGGAAACGGTCAGCCGCCGCGTGGCGTGCGGAGGTTGCTCAATCGTCTTCACAACGAACTGAAGTTGCCCGTCTATTGTCTGCTCGATAACGACCCGTGGGGGTATTACATTTATTCCGTAATTAAGCAAGGTTCGATCAATCTTGCGTTTGAATCGGAGCGGATGGCGACGCCCGACGCGAAGTTTATCGGATTGCGCAGTCGAGATTTCGAGCGTTGCGGACTTTCCGAAGGCGTCAAAATCTCTCTTGGCGACATAGATCGCAAGCGCGCCAAGCAGATCGCCGAATACCCTTGGTTTATTCATAAAAAAGATTGGCAAAAAGAAATCGACTTAATGCTGAAAAACGGGTTCAAGCTCGAAGTCGAAGCGCTCGTCAGCCGAAGTATTAGTTATATGACGGAAGAATACGTGCCGCGAATTCTCAAAGAGGGCGATTTTCTCGATTGAACACAATTTGAGCGCGTTTGGAAACAGACGCGCTTTCTTCTTCTGTTTATGATTACGTCCAAAAGACGAGTTTTTCTCGTTTCGAAACGACTTTAAATCTGTGCGATTAAATCTCTGAACGTTTGATAATTTCTTTGGCGGAACTGAATCTGATTGGGAAATTCTCTTTTCAGACGTCGAATTGGAACCGCATTTTGACGTTGGCAGACAAAAAAACTTCTTTTTTTATCTTTTTGCAATAAGAGAACTTGATTTTTTTTTTTTGAAATATAATGATGGCGGCGGGGAAAAGGCGTTTATACGCTCGCCTCTTTTTTGCGACTTTTAAGCGTGTTGGAACGCTTGAAGTTTGCGCCTGTTTATGAACGGAAGCGGCGTGTTGGAACGCGTCTATTTTGTCGTCGACGTGTTTTCGTAACGCCCGTCGGTTATAACCGTCAAGTTTTCTATGATCAGTTGCATTGAAATGATACGTATGCGTTATTACTTTTATTGACTGCTCTTTCCGTATTTCAAAAAAATGGGAAAGGGGTAGTTGCTTAGAAGTGATTTTTTTGTGTCGACGGAGTTCGATAGAAATATTGAAGATTCGTATTACCTCTAAACGAGTCGACTCCGACTTAACTATTTATCAAACGAAGGAGACAGAAATGTCGAATAATTCGATTGAAAATCGTCGCGCCTTCTTTAAGAAGGTCGGGCTTGCCGCGCTTGCGGTTCCGTTCCTCGGCGTTGCCGCTAACAGTCTCTCGGCGAGTGAAACGACCAGTTGCGAAACACAACCGCTTGGAACGCTTAGTTCTTGTGACGGTAGTTGCAGTGGTACGTGTAGTGGAGGTTGTAGCGGTTCGTGTTCAAGTTCTTGTGATAGCACGTGTAGAGGAGGTTGTAGCGGTTCGTGTTCAGGTTCTTGTGATAAAGCGTGCAGTGGTTGTAGCGGCTCTTGTCAGGGTAGCTGTAGTCGTTACTGTAGTGGTAGCGGGAGTTCTTGCTCTAACGTTTGTTCAAATGTTTGTGCAGCGAAGACTCTGTAAAACGTTAGTTATTACTCGTTCTCTTTATCAGCAAATAGATTAAAGAGATTGTTTTAGTATATGACGTTTATAAGACGTTTACTGCAGTACAAATGATTTTCAACGATAGTTTGTACTGCAGTTCAAGCGTTGTATGACGAATTTGTACGAACCGTTATCGGCGGTTTTGTAAAGTTCGCAACACGTTCAGAATCGATGTGTTAAGCGTTTAGTGATTTCCGAAGGTATATAATATTTGCGATAGATCGCTTACGTCTTACGTTACCAAAGGAGTCCCTTTTGACCTGGGAAGCGTTCAAAAGAGCGTTTTAACAGAAAAGGCGTTTAGCTTCGTTTTATAGTTTCAAAACGATGTTACAATCGACTTTTGAACGCTTCCTAATAAGGAAAGGAATGATATGAGCGTCGACGAACAAAAAGCGCTAATAAAGGAAAGACAGACGAATTGGCGCGAAGGCACGACGGCATCGATTACGTTTATCGTGACCGAAGATTGTCAGTTGCGCTGTAAGTATTGTTATATTTGCGGTAAAAATACGTTTCACGAGATGACTTTTGAAACCGCGAAACAAGCCGTCGATTATGTTTTGGAACATCGAGAAATTTTTCCCGATAGTTCCGTCGTTTGGGATTTTATCGGCGGAGAACCGCTTTTAAAAATCGGGCTTATCGATCGAATATGCGATTATATTAAAACCAAAACTTATCAAACAAAGCATCCTTGGTTTAATAGTTACCGCATTAGTTTTGCGACTAACGGCTTGCTTTATCGTCATCCCGACGTACAGTGTTTTATTCAAAAAAATCAAGCGCATCTCGATATTCAAATTTCACTGGACGGTAACAAGCAAAAGCACGACGCACAACGCGTGTTCCCAAATGGAAGCGGCTCTTACGACCAAGTGGTTGCCGCCGTTCCACTTTGGTTGGAACAATTTCCCAATGCAAGTACGAAATCGACGATCGGACGCGACGATTTGCCCTATGTCAAGGAATCCGTCTTGCACCTTTGGTCGTTGGGACTTAATCGTGTCTTTATGAACGTCGTTATGGAGGATATTTGGAAAGACGGAGACGAAGACGTTTTCGAGCGCCAATTAATCGAACTTGCCGACGAAATTATCGACAAGAAATTATACGTCGATAAGAATTGTTCGTTGTTTGATCGATTTATTGGGTTCGCGATGGATCCCGAGCGCGAAAACGAGAATTGGTGCGGAAGCGGGCGAATGCTTGCCGTCAATACAGAGGGCGGTTTTCACCCTTGCTTACGATTTGCTCAATATTCGTTGCAAAACCAAAAATCACGCGATACCGGCGACGCGAAAACGGGCGTTCTACTTAACCGTTTACGTCCCTTTAAGTCTCTGAATCGTACTCTTCAGTCGACCGAAGAGTGTATTAACTGCGAAGTTGCGACAGGTTGCGCGTGGTGCCAAGGGAACAATTACGATATGGCGGAGACGGATACGATTTGTCGTCGCGCGACGTATATTTGTAAATTGCACAAAGCGCGAGTCCGCGCGAATAACTACTTTTGGAATAAGTTCGACAAAATCGTTCCGTCGAAAGAAGACGACCAACGCGTAATGAAACTTAAAGAGCGCAAGGGTTTGCGCGCTCTAACGGTGATAATGAATTCCGTTGCGCCGTCCTTTTGTTATTATTCGACGCCGGAGAAGCCTCGCGAAGTTGTTTCAGACGAGCTTTTGAAGAAGATCGTTTATTACGCGCTGACGGAAAATTTGACGTTGAGCCTTATTATGGGGGACGCGCCGCTAACCGATTCGCAACGGGAAATTTTGAAATGGTCGGATTACGTCGTTTTTCGTTCCGCTCGCGCGACGTTTGCATCGGACGAGAAAACGCTTGACGTCTTCGATTTCGAAAACGACGTTTGGACCGACGATTACCGTCCGACTTCAGAATTGATCGTTCGGATTCACAAGGACAATCTCGCGAAGTTGCCGACGTTCCTTGAAGAACGTTCGCTTGCGGTCGATCGCGTTTCGTTGGCGATTAAAGATATGGACGAAATGACCGACGCCGATCTTGACGCATATCGCGGCGTTCTGGCGAAGCTTCGCGACTGGTTGCCCGAACGCGAAGAGAAGAAACCGCTTCAGCTGTCGATATTGACGGATCGATTGCAACTCGACGCGCCGAACCATTGCGACGCCGGGGTTAAACACGTCGCGATCGCGCCGGACGGCGTGTTTTACGTCTGCCCCGGATTCTATTACCAAGACCGAAATCGCGACTTTGCGATCGCCCATATTGACGAAGTATTGAAGACGCGCGTCTTGCCGATTAAGAACAAACAACTTTATCGACTCGACCACGCGCCGATTTGTGAAAACTGCGACGCGTATCACTGTCGACGATGCGTTTGGACGAACAAACGTTCGACGCTGGAAGTCAACACGCCGTCTCGTCAACAGTGCGTTTGCGCGCACTTGGAGCGGAACGCGTCGCGCGAACTGATTGAACCGCTCTATTTGAACGGCGTCGCGTCGATTCCTGAAATCGATTATCTCGATCCGTTCGACGAATTGATGAAAAAACGAAATCCCCAACTCGACGGAGGAAAAGTCGATGAGTGTTGAAAAAAAGAGCATCGGACGCGTTACGCCCGAACAAAAAGACGAGATTCAAGCCCTGTTCGAACGACGAAACGCGCTTAAAGAGCTGTTTATGATCGTCGATCCCAAGAATACCGAACTGTATGAACGCGTTCTTGCCGATATTTCCGAAACGAAAAAGAAGTTCGACCAGTGGTGGAACGACCGAGCGGCGGAATACGGCTGGGAAAGTTACGCAAACGGCAACTGGGAAATTGATTTTGACTCTTGCGAGATTTTTTTACGTTGCGGCGAATAAAACGTATTTCGACGGGACAAATCCGATATGAAACGGCGCGCTTGGACGTTTGGATCGTTCGAGCGCGTTTTTTTATCTTCGCGTAATTCGTTGTCTTCGGGCGACGAATTTTCATAACGTTCAGGAATAGTTTACTGGAATCCGCGTATCAACGACGCGCGGATTCGTAGTGATTCGACGCCTCTAAAACACAAGCGTGAACGTTAAAACAACCAACTAGACGCGCCGTTTAAAAAGTGGGGAGAGTACAGGCGTAAACCTACTTTGTTTTTTTGTATTCATTTATGAAATATTCAACAAGGTTCGCCTTGGAAACGCGTCGTAAGCGCGCGTGATAAGCCGCTTGTCTTTAGATAAGCGGACGGCGCCGCTGAAAACGCAATAAAAGCGAATTTGTCCGACAAACCTCGCGATCGACGAAAAATTTTAAAAAAGCCGCTTGACGAAATACAAAGACCTGCTAAACTTACGCAAGTCGCAACTGAACGACAAGTAAGCAGACCCCGCGAAAGCGCGATTTGTTTGATCGAACGCAAGTTCGAAGATATTTTACAATTAGGTAATGCAAGAGTGGCGTAGAACACACTATAATTTTGTCGATAGCGTCAAACGCGAGTTTGGCGATAGAGTTCAAAATCAATAGA
>JAZUGM010000178.1:0-5571 GCA_045641205.1 Thermoguttaceae bacterium
TCCAAATACATACGCGTCAAATTCACGGTTATCGGCTTGAAGCGAACTTGCGCCTCGCGTAATTTGTCGACGCGCAACGACGAAGGGAGAGGAAAAGAACGTTCCCAAGAAGGAGCTTCAAAAGAGGGATTTGAACCCGTATAAAACAAAACGACCAAAGGCTGGCGAATAACCGTAGCGGCGTCAGAATCGGAGCTTTCTTCTGGATTCTTCAATTCCCCGTCGACTTCAAGCGCGACGTATTTCAACATTTGCGCGATCGTTTTACGGTCGAGCGACGCGCCGCTTTGCGCTTTGTGTTCAACCAACAACTTTAACGCAACGTATTCGTTTTCTTCTTTGCAAGGAACGGTAAAAAGCAAATCGGCGATATGTTTGACGCCGCGTTCGTCGTAAAAATCGGTCGAAAGAAATTTAATTTTATTCGGATCGCTCAAGTCGAGCGCTTCGAGTATTTCTGTGGGCAAATATTCGCCTAAAAAACCGGCAAGAAGCGCCGGGTCTTTCAACATAAAATGAAAGTAGGAGTCGTGAATAGACGCGCCCAACTTGAGCGCTCTTTCCACCGCCGCCAGTTGTTCGCGTTTTTTCTCGTCGACGGCGAGCCCCGCGTATGAATCGGCGCTCGATTCGGGATTCGATCGCTCTTGCTTTGCTTCACGTCGTGTTTTGTTAGCGCTCATAATTTTTGAACCGTTAGTTGGATAAAATGTTTCGGCGGCGGCAAAACGCCGATTTAATTGTAAATTCAATTCAAGCGCGAATCAAGCGCTTTCTAAGAATTTCGTAATATTTTAGTCGTTGAAGAAAGACGCGCGCCGTAAAAAACGGCGCGCTTTTGTCGAATTTTCTTCAAAAGGCTGAAATATTGCCATTTTTATCGCACGTCTATCGTCTTTGCGCAGAGACGAAACAAGCGCCGCGTTCGTTTCGCGCGTCTGCCGAATTTTTGAAAAAAGACGCGTTAAGAGTAGTCAATCCCTATTGCGGACGCAAGGTCAAAACGCCTTGTGCCCTTGCGTTTAGAATGTAAAATGAGAAAAAAACGAACTTTTTTGAAAAAAAAGGACGCGCGCGCTCGACAAACCAACGCCGACGCTTATATTTTTAGGAAAGTCGACCGCCCGTAAACGCGAGCGACAAAATGCAGAAAGACAAGGTGGAAGATGAGTCAAAACGCCCTAAATTTAGCTTGGATCGACGCGCGAAAAGACGACGTCAAATCGCAAATAGACGCGTTGCGCCGCAAATTGAGTCTCAAAGGAAACGTCGTCAGCGAGGCGGGCAAGAAACGCACGATCGAAATTTTTGGCGCGCCTCTGACTCCCGCCGAAGTCGTCGAGACGATTTGCCGCGACGTCGCCGAAAAAGGCTTGCCCGCGTTGCTCGAATATTCGGAACGCGTCGACCGCGCTAAATTGACCGCCGATCAACTTCGCGTTCCGCAAGAGGAATTAGACGCCGCTTTGACGCAAGTCGAACCCGAATTCTTGGCGTCGATCGAACGCATCCGCGCCAATATTGAAGCGTTCCAGCGCGCGATTTTGCGCCGATCAGTCAGAATCGAACGACCCGGCGGGTGGCTTGGACAACGTTACCAGCCGTTGCGCCGCGTCGGCGTCTGCGTGCCCGGCGGCGCCGCCGCTTATCCGTCGTCGGTTCTGATGACGGTCGTGCCCGCTCAAGTCGCCGGGGTGAAAGAAATCGCCGTGATGGCGCCTCCGACTCCGAACGGTTCCTATAATCGCTATTTGCTCGCGACGTGCGCCAAATTGGGCGTCAAAGAGGTTTATCGAATGGGCGGCGCGCAGGGCGTCGCGACTTTCGCTTATGGAGTCGAAGGGATCGAACGCGTCGATAAGATCGTCGGACCGGGCAATTTGTTCGTCGCGCTTGCGAAAAAGACCGTTTACGGAAACGTCGATATCGATTCGATCGCCGGTCCGAGCGAGGTCGTCGTTATTGTCGACGAATCGACGCGCGCCGATTTTACCGCCTACGACGTCTTGGCGCAAGCGGAACACGCGCCCGGCTCGAGTATTTTAATCGGCTGGGACGAAAAAACGTTGCGCGACGCGGTCGCCGCGATCGGCGCAACGCTCGCCAAAGTCGAGCGCGGCGATTTGGCGCGTCAGGCGCTCGAGTCTTTCGGCGCCGTCGTTCTGACGGAGAACGCGGAGGACGCTTGCTATTGGACGAATCTTATCGCGCCGGAACACCTTCATATCGCGACGCGAAACGCGGAGGAACTCGCCGCCAAAATACCTTGCGCGGGCGCGATTTTCCTCGGCAATTACACGCCCGTCGCGCTTGGCGACTACGCGGCCGGACCGTCGCACGTTTTGCCGACGAGCGGTTCCGCGCGTTTTGCCAGCGGGCTGTCTTGCAACGATTTCCTGCGCGGGAACAGCTTGCTTTGTTTCTCTCAAGAAGGCTTGGAAAATCTTGCGGACGACGTTTACCGCGTCGCGACGGTCGAAGGCTTGACGGCGCATCGAGGAAGCGTCGAGATTCGACGTTCCAATTAACCCAATAGACAAAATTACCGTCGACCGGCGTTCGATTTGCGCCGGTCTTTTTATAATCGTTTGACACGAAAGGTCTTATCGATGAGAAAAATCTTTATGACGCTTGCGTTTTGCGGCGTTTTGTTCAGTTGCGTCGGCGTGTGTTGCGCGGGCAATATGGTGACGCCGAAAAACGAAAACGAGTCTTACGGCTATACGGATTCGCCGAAACAATGGTGGAGCGATTACCGCGTTCACGATCCGAGCCGACCGATTCCGAAAAAAATCAACCCGGAGCCTCCGACTTATTTCCCCAAGGCGCCGAGCGACGCGATCGTTCTTTTTGACGGAACGAACACCGACGCGTGGAAGCCGACCGAATGGAAGCTGGTCGACGGTACGATCGAATGCACGACCGGTCCTTTTGCGACGAAAGAAAATTTCGGCGCGTTCCAACTGCATCTCGAATGGCTTTCGCCCGCGAATTTTGAAGGGGACTGGGGCAATCAGGGCAACAACGGCGTTTGCTTGCTTGGCGCGTATGAAATCCAAGTCTTCGACTCCTACAAAATCAACAATTATCCCGACGGCGCCTGCGGTTCCGTTTACGGTCAGACGCCTCCTCTTGTCAACGCCTGCACGCCCGCCGGAAATTGGCAGACTTACGACATTTACTTCACGCCCGCGAAATTTGAGGGCGACGAACAAGTCGCGGCGCCGCGCGTCACCGTCGTGCAAAACGGCGTGATGGTGCAAAACAACACCGAAATTTACGGCTCGACCAATCACTTCAATTTGCCCGGTCCGAATCCGAAGGGCAAGGGACCGATCGTTCTTAGCGGACACGGCTGCCCCGTGCGTTTCCGAAATATTTGGATTCGTTCCTTCGATTGAGAATCTAGTCGCGCTTGATCAAGCGTTGCGTTAGGATTAGTTTTACAAGATAAAACGCGCGAATCCGCTCGTATGCCGAGCGGATCGATCGCGTTGTTTGGCGTTTTTCTCTCTTTTCGACAATCCGTTTGTTTTTTGGCAAACGTTCACGGAAAATCAGAACGCCGACGAAGTTGGAATTCGTTGCGTTTTGCGGAACTTTTGTTTTAAACAAACGCCTACGCCGAGTTTCTAGCGCCCTGACTTACGTTGGGGATTCTTGCGCGTCGTTTTATGCGAAATCTACGCGAAGTCAAGCGGTTTTTCATAACGTGTTTTATCGTGAACGATTACAAGCAAACAAAGGTCTATGAACGAACGACAAGAACTTCAAGAGAGGACAAATATTGACGATTCGGAACGCTATTCGCTTTCTTCGCGTTTCGAATTTGAGTCCGTCGTCAAAGTTTTAAAGGAACGTTTTCCCAATTATCCAGACGATTCGCCCGCGTTGGCGTCGCTTTCGCCGACGCTTGAGCCTGAAGTGTTGCGTCAAATTTTTAGCTTTGTTTGTCGTGCTCCTTCCTTTGAAACGTTTTGCGAGGAGTTAAACGCGCTCTTGGCGTCGCGCGACGCGCAATCAAAAGCGCTCGACGACGAACAACGGCGCGAACTCGCGACGTCGCAAATCTTCAATAATTTCGTCGTCGCTATTTTAGAGAAACGTCGACGAATCGGCGCGTCTTTTTTGAAGCGCCGGGTCGAAGAAATATCGCCCAAAGTCGCGCAAGAACTCGACTTCGACGCCTATTCGACGGAGCCTACCGTTCATATTTTCGGGGCGCAAGTTTCCCGACTTTGCGATCTTGTCTTTTCGGTTCCTTTTAAAGACCGTTCTAAAGGCGCTCAGCCTATCGTCGTTCCGCTGGAACATAAATCGACGCAAACGCGCGCCGTAGTCTTTCAACTATTGACGTCGTTAGTGTTGGTTTTACAATATATTCAGCGTCATAAGGAACGTTTTCAACGGAAAGACAAGAAATTCGTTTGGCCGTTCCTACTGTTGTTTTACACGGGCGCTCGTCCTTGGAAAAAGGTCTTGAATTTGCCCGACTTATTTGCGACGCCCGACGCGGCGCTTGACAAACGCTGGATATTCAAGTTGCCGTTCAAATTCGTAAGTCTTTTTACGCGACCGAAAAAACAAATCGAAGCCGATCCTTGGCTAGAGGCGTTTCTCGCATTGACGAAGGCGGCGGAACGAATCGTCGTTAAAAAAGACGCGACGTCGGACGACTGGAAAAAAGCCTGGAACGACGCCTTCAACACGCTCGCGGGCAAGATCGATCCCGACAACGACGAGGAACTTGAAATGTGCGGCGAGTTTTTTATATTCGTCAGCAAAATCGCAATGCGACAGGGCTGGGTTCCACCGACTCGCGACGAAATCACGTATAAATTGGAAGAATTAGGAGGAGAAGGCAATATGACGCGCAAGATTGAAAGTTTCTACGACCTTGGACGTGCAAGCGGTTGGGAAGACGGGCGTGCGAGCGGTTGGAAAGACGGGCGAACAAGCGGATTGGAAGAGGGCGAACAAAGAGGTCTTCGCAGTATGTTAAAGGACTGTATCGTCCTTCGTTTTCCTCAAACGTCTCAAACGACGCTCAATAATATTTTGTCGATAACCGATTCCAACGTTCTGAAATCGATTTTTAACGTCGCTTGCACGTCGGATTCGCTCGACAGTTTTCAAAGGGATATTCGAGGAATGGCTTCGGTAAACTGACTGCAAGAACTGCGTCTTTTGGACGTTTAACGTTCTGTAGACGCGCGTTTCTGTGAACGGTTGCTTTTGGTTCGCGCTTTTGTGGATTTTTGCCGTTTACGTCTCGCTCTGCGCGGATCGACCTGTGCGAATCGTTTAAACGAAAGGTTTGAAAGTGAAAGTTTTGCGAATTTTATTGACCAAACGCAATTTTCAAAGAGTTTTTTTAACGTTGAGCGTTGCGGCGGCGTTTATTTGGAGTAGCGCCGTAAAAGCCGCCGACGTCGCGCCGCAAACGAAAGAGCTTTTCGGCGACCTCGAATTCCAAAACGGTTTTCAAGTCGACTCGAGCGGAAAACGTCTCGGCGTCTTACGCCTGAATTTCTCCGACGAAAACGGCGACAAGCAAGCGAACCCGACTTG
>JAZUGM010000179.1:0-5424 GCA_045641205.1 Thermoguttaceae bacterium
CTAACGCGCCTCTATGGGTTAAAATTTGGTTGGCGGAACGCGTTAAACCCCAAACGGAAGAAAAAGTCAAAATTCCCCGATCGTTGAAACGTCTCGAGGACGAAGAAACGACGACCGATTCGACGGCGGTCGCTGAAATACGCGCCAAAAGAGTCGCCGAAGGATTCGCCGAGTTAAAAAAATTCCTGTGCGACTTATTACGCAACGGTCTCGGCAAACTTGAGAACACGCAAGAAACGCGTCGTATGTTTAAGGAGCGTCTCGATCGTCTAATCGACGCGGAAGCGCCCGGCGCCGCCGCTATGATCGGCGAGTGCATTCGCGCCTTCGACGTGGACGAGAACTGGCGCGAGTACGTTTTAGAACAGGCCGGGCGCTTGGCGCTTCTCGTTGAAGCGTATTCGAAAATCGACGCGGCGCCAGAAGACTTTGCGCGCGAGGTTCGTCGCACGATCGGTTGGTCGGTCGAACTTGAAGAGGATCCGTCTTCTTACGAGCGCGTCGAAGACCGCTGGTTCTACCTTGGCTCGTCGAGTTTGTCCGCGATCGGCTCGCCTTCGAACAAGCCCGTTTGGCTGATCGGCGAACAAACGAAACGTTTCGCTTGTCTTCTCAATTTCGCGGACGTTCGTCGCGCGTTGGAACCTTTTTTATTCGACGTTTCGGAGCCCTTTGAAGGCGCGTTAAAATTCCTTCCGGGCTTCGGCGAATGGCGCGCGATTTGCGAAAAAATTAACCGATCGACGCCAAGTTCGTCGCACAAAACGTCGCCGTTGAAATTAGCCTCGACGCTCTCCGAGTTCACGACCGCGATTTCCGCGCGCTTGGCGAATAATCCGTGGCTAGAACGCGTTCCGGCGTTCCTACGCGACGTCGTGGCGCGACCGATCAAACAAGTCGCCGAGTCGGAATTCGTCGTTTTCGACGCGCAAGGACAAGGCTTGTACGTCGTAGCGGACGATCCGAAGCAAAGCGAAGCGTTGTGGAATATAGTCGCGGCGTCTTACGAGAAGCCGATCGCGGTTTTCGGCGAATGGTATAAAAACAAGCTGACGCTTTGTTCCGCGCGGCGTCGCGAGCGCGCGTTTCTCTTCCTCGAAATTCAGCCTAAACGCCCGGAACGCGCGACCTTAAACTCTATGTTTAAACAAGCCTTTGTCGGCGTTCGAGACGACGAAGCGAAAATTTGGCCCTTTCTTTTACGCTACGCGGCCGCCTCCTTTTCGGGCGTCGCTTCTCAACGCGTTCGCGACGATAAAACGGCGTTCGATTTTGAGTCGGACAAGCGCTCGCCGATGAGCTACGAGGAACAGGAAACGTTAACGTCTTGCTTTGACCTTTTTTACAACGACGCGTCAAACGCGTTTACCCAATCTTTTCAACCGCCTAGCGGTCTGTTTAACCGTTGTCTCGAGCGCGTCGTCGCTTTGGACAAACGCGCGTCGGCGGAAAGGCTTTACTTCTTAGTAAAAACGATTCGCGCCTATCGTTCGATTCTTTCCCCTCGTCTCGTCTCGCTCGTTTGCGGACGACTCGGATATCGTTTTTTTAAAGAAAATTCCGCCGCCCTAAATTTTTCAGTTTTACCTTCGCGCCTCTTCGACGCAAAACCGCCAAAAAGTTTGTTGACAAGCGCTTGGAAAGATCGTTCCGACGAAGAGCGCGTCGTCGTCTTCAAACAAGCGTATCGAAGCGCTCCGAAATTGGCGTTCGAACTGTTGCGCAAAGATCACGACAAACTCGAACGCAAATTCGTGGACTTATGTTTTGATTCTATCTGCGACGACGTAAGCGAGAAAGACCTAGACTACTTGCAAAATCAGAAGAGCCCGTTCGGGTCTTACCCGTCCTTTCTCAATTTGCTTGCGCGCATACCCTCTTCGAATTACGCGCAAGAGACGCTTAAAAAAGCCGAAAAAATCCTAACGGATCGATCCTCGAGCGCCGCTTTGTTCGTTCGCGCGCGACTAGACGAGCGATATTGCTCCCCGTCTCAAACAAGCGACGCGTTGCAAACGTTGGGAAACGTTCCGCTTGCGAGCTGGGAAGAAGTTCTATCGTCTTCCCCGGAGAATATCTACGCGCGTTTCCACTGGATTAGAAACGGCGACGTCGTTCTTCTGGCGATGTTGCGTTCCTTCGCGCTCTTTGGCGCGTCGGACGAGTGGTTCGAGGTCTGTTGCGACGCGTTTCGCGAACTCTACGAATTGCCCGTCGCTTCTCGTAACGCGATAGAACAGTACGTTTTGGCGCCCGATATATTGGGAAAATTCGATTTAAACGTTCCTTTCGTCAGAAAAGCGTTAGCGACGGGAGGGTTCCGACGTTTCGAACGTTTGCTCGAACTTTGGAGCGAAGACGTCGAGGCGTTTGGACGCCGGGGCGAATTTGCGCTTAATTTGCTTAACGTCGCGTTTCAAAATTGTTCCTATCCTTGGACGGAGGATTTTGCGCGCGCGTTTTGCGACGCGACGCTCGAAGTAGCGTCGTCGTTGGGACGGCGCGGTTCTCGTTCGCGCGTTCGGAATTTGTATTATTCCGCGCTTATTCTCAGTCCTCTCGCGGTTCGCGAAGACTACGGAGTCCTTGCGACGACCGAAAACGATCTCTTTAATCCGACGAAAGTAGACGTCGACGCCTATTTAAACGCTTGCGCTTGGCGCGAACGATTCGATCGACTATTTAGAATCCCATAGAAAGGACGTCATACGATGAACAACGAATTGAATTCCGTTTTACGTCGTTACGCCGAACAAGAATACGCCGAGGAACTCGCCGCGTTGCGCGAGGAAGACAAAGGCGCCAAGCCCGAAAATTGGAAGCTGTCCCCGCGAAGCGTTCGGCTTTACCTAATGGGCGGCAAGACCCCTAAGGGCAAGGAAATAACGCCGAAATACGTCGGAAGCCCGCGTTTAATGGAAATTGCGATCGCGACGTTGGCGACTGATCGCGCGCTCTTGTTGTACGGTCTGCCCGGCACGGCGAAGTCGTGGGTGAGCGAGCATTTGGCGGCGGCGGTTAGCGGCGATTCGACGCTTTTAATTCAAGGCACGGCGGGCGCCGACGAATCGGCGTTGCGCTACGGGTGGAATTACGCGCGCCTTCTTTCTGAAGGACCGTCCGTCGACGCGTTGGTCGAAAGTCCGACGATGCGCGGCATGCGCGAAGGTCGACTCGTTCGTATTGAAGAATTGACGCGAATTAGCAGCGACGTTCAAGACGCGCTCATTACGATTTTATCGGAAAAAGCCCTGCCCGTCCCGGAATTAAACCTCGCGATTCAAGCGCAAAAGGGCTTCAACGTCATAGCGACGGCAAACGATCGCGACAAGGGCGTCAACGAACTTTCTAGCGCGCTCATTCGTCGTTTCAACGTCGTCAACCTACCGCCTCCGGCGACGCTGGAAGAAGAGGTCGAAATTGTGGAGCGTCGCGTGGCGCAATTTGGGCGCGCGTTGGAACTGCCCGTCGAGAAGCCCGCCGTCGAAGAACTGCGGCGCGTGGCGACGATTTTTCGCGAATTGCGCTCGGGCGCGACGCTTGACGGCAAAACGAAATTGAAGACGCCAAGCGGGACGCTTTCGACGGCGGAAGCGATATCGGTAATGAACGGCGGTCTTGCTTGCGCGGGCTACTTTGGAAACGGCGTTTTGCGCGCTAGCGACTTGGCGTCGGGTCTTGTCGGCGCGGTCGTCAAAGAGCCGGAGTCCGACAAAATCGCTTGGCGCGAATACCTGCAAACGGTCGTCAAAAAACGGGACGGTTGGAACGATCTTTATCTCGCATGTTCGGAGCTTGATCAATGAGTCTGTCGATATTCGGCGTTCGTCATCACGGAGTCGGTTGCGCGCGCGCTTTGTTCGACGCCTTGGAAAAGTTGCGGCCCGATTTGGTGCTGGTCGAAGGACCGCCCGATGCGGAACGCGCGCTTGCCGCCGTCGCCGACGCCAAAATGAAGCCGCCCGTCGCGATGCTCGTTTACGCGCCCGACGAGCCTAGTCGCGCCGCGTTCTATCCTTTCGCGTCCTTTTCCCCCGAATGGATCGCGTTGAAATACGCGACCTCGCAAAACGTCCCGGTTCGCTTTATCGACTTGCCCTGCTCGATTCGATTCGCGCTCGACAAAGCGGCGGAAGAAGCGGCGAAAGACGAAACTAAAGAAACGAACGAAGACGCAAAGAAAGAATCCGACGAAACGAACGCGTCTGAAAACGAGGGCGTTCAGAAGTCGTTGGCGCAAGAGATTCGCGAAGATCCGCTAGGCGCCTTGGCGCGCGCGGCGGGCGTTCCAGACCCGGAAAACTGGGAAGAGCGCGAAATCGAACAGGCGTCCGCGCCAAACGCGATTTTTCCCGAGTTGCTCGAAATTGCGACCGCGTTGCGTTTGGAAGCGCGCGAAGTCGAAGGAGACGAGGAAGAACGATTGCGCGAGGCCTCGATGAGGCGCGGAGTTCGCGAAGCGCTCAAGTCGGGCGCCGAACGAATCGCGGTCGTCTGCGGCGCTTGGCACGCGCCCGTCTTAGACCTCGAAACGACCGACGAAGCGCGCAAGTCGTTGATTCCAAAGAAGAAAGAAGACGACGCGATTCTCTCGAAACTGCCGAAAATACAGACGGAAACGACTTGGGTCGCGTGGACTTATTCGCGTCTTGCGCGTCGAAGCGGGTACGGGGCGGGCGTAACCTCGCCCGGTTGGCTTGAAGGATTGTGGCTCGCCTCGCCCGAGGCCGCGCGTTTTGGAGCGCTTGTCGGAACCGGCGCGCCGACCTCGGCGATCGAAGATTCTGAAGACGTCGCGACCTTGTCGAGCAGGTCGACGCCGATCGCGCGTTGGACGACTCGCGCCGTGCGTCTATTGCGATCGGAAGGCGTGGAAGTTTCGGCTGCCAACGCGATCGAAGCGGCGCGACTCGCGGACGCGTTAGCGTCGTTGCGCGGACGCGTCGCTCCTTGTCTCGACGACGCGCGCGACGCGATTTTGACCGCGCTGTGCGAAGGCGTCCAAGAGCGTTTGGCGTTGATTGCGCGCAAGTTGGAAGTCGGAAACGCGCTTGGCTCGATTCCTGACGACGTGCCGACGACGCCTCTCGAACGCGACCTCGAACTGACGCTAAAACGTTTGCGACTCAAGCGCTCGAGCGAAGACCGCGTTCTTGATCTCGATTTGCGCGAAGAACGCGATCGCGAAAAGAGTCGACTCTTTCGTCGTCTCGCTTTGTTCGGCGTTCCGTGGGCGCGTCAGGAAGAAAACAAGGGGCTTGGCACGTTTCGTGAAACGTGGAGGCTACGCTGGACGCCCGAGTTGGCGGTCGACTTAATCGAGGCGAGTCGATTTGGCGCGACGGTCTTGGAAGCCGCGTCAAACGCGACGGTCGCCGCGCTCGAAAAAATTAAAACATTGTCGGAAACTTTGCGTCTGCTAAG
>JAZUGM010000180.1:0-15652 GCA_045641205.1 Thermoguttaceae bacterium
GCTACGATCCGACTTCAACAAAAAGCGATCGTTACGCGTTCGCGTCTTCCGACGGACAAATCGGCAGTCGGATAATAAAGGCGGAACCCTTTCCAACGGCGCTTTCAACCCGAATTTTGCCCTTGTGATTTTCAATAATGCGTTTGCAAGCGGAAAGTCCCAACCCGGAACCGCCCTTGCCCGACTCGTCGGGTCCCTCTTTCGTGGAAAAGAAGGAATCGAAAATTAACGGCAACTGCTCTTGGGGAATACCGACTCCGTAATCGCGCACCGTTAATTCGACAAAACCGGGCGAATCTTCGCACGTTTTAATCTTTACGACGACTCTACCGCCGTTCGGCGAGGCTTGACGCGCGTTGACAAGAAGATTGACGACGACCTGTTGAATTTGCCCGCCGTTCGCCAACACGCGCGGAACCGGCGCAAAATTCTTTTCTACGACGACGCGGTATTTTGTCAGCTCGCGTTCCAACAAGAGCAAAGCGCCTTCGACGATCGCGGTCAAATCGGTCGATTCCAAACCTTTGCTACGATTTCTCGCCATTCCCAAGACGACGTTCGTAATCTTTGCGGCGCGATTTGACGCCTCTAAAATTTTATTAAACGCCTTCTCGCGCGTCTCGTCGTCCTTATGTCTCAAGCCCATTCGGGCGTAATTGATCGTCAAAGTCAGGATATTGTTGAACTCGTGCACGGTCGTTCCGGCAAGCTCGCCGACCGTCGTTAAAGATTGCGCTTTGATTAACGCGTCTTCTAAACGAACGACTTTCTCCCTTAATTCCGCAATCTCCTCCTCGTAGGATTTTTCCAACGCCTCTCTCCTTTGAAAAACGACGCGATCGCGTTACGCCGAATAATTTCAGAAAACAAAGAATCAAGGGCGCCAAAAGACGGAACAAGCCTTCTCGAAACTAATTTCAAGAACGATTTCGAGGTCGCCGAGCGCCCTATGAATCAAAAAACAAAAGCGCGACGCAGAAGTTTTCTTATGCGTAAATTTTCTAGCATAACGTTTCTAGCACAGCACCTTCGTTTTTTAATCTACAAACCGACTATTTAGAAGCGGCTTTGCCGGTCTTAGACGCCTTTTTGGTTCCGGCGCTTTCCTTAGTCTTCGCAGTTTTTGCAGTCTTTGTAGTCTTTGTCGAAGGTTTCGCGGAAGATTTTGCTTTTTTGGCGGTCTTAGCTTTCGCGGCTTCTTTTTCTCGCTCGCGTTGAACCTTCGCGACCATCATCTTACCGGGCTTAAAAGCCACCGTCTCGTGTTCGTCAACCCAAACTTCGACGCCGGTGCGAGGATTGCGCGCGTTGCGAGCGGCGCGAACCTTGACTTCAAAAACGCCGAAATTCCTGAGTTCGATTCGTCCGTCGTGAACCAATACTTCAATGATGGATTCGAACGTCTTCTGAACAATATCCTTGGCCTGTTGTTGAGAAAGATCCGTTTTTTCAGCGACTAAACGGACAATTTCCTTCTTGGTCATCAATCAACTCCTAAACTGATCCAACTTTCATTATGACCATACAAATTAAAATTACTCGAAAGAATAATTGCATAAGTCTAACAACGACCGATATTTTAAAGCGAACGACTAGTTTGTCAACCCTTTTTTGAATATGTTCTCTCTTTTCAACAGATTTCGTTCTACGATTCATTTTAAATAAGAGTGAAGAAAACAAAGAACAATTAAAAGAGGATTTTTTAATCAAATTGGCAAAACAGCAACAAGCAAAAATACCAGCGCGTTTAACAAAATCGCCTTAAACCTTACTATCAAAATTAAAGCTAGCCTCAAAGAGGGTCTAGGCAAAATTTTAAAGATAATTAAAATATCACCCTCGAGGTTTTGTGTGAAACGCGAGTTTCATACCGTAACGCCCAAAGGCGTCTTGGTATTTGCGCCCAATGTTGTTATTCCCCATTTTATTATGACGACGCATCGTTTTCCTTGCAGATTTTTCGGATTAAGAAACTTCTTATCGGATTTAAAGATATTATATTGTATGGCGTTGCGCCCGGTGCGCGGCGATTCGCACGCGGAACGGCTGGAATCTTTTTACGTGAAACAAGTCGACGCCTACGACCGTTTTCGTAAACGACTCCTCACTGGTCGCGACGACCTGATGCAAACGTTGCAACCTCGCGAAGGCGAAGTCTGGGTCGATATGGGTTGCGGAACGGGCGCAAATCTTGAATTTCTCGAAGACGGGCTCAAAAAACTCAAAAAAGTTTATCTAGTCGACCTTACCGATTCAATGCTTCGCGTCGCAAAACAACGAATCGAACGTTGCGGGTGGACGAACGTCGAACTTCAACAAGGCGACGCGACGACTTGGACGCCAAGCGACGGACAAGTCGACGCTATTCTTTTTTCCTATTCGTTGACGATGATCCCCGATTGGTTCGCGGCGGTCGATCGCGCCTACGAGGCTCTTAAGCCCGGCGGTCTTGTCGGAGTCGTTGATTTTTACGTCGCGAGGAAGTACCCCGGCGAAAAACGCTTGCAACAGAGTTTTTCGACGCGTTGGCTTTGGCCCGTTTGGTTCTCGCTCGACAATCTGTTCCTATCAAACGACATTTTGCCCTATTTGGCGCGTAAATTTGAGAAGGTTTCGCTGAAAATTCGAGAAGATAGGCTTCCTTATTGTCCGTTTTTCTGGAAAAAAATGCCTCGTTTTGTTTTCGTCGGAAAGAAAAAATAGCGTCGGTTCCTTCGAGTCCGAGTCGCTTGCATTATGGATTGTAGAAAGGGCGCGTAATGAAAAAATACGTTCGTTTGTCGACCGCCGTTCTGTTTTTGGCGTCGTTGTGTTGTTTCTGCGGAACGCGCGCGTCGCTCGCGACCGAATCCCAAGTTGCGGCGAATTCTAAGGAAACGATTCGCGTCGCCGTCTATCGCGGGGAGGGCGCCAGCGACACTTGCGCGAACGCCTCGAAAGAAATTCTCAACGGAACGGAAGGCTTTGAAGCCGATTTTATCTCCGCCGGAGAAATTCAAGACGGCAAGTTGAAGGAATACGACGTCGTAATCTTCCCCGGCGGGACGGGTAGCGGCGAATCAAAAGCGCTTGGCGACAAGGGCTGGGAAGAATTGCGCGCGTTCGTCAAAAACGGCGGAGGATACGTCGGGGTCTGCGCGGGCGCGTATTTAGCGCTTTATAAGCCGAACAGCTCGACCGGGAATTTGATTAGCGCCGAATTGCAAGAAGGCGAATGGGAACGAGGAGAGGCGCTTCTGGAAATTGAATTCACAGAAGAAGGACGTCAAGCGTTTCAAGCGCCCGAAGGAAGGTTCAACGTCGCGTATCAAAACGGTCCTATTGTTCATCGAGCGGCAACAGACGCGCTTAAGCCTTACGTCGTCTTGGCTTATTTCCGCACGGAAGTCGCCGAAAACGACGCGCCCAAGGGCGTGCAAATCGATTCGCCCGCGATCGTCGCCTCCGAATACGGCGCCGGACGCGTTTTGATTTGCAGTCCTCATCCCGAGCTTACGCCGAATTTGCATTATTTGACGGCTCAAAAAGTAAAGTACGTCGCGCGAAAAGCGGATTCGCTCTAACGCGGAAAGTCGCAGGTCGTCGATTAGAAGGGGCGCGCAATGAAAAAGAACGCTGGTTTGTCGGTTTTGTTCCTACTGTTGGCGTCGTTCTGCTGTCTTCACGGAACGCGCGCGTCGTTTGCGGACGATTCCGCCGTCGTTGCAAATTCGCAAGAGACGCAAGAGTCGATCCGGGTCGCCTTATATCAAGGGGCGGGCGCCAGCAAGGGTTGCGTCGCCGCCACGAAAAAAATTCTCGACGAAACGGAAGAGTTCGAAGCTGATTTTATTTCCGCCGAAGAAATTCAAAGCGGTAAGCTGAAGGAATACGACGTCGTAATCTTCCCCGGCGGAACGGGCAACGGCGAATCGAAAGCGCTTGGCGACAAAGGCTGGACGGAGTTACGCGCGTTCGTGAGAAACGGCGGGGGATACGTCGGGGTCTGCGCGGGCGCGTATTTGGCGCTTTATAAACCGAACCGCTCGACGAGAAATTTAATCGCGGCCGAACAGCAAAAGGGAGATTGGCGACGCGGCAAAGCGACGCTGGAAATCGAATTTACGGAAGAAGGACGACAAGCGCTCGGCGCCCCGGAAGGACGCGTAAAAATCGCGTATCAGAACGGTCCGATCTTCCACCGCGCCGAAACGAACGAACTCGAGCCCTACGTCGTCTTGGCGTATTTCCGTACAGAAGTCGCCAAAAACGATTCGCCCAAGGGCGTGCAAATCGATTCGCCCGCGATCGTCGCCGGAGAATACGGAGCCGGTCGCGTCTTGATTTGCAGTCCTCATCCCGAGCTTACGCCGGATTTGCATTATTTGACGGTCAACAAAGTAAAATACGTCGCGCGCAAGGCGGAGTCGCTCTGATTAAACGAACGAACAACTAAAAACGAACGAGCCGCCTTGATCGCGACTCGTTCGTTTTTTTTCGACGTTTTTCTTTACTTGACGTTTTTTCTTTTCTTAACGGATCGTATAGACGCGTTGCGACGCGTCGCTCCCGCCGTTACTCTTTAAAATCCCCGACGACGCGCAAACTAGCGTCGTATCCCGTCAGGTATTCCATTACTTCGTTCGAACCTTCCGTAAATTCGATAAAGTACTTCGAGCGAATATGTTTCAAGAAGAGTTGCTTTTGAACCGTCGTCAACACGGTCGGCTCCTTCGCTTTTTCCAACACGTCGGCTTCTTCCGTATGCAACAAGACCTTTAGCGCGCCCGCGCCCGACAGTTTTTTGAATCGCAACGCTCTGAGCCGCCGTCCCGCGTCCGTTTGCGCGACGTACCCCTCGACCAAGACGAAAACGCCCGTCTCGGGTAATTTTTCGGGCGCGCGCTTGACCGATTCGTAACCGTTCCCAACGTTGACAAACCAGCCCTCGCCGCCCTTCCAGTAAGCGATCTGCCGATTATCGCCAAGAACGACGTACACGTTGTCGGGCGCCAATCGGCGCCTTTTCAACCCGGCGCCTTCTTCGTTCGACGTTTGCGCCGCGCTCGATCCAAGGGGCGGAGCGTCGTTTACGATGATCGACGTCCGCGCGGGCGTGGGTTCGATAAGAATAGGCGTTCCGCACTTAGGGCACCTTCGAGTTTGCCCGAGTAACTTGTCGGCGGCGTCGATTTTACTATTGCAACCTTTGCACACAACGCGAATCGTCATTTTTTGCCCTGTTTCCTATTCTAAAGCGCTTATTTTTCAAGAGAACCTTCTCTTCGAACGACAATGAAACAAAAGACGACGAAAGAAACGACTACGAAAAAAGGAGTCAAAACAGTCGTTCCTTGTCAATTTTGAGTTGTTCGACGCCCAACGTCGCCAAACGAAAAGTTCTTTTCGATTTCGAAGCGAAATAAGACTCGATCGATTCGCTCGTCAGCGCGTCGATTTTGCCGAGAACCTCGTCGAGGGATCGAATCGTGTTAAAATACCGCCAATCGCTCATAATGGCGCCGACGCGACGTTGCGTCGATTCTCGTTGCATAACCAACGAACTCTTACTACGAATCTTCACGCGTTCCAACTCGCTAGACGTAACGTGCGCAACGCTTAATTTGTCGATTTCGCCGACAATGACGTCGAGCGATTCTTGCGCGCGTTCTTTCGTCGTTCCGCAGTAGCAGAAGACGCCGCCCATTCCGTTGCACGTTTGGTGAGAAGCGAAAACGGAATAACATAGTCCGCGCTTTTCGCGAACTTCGGTAAAAAGTCGCGAACTCATACCGCCGCTCAAGACGTCGACGCCGGCGGACATACGCCAATAATCGGGCGCGCCAAAGGGAACCTCTTTGAAGCCCAAAGCGATATGAGTTTGTTCCGTCTCCGACAAAATATGCTTGCTGGAAACGTTCGATTCAACGGAAACGACCTCGTTCTTTTCGCCCGGCTCCCAATCTCCAAAAAGAGCCTCGATCTTTTCAAGAACCCGATTCCAGTCGAGTCGACCGACGATCGCGACGATCGCTTCGTTCGGTCGATAAAAACGGCGATGAAAACTTTCTACGTCGTCCGGCTCGATCTTTTGAACGGTCTCTTTAAACCCAACGCTTGGTCTTCCCCACGGGGCGGGAAAGAAAATCTGACTTAGCGCGACGCCGACCTTATTGCTCGGCTCGTCCTCGATCGACGCGATTTCCTGCAACTGAATCTGGCGGCAAGATTCGAATTCGTCCTTCGGAAAGCGCGGCTTTCTGATCTGCATCGCCATAAGTTCGAGCGTTCGTTCCCAGTTGTCGATTAAACCCGTCGCAACAAAAGAAACGCGTTGCTGATTGGCGTTTTCCGACGAACGAACGCCAAGGTTTTCAAATTCCTCTAAAAAAGACCGATTGTCGTAATCGCCCGCGCCTCGATTCGTCATCTCGCAAGTCAGACTCGCCAAACCCGCTTTATCGACGGGATCCAGCGAGGAACCGCCGGGAAAACTAACCCCGATCGCGAAGGATTCGCTCCAAGACGCTTCCTCAAAAAGCGCAACTAATCCGTTGTCTAATCGGTAAATCCGATTCGTCGCGTCCATATAAAACTCCCTCGCAACGATCGCGCGACAACGACAAAATCTTTACTTGCGCGCAACCGTTTTATTGTTCAACATACCGAACGGGCTCGGTTAGACCTTCACAAAACGTAATCGTCTGCGGAAAGCGCCGCAGACAAACCGTCGACGTCAAGCAACGTTTCTTTATAGGTTATGCTTGTAATTTTAAATCCAAGGGAAAGATACAAGCGCAAGGCGACGAGATTTTCCGACGTAACTTCAAGCGAAATTTTGCTTCGTCCCATCTTTCGAAAACCATTCAACGCCTGCAACGCCAAGGCGCGCCCCAAGCGCAAGCCGCGAAAACCGGGCGCGACGGCAAGATTTTGAATCTCGCCGCAAAACCGACGTCCTTTCACGCACTGAACCGCTCCCGCGTACTCGATTCGCGACGCGTTCGATTTGGAATCGCAAAGAATCCGCCCGACGAGCCAACTCGCCTCTTTGGCAAAAACGCGCGAGGAAACCGTCGCGTCGACTAAATGCTCGCAAGCCGCGTATTGTCGATACGTGGGAAAAATCCAACCGTCAACGTCCGCTTGAAACGCCTCGTGAAAAATTCGCGCATAGGCGCTCGTCTGCAAATTATTCCAAGGAAACCAAGAATAATTCGCGGGCAACTCCGGCGCGGGCGTCGCGACGTCGTTTAAATCGAGGCTCATTGCAAGCCGTCTAATGTAACCTATGCGAATCTTCGTCCCCTTTGCCAACGATAAAACAAGGGAATTCGTCGACCCGACAAACGACTAGCCCCCACCCCATTGTATCACGAAAAACAACGCACGCCAAGAGTTTTTACAAACTTTCCGATCTTTTTGTAAGAACGTCTTCGTAAGGAGTCCGTTCACGAAAGCTTGCAAGTATTAGTAGACGTTCATAGTAAGCCGCCGAATAAAATTCGGGGGTTGGCGTGGAATTGCAAAAAAAACGACCGATTTCTGAAAAAATTGACGTCTCGCCGCGTAATCAACGCGTTTCCCTGTTCCGCCTCAACCGCCGCATTATATGCGGCGGCTTACCTGGATCGATTACAAAACAGACGCGCCGCCAAACGTACGCCCGCTCGTATGCAACGCGCGACGTCTGCGAACGCTTGCTCGAAATTAACGCCGCCGCGTAAGAGCCGATCAGAACGTTAAAGGACAAACTTGCTCAAATCTTCGTCGCGCACGATCGCTTCGATCTTCGAACGCACGTATTCGGCGTCGATTTCCACGCGCTTCGTTTCCATTTCGGGCGCCTCGAAATTCAAATCTTCAAGCAACAGTTCCATAATAGTGCAAAGACGCCTCGCGCCGATGTTTTGGGTCGTAACGTTCGCGTCGGCGGCGTATTGGGCGATCGTTTCGATCGCGTCGTCTTTGAAGACTAACTCGACGTTTTCCGTCTGCATCAACGCGGCGTACTGTTTCGTCAAAGCGCTCTTTGGTTCCGTCAAAATACGAACGAAATCGTCTTTCTTCAATTCCGACAACTCGACTCGAATCGGAAAACGCCCTTGCAATTCGGGCGTCAAATCGCTCGGCTTCGAACGGTGGAACGCGCCGGCCGCAATGAACAACACGTGTTCGGTCGAAAACAAGCCGTATTTCGTTTGAATCGTAGTCCCTTCGACGATCGGCAACAAGTCGCGCTGAACGCCTTGACGCGAGACGTCGGCTCCGCGACCTTCGGAATTTCCGACGATTTTATCGATTTCGTCGATAAAGATAATGCCAAGATTTTCCGCCAAACTAATGGCGCGTTCGCTGATCTTGTCTTTGTCTAACGTTCGTTCGACTTCTTGCTCGACGAAAATCTTGCGCGCTTCCGAAACGGGCAACTCGCGTCTTGAATTACGCTTAGGCGTCAGATTCTCGAGCATGTTTTGCAAATCGTCGGTCATCGATTCCAAACCGACTCCGCCCATCACGACGGGCGCCATTCGTCGTTCTTCAACGACGGTGATCAACTCGTCCTCTAATTTTCCCAACGCCAAGAGAGTCTCAATTTTGGCGCGTCTCATTCGCTTGGAAATTTTCGGCTCTTTTTTCGAGGTCGACTTTTCCTTGACTTCTTTTTTCTCGCCGTCGCTCTTGTCCTTTTCGCCCTCTTTATTCCCGGAGTCCGAAAAGATGATCGAAGTAAGCGCGCCCAACATTTCCGTTAAACTGGCGGGAGTCGGCGGTTTAGAAAAATCGATTCCCTTAAAAGGATCGAGAGGCTCGTCCTTTTTAACGTCCTCGGAGTCTTCGTCCTTTTCGGCGTCGGATTGTTTGACGTCGGATTGCGCGGCGTCAGGTTGTTTGGAGTCCGAAGTCTCGTCTTGTTTCTTTTCCAAATCGAGATCAGAGTCGTTTTCCGCGACAATCTCGGCGTTTTGCGGAGCCTCGGAAACGACTTCGGCGTCTTCCGATTCGTTTTCTTCAAACTCGGAAAGATCGCGCTTCTCTTTTTCGAATTTCTCGACAAGAAGATCGACGATATGTTTCTCGGCGGCGGCGGCGGATTTCTCGGCGTTTTTCTCGCGTTCTTCGCTTCGAACGATTCCGATCGCGTTTTCGACGAGATCGCGCGCCATACTTTCGACGTCGCGTCCGTAATAACCGACCTCGGTGTATTTCGTCGCGTCGACTTTAATAAAAGGCGCGCCGGTCAACGTCGCCAAACGACGCGCAAGCTCCGTCTTGCCTACGCCCGTCGGTCCGATCATCATCATATTTTTCGGTCCGATTTCGTCGTGCATTTCTCCGGCGACGTTTTGACGGCGCCAACGATTGCGAATCGCGATCGCGATCGAACGTTTAGCTTCTTTTTGTCCGACGATATATTTGTCTAATTCGTCGACTATTTGTCTTGGCGTTAATTCTAGCACGGAAGTTCCTCCACGATAATGTTCGAATTGGTATAAACGTCGATATCGGACGCGATCTGCAACGACGCGGCGACGATTTCTTTCGCGGAAAGCTCGGAATGCGCCAACAGCGCTTTCGCGGCGGCAAGCGCGTAATTCCCGCCCGAGCCGATCGCGGCGATTCCGTCCGTCGGCTGAACGACGTCGCCGTTTCCGCTCAACAGCAACGTTTCCTTGGCGGAAACGACGATCATCATCGCTTCCAGACGTCGCAAAGCGCGATCCGTGCGCCATTCTTTCGCCAACTCGATCGCCGCGCGCGTGACGTTTTGCGGGAAATCCTTGACTCGTCCTTCAAAGCGTTCCATTAGCGCGAACGCATCGGCGGTCGAACCGGCAAAGCCCGTCAGAACTTGTCCGTCGAGTAATTTTCTTATCTTTCGCGTGTCGGCCTTCATAATCGAACTGCCAAACGTAACTTGTCCGTCGCCCCCGATCGCGACGGCGTTGCCTCTTCTAACCGTCAATATCGTCGTACTTCGCGATTTCATCTCGCAGGAACCTTTCTCCTGATTCAAATTTATCGTCTTACGTTTAAAACCAAACCGACTTTGAACGACGCGCGTTTAAGTCGTCGCAAATAGACGCCTATCCGCGCTCGTTTCTCTTTTGCGTTGAACGCCGCCGTTAAGCATCGCCGCCGACGTCATAATACGCCGTCATTAATTACGCGTTTCGTCCTGAATCAAAACGGTAGTTTTTAACAATTTTCTATCGATATTGGAAATATAATTCGTCCATACGGAATCGATATTCGGATCGTCGTCCATATATTTCTTAAATTCCGCCAGTTTTGCGTCCAACGAATCAATATAGTGCAACGCGACCGCCTCAAGGCACATCGGAGTCTTTGCCGCCCCGTTTTCCGCGACGCCGTGATGCGACAATATCAAATGCTTAAGAATAAGCGCCGTGTTGGAATCAAACGGCTCGCCCGTAAGTTTTTCCACTTCGGCGATCTTTCGATTCAATATCTCGATTCCTAAGAGCGCGTGTCCTAGCGCCTGTCCTTCGTTCGTATATACGGGCGCGCTCGCGTCTTCCGACAATTCGACGGTTTTTCCAACGTCGTGCAAAAAGACGCCCAGCGCCAAGACGTCCGAATTCAGCGTTCCTTGGTAGAGCGTCCCTAAAAAACGCGCGATCTCCAACATTGCGACCGTATGCTCGAGAAGCCCGCCGGGATACGCGTGATGAAGTCGAACGCCGGCGTATGCGCTGGAAAACCTTTCGACAAATCGATCGTCCGTCAGGAAACAATCGACAAGATCGATCAACCGTCGATCGTTGATTTTATGCAACAAATCGCTCAAGCGCTTCATAAGCGCCGCCGAATCGACGGTCTTTCCGTTCGAAAAATCGTCGGCGTCGACGGAACTCGACTCGACTTTCGTCAGTTTCTTCGCAATAAACTGCAAATTCCCTTGAAAACGCTGGACGACGCCTTCGCAACGCACAAAATCGCCGTCGACAAAACGACGAAACAGGTCTTCCGTAGCGTTCCATAACCTTCCTGAAATCGCGCCGGTTCGATCCGTCAACGAAAATTGGAGATAAAGAACTCCGTTTTTATTGGGACGCAACGCCTTGTCGACAATGCGGTAAACTTCGGAAACGACGTCGTTTTCTTTAAGCGAGTTAATAAAAAGGCGACTCATATCGACTCTATTGTTCGTATGGAATGTTCGTATGCTTACGACGACGCCAAGCGACGACGCCGTCGATCCTTTCGTTTGGTCGCGTAATCCGCTACGAACCGTCGCGACAAAAGAAAGGAATCCTTAATATAACTCAAAAATGGAAAAAATAAATAGCAAGAAGACTTGTAAACGGTCAAAGTTAGTCGTTCTTTTCAATTTTAGTCGTCGACGTCGCCCGACGTCGCGTAAAAAGGAGCGTTTCGCGCTCAAATAAGCTCCGAATTTTATTGAGAAGCAAGGTCGTTTGTTCTTTAAGACGGCGTTTTTTGAACTATTTTTTCAATTTGACGTTGCAAGTCCTCGGCTTAATTGTTACGGTTACGTCAGGCTTTTGAACGCGAACGTTCGACGTTCTTATTTAGCCTTGAAAACGCGTCGTCATCAGCGAGTCGGTCGGAGCGCCCTATGACTAACCTTTCGCAACAGTCTTCCAGTTCGAACGCTTATCCCGTCTGTCGCGGAGTTCGAGGCGCAACGACGGTTCAAAGCAATTCGGCAAACGAAATTGAAAAAAGCGCCAAGGAATTACTGGCGCTATTGATTAGAGCCAACGGAATAGAGCCGGAAGACGTCGCAAGCCTTGTTTTTTCAACGACGACCGATTTAAACGCGGCGTTTCCTTCGATCGCCGCCCGGCAATTCGGTTGGAACGACGTCGCAATGATGTGCGTTCACGAACTAGACGTTCCCGGCGCCCTGCCTCGTTGCCTTCGAATACTTCTTCATTGGAACACGACTAAGTCGGCGTCGGAAATCAAACACGTCTACGTCAGGGGCGCCGCGTCGTTGCGCCCCGAATTCGGCGAAAACCTTGTCGTCGATTGGGACGAACTTGAAGATTGGATCGCAAAAAAAATAGACGCGGCTAACAAGACCTAAAGTCGACGTCCTAGGTCGAGGCGCCGTAAAAAACGCCCCTTAAACGAACAAAATAGATAAAACACACAAGATAGATAGTCATTACAAAATACGTTATCACTATATATAGCGTAGTAACGTCGATTTATTAATAAATGATATTATGCTCTCTTTTCTTGGTTGAAAAAAGGAGATATATGCTAAAATACTCTCCGTTGCTTGCGTTCCGAATTTCAAAGTGACGATTTGAAATTCACCAGACAAACCTGTAAGTTCGTGTTTGCGGCGCGGAAGTTCCTTCCCGACCGACTCGACCTAAGCGGTCTTTTTTTTGTTTGTCTTATTGGCGTTTGACGAACAAAATTAAGATTAGTTCCGATTGTTTTCGTCTTATTGCGTTTATTAATCGGTAGATATCGCGTTTCTTCTCCTTTTGACAAAATTTTGGTTTCCAGTCGACGTTTGACGTCGTTAATTTTTAGCGCCGTTATTTTTTGAGTCGTTAATGTTTTGCGTCGTTAATGTTTTGCGTCGTTGACTTTTGGCGTAGTCGACCGCTCAACGTTTTTTTGCGTCCTCTGCGAGCCGAGATTTATTTTTTGCTTTTTAGTCGATTAAAACAGCGCGCGTTGGCGTTTTGCGCGTAGCGCGTCGACTTAGGCGTCGCGGGGAACGGGGATCGCGTCGATTTGAGCTTGCAGGGCGTCGCTTTGTTTGGAGAGCGAATCCAGTGTCCGTTCACTCTACTGCGCAAAAGCCTATCGTCGGTTTGAATCTTGAATTTAAACCTTCTTGCAACGGCGTGCCCGAGCTTGTTTATCTTTTCGCCGGATATTATAATTCGATCGTTAGGGCGGGCGGAATTCCCGTTTTTCTCCCTCCTCTTGACGATCAAGAAGACGTCGCGCTCGCTTTGTCGGGAGTCGACGCTTGCGTGCTTGTCGGCGGGGCGGATTTGGATCCGCGAAACGACGGATATATGTTGCATCCTTTCGTTCGTCTTATGTCGCCCGTTCGTGAAAAATACGACCGCGCGCTGATGGCGGAAATTGCCAAAAGGCGCATGCCGGTGATGGGCGTCGGCGTCGGTATGCAACTTCTGAACGTTTCTCAAGGGGGAAATCTGTTCCTGCATATTCCAGAAGACGTTCCAAACGCAATGCCGCATCGCGATATGATGAATCCGTCCTTGCGCCACTCGCTGACGATCGTCAAGGGCACGATGCTCGACCAAGTTTACGGCGACAACGACGTTCGCGTCAACAGTTGCCATCATATGGCGGTCGACGACGTGGCGCCCGGCTTCAAAGTTTCCGCTCGTTGCGCGGGGGACAATCTTATCGAAGCGATCGAATCGACTTATGAAGATTGGTTCGCGTTCGG
This sequence comes from Thermoguttaceae bacterium, assembly GCA_045641205.1. Lineage (GTDB taxonomy): Bacteria > Planctomycetota > Planctomycetia > Pirellulales > Thermoguttaceae > RUG369. The sequence continues at coordinate 13,421 of JAZUGM010000180.1, forward strand.
AGTTCAATTCCATCCGGAAGCGCCTTCCGCAACGTTCCTCGACCAGCGTATTTTCTCGACGTTTATCAAGGGCGTCAAGGAATTCAAAGCGACGGGAAGCAACTGCTTCGCCGTTAATTCTCCTTCCGTCGAAGTTAAAACGCAACGACGACGCAAGTCGGATCGCGCCGATCGCGTCAATCAAAACGCGTCCGAGACTTTTCTAATTTGACGTTTTCCGAGAAGCGCCGCCGTTTTTGGCGGCGCGACGCCGAACGTTTGCTTTTCTTCTAGTAACGATAGTCAAAATTACGTATCGCGGGCAGACCATATATGACGTTAAGTTCTCAAACAAAAGGCGTTCGACCTATTTTCTGGTTTATTGGCGTTCACGTTTCTTCTTCCGTTAGAAAATTAGAAGCCGCTCTTATCGGAACGCCGTCCTTGGAGCCTAACGCTCCGATCACGTTGCAGAAGAGCGTTTCTTTCGACTTGCCTTCCGAAATTACCGACGCGTTTGAAGAGTTGCTTGCGGAATTCAAAAAAACGCAGGCTTCGTCGTCTTCGTCGTCGGAAGATTCCCAAACTTCGGTCAAGTCTAAAGAAGCCGACTTGCCGGGCGCCTCTTCGCGCGCTTCGTCTATTTTACGTTCGACCGCGTTCTTACGCGCCGCAATTTCTTCGATCGAAGAAGAAGCGATCGCGGAAACCCTTTCCGATTCCAACGTCGACAAAAAAGACGTCGTAGCGGTCGTCGTCAACGATCCCGTCCTACTCCTTAACGAATCGAGCGACAATTCCGCGCCCTTTGTGCGTCTGTCCCTTGGAAACGCTTCCGAACTCGCGCATAAGACGGGCTTGAACGTCGTCGATTCTTTTCTGACGCGCCCGGACGAACCCGAAGGAAGCGCGGTCGGTTCCTTGGCTTTTCCCTATTGGGTTCTCCTTGGCGGAGGCGAACGCGACAAATTGTTGCTCGATCTTGGCGAAACCGCTCGTTTTACCTACTTGCCCTCGCGCGCCGACGATCAGACCTCGTGGAATAAAATCGTCGTCAAGTCCTTCGCGCCGTGCGGTTCTTTGTTAAACGCGTTGACTCGCCAAACGACGAAAGGCGGAACGCTCGTCGACGTCGGGGGTAAATTGTCCGTTCAAGGTCGTTGTTCAAACGAACTCCTGAGCGCTTGGAACGAGGCGGCGGCGCGTTCGTCCGTCCCGTTTGATAAAGACGTTTATCTGGCGACGCTTCGCGCTTCCAATATGCAAACGTCCAGTATCGACGCGCTTTGTACCGCCGCATATTTTATCGCAAATCGAACTTTCGAGACGATTCAAGCCTACGCTTCGAATTTCTCCAGTTCTTTCGACTTGGTCGTCGTCGGAGGTGCGAAACAAAACGGTCTGCTCTTCTCCAAATTATCTTCGTTGTTCAAGTCGCGTCCGTACCGTTCCTTAGCCGAATACGGTTTCCTTGAAGATTCGTTCGACGCGGCGGCGGTCGCGACTTTAGGCGCCCTCTTCGTTTCCGATATTCCGACGGCGACCTCCAACGAACCTAAGCCGCTCGACAAATCCCTTGCGGGCAGAGTCGCGCCCGGCTCGTCCGAAAATTGGAAACGTTTTTGTCGTCTATGCGCCGGAAGCGTTCTTTGAACGCGACGTAAACAAAAAAACAACCGTTCTTTATGCCAAAGGTCGACGCTATGAATCTTGAAACCTATTCCGAACGCGCGCAAGAAAACATTCGCAACCGCGTCTTCCGCGTCTTTCTTTGCTCCACGTTCAACGATATGCAAAGGGAGCGCGATCGGCTCGTTCAAGACGTCTTCCCGCGCATCCGCAGATTATGCAAGGAACGCGACGTCGAGTTCGTGCCGATCGACCTACGTTGGGGCGTCACCGCCGAGCAAGGGAAACAAGGCAAGACCTTAGGCGTATGCTTGCGCGAAGTGGAACGTTCGCGCCCCTTCTTTTTCGGATTCGTAGGCGAACGCTACGGCTGGAAACCCAAGAAAGAAGAAATTGCCCCTTCCGCCTTCAAAGACTTTGACTTCTTGGAGGAAAACGTCAAGGACGGTCTGAGCATATGCGAAATCGGGTTCCAATTCGGCCCCCTGAACGAGTCGACGACGACAAGCGCTAGATTCTGGCTTCGTTCCGACAAAATGGAGACGCCGCCCGACCATCGAGAAAAGGACGAAGACTCCGCCAAAAAGCTGGAATCGTTCAAAAAGAAACTGCGCGATCAAGGCA
>JAZUGM010000181.1:0-4860 GCA_045641205.1 Thermoguttaceae bacterium
TACGACGCGCACCGACGTTCTTTCGCGGACGAAGTGGCGTTGCTTGAAAAAATCGCGGCGACGACCCGCGACGCGCTGACGCAACGCGTGTTAAGATTGGAAATCGGCGAGCGACGCGCGAGCGAATTGCGCCGGTTGAGCAAATCGCGCGAAATTCTAGCGGAAGCGTTCGTCGACGTCGCGGCCTATCGCGAATGCGCCTCCGACGTCGCGCACGAAGAATGGAAAACGCGCCTCGCGCGTCTTGAAGAGACGTTGAAACAAACGATTCTCAAACGCGAACACGACGCGCAAGTCGCGATTCTCGAGACGTGGGGGTTCAAGCTCGGGGTCTTGAATCGCGAAATGCTGAACGTCGACGACGACGCGAACGAGTCGAACCAACGACTCGACGCGAACGCCAAACGACGGCTCAAAGTCGGCGCGATTCTCGGCGGCGGGCTCGGGTTTATCGTCGACGCCGCCTGCGGATTTGCAACGTTGGGAACGGGAACCGCGTTGGGCGCGTTGCTAGGAGGCGGAGGAGGCGCCGCATATTCTTCAAAATACGACCCCAAATCAAAGAAATTGTCGGCGCGTCCTCAAAAACAAACTCTTTACGCGCTGTTAGGTCGAGGCGTCGAACTTGCGCAAAAGTTGCAAACGCGCGGCATGGCGCTGGAAGACGCCGCGCAAACGCGCGTGCCGACGAATCCGCGCGATTTTGACGCGACCGATTTTGAAGGGTTCTTCGCAGAATGCGCACGTCGAGGCGAACTTTCGAATTTGAATCGAACGTCGAGCCCCTTTGACCGCAATCTGTTGAAGCGCTTGCCCGGTATTGCCGCGCTGACGAAAGAAGAAGCGACGCGCGAAGAAATTATTCGACGAATCGCCGAAAAATTAAAGTCGGTTTTACCCGACGTCGAGGAAATTTGACGCGCTAGGCGTCGACGTCGACTTTTGACAATTTTGACAAAATCCGTTCTAACGACGCTTTTTTTTCTGCGCTTTTTTTATCGTCGTCGGGCGGATTCTTTTCTAGCGTTCCGATCGCTTCAAGCGTCTCAACGCCGTTCGTCCTTCGCTCGCGTCAATATTCGCGCCCAAAGCCGAAGCGCAAGCGTGTCGTTCAGCAAGAGTTTCTCAACGAAGGAGATAGGAACGCACAGAAAAATTAACGTCCAGTTTTCCTTACGGTAGGCTCCGAACATAACCAAGACGTACAAAATTAGAATAACGCCCTTCCATATTCGACGCCAAAATCGCTCGTTTTTCCGTTTGCTCTCCTTCTCGAGAAGCTCGACTTTCCGTTCGCTTTCCGCCTCAAGAAGTCTTACCGTAGCGATGTTTCCAAGGAGTACGACGCGCGTTACTCTGTCGATCGCCTGTTTCACTTCATTCGGAAAAGAACTTTGATTGAGAAGTTCCTTCGTCTTGCATTCCAACTCTATATATTCGTAAATATCGCGGCATTTTTCAGCGTTGATCGAAGAAACGTATTTCTCAACGACAGCCAAGGCGTCTAACGTGACTTTATATTTGGGCAAACGTTCTCCCATAGATTCCGTCCTCTACCGTAGTCCCGCTTTTCGCGCGGCGGAGTCAAGAACCGCCAAACTATGCTCGTAAATTTCTAATTTCTCGGAATAAGTCAATTTACGATCAGGATCGCCGTTTAAAAAACGCGCGTAGAAATCGTCTTTAAGCAATTCGTCTTTGGGTTCCTTTTTTTGACGAATCTGCCCGTTTAATTTCCGTGCCTGCCCGCTAAACGACTTTCTTACTCTTTTTGCCATTTCGCCTTGTCCCCTACTTTTCAACGGAATTCCTACGGCGCGCCAAACGCGCCGATCTATTCTATCCTTTAGAATCGACGTTTGCAAGTTAGTTTGCAAAAAACGTTATTAATTTACTTCAAAGAACGGCGTCGCGTTCCTAAAATTCAAAAAAATAGTTGACTTTTTCCTTCCGCTCGTTTATCATTTCCGACGTCGCGTCTGTTTGGCGTCGTCAGTTCGAGTCCCTCCGTCGCTTCCCTTCCCTCCCAAGACGTAAGTCAATATTTTCGCGCAGATTCGAAGCGCGAATGCTTCTTTTAACATTAGATACTCGAGAATGGAGATTGGAAAACAAGCCCCAATTAACTTCCAATCTCCTTTCCAAAAAACAACGACGACGCACGAAAGATATAGGAAACTGACAAAATATTTTGCTAATCGTCGCCGCGTTTGTTCGCCGCCAAGCCTACTTTTTTCATCGAGCAATTCTACTGCGGTAATGTAACTCTCCGTTACGACGTTAGTTACTCTGTCGACCGCCAACCTAACGCTTGGAGAAAGACGGCTTTGGTTCAACAAAATTCTTGTCTCGCGTTCCGCTTTTGAATATTCTCGAATTCCGCGTTCCGTTTTAAAATTCAGCGCGGAAGCAAACTTTTCAACAATGTCCAAAGCGATCAAGGCGTCGTCGTCGGACGTATTCTTCGTCATATGACTCGACCTCTAACGTAATCCCGCTTTTCGCGCGGCGGCGTCAAGAGACGCTTTTCCATGCCTCAAAATTTCCAGTATCTCGGAATACGATAGCTTGCGATCAGGATTCCCCGTCAAAAAACGCGCGTAGAATTCGTCTTCTTGAAAATCGTTCATAGACTCCGTTCTCTGTGAAACGCGAATCTCCTCGTTCTGACCTCTCGCCCTTTCAGCAGGCGCCTTTCTAACTCTTCTTGCCATTTCGCCTCGTCCCCTTCTTTTCAACGGAATTCCTACGGCGCGCCCAAACGCGCTGATCTATTCTACCGTTTAGAATCGACGTTTGCAAGTTAGTTTACAAAAAACGTTATTAATTTACTTCAAAAAACGGCGTCGCGTTCCTAAAATTCAAAAAAATAGTTGACTTTTTCCTTCCGCTCGTTTATCATTTCCGACGTCGCGTCTTTTCGACGTCGACGCGTCGAATAAACAGGCGTCGCCAAGCAAAGCGCAAGACGCCGCGTTATTTAAAGCAAGTGAGGACGCAATGCAATTATACGATAAATCCACGCGACGCCAATTTCTCGCGGCGTCGGCTCTTTCCGCCGCGTCGTTCGTCGTCGCAAACGGCGCGACGCCTCGCGAGTCTCGCGCTTCGGAACCGAGCGCTTTTCGCAAAATCAAAATCGGTCAAATAGGCGTGCGGCACGAACACGCGCCCGGAAAAATGAACAGTCTCCGTATGCTCTCCGATTACTTTGAAATCGTAGGGATCGCGGCTGAATCGCCCGAGTGGGAGGAAAAACACAAGGGCGCGTCCTGCTACGACGGCTTGCGCTGGACGTCGCAAGAGGAACTGCTGGCGACGCCCGGTCTTGAAGCGATCGCCGTCGAAACGGAAATGACGGAACTCCTTCCGACGGCGAAGCGTTGCGCCGAACGAGGGCTTCATATGCATCTCGACAAGCCGCTCGGTCAGAATCTCGACGAATGCCGCGAACTTTTCGACCTATGCCGCGCCCGAAACGTTATCGTTCAACCCGGTTATATGTTCCGAACAAATCAAGGCGTGCGTTTGGCAATTCGCGCCGTTAAGGAGGGCTGGCTTGGCGAAATAGCGGAAGTGCGCGCGAATATGAATCGAAACGACGTCGACCCGAATTTCAGACGGTGGCTCGCGACCTATCGTGGAGGAGGAATGTACGACTTCGGCTCCCATCTGGTCGATTTTATCGTCGAAATGCTGGGCGCGCCCGACGAAATCCAAGTCGTCGAGCGTCCTCTTGGCGACGACGGTTTAAGCGACAACACGCTGACGCTTTTCCTATACGCGAAAACGATCGCGCAAATTCGCGTGACCGAACGCGCGATCGACGGATTCCCCAATCGTCGCTTGTCGATTATCGGCACGAAGGGTTCTTTCGACCTCTATCCGCTTGAAAACTGGTCGGTTAATCCCGAAACGGGCAAGGTTCCGCCGCTCAATATCACGTTGACGCTTGACGAAGGAAACGCCGAATATCATAAAGGCGTCAACAAAATTCAACTCGACGCCCTTTATAACGATCGATACGTCGGGCAATTAATCGAATTTGCGAAATATGTTCGCGGAGAGAAAGTCAATCCGTATTCTTTCGAAGACGAATTGCTCGTCCAAAAAGCGATCCTAGCCGCCTCGGGCTATATTCCTTGGACAAAGGAGAATTAAATGAACGATTCTAACGGAATTGCAAAAATTAGCGTCGACGACGCGCGTTGCGTGCGTTGCGGCGCCTGCGTGCGCGACTGCTTGGCTCATATTCTCGTGTTGCCAAAGTCGGGCGAGGCGGCAAAAACGATCGCCGGAGGCGAGGCGCGTTGCTTTAAATGTCGGCATTGTCTCGCGATTTGTCCGACGGGCGCGCTCTCTTGGCGCGACGAAACGCCGGAAGACTGCGCCCCGCTCGAGCCCTTGCCCGCCCCGGAACTTGTCGAAAATCTCCTGCGAAATCGCCGAAGCGTTCGTTCGTACCGACGCGAAAACGTCGCGCCGGATATTTTACGGCGCCTGCGCGAAGCGACGCGGTATTCTCCCACCGGTTGCAACGATCGCGGGTTGTTTTTCGCCTACTCGGACGACGTCGCGACGACCGACGCCTTCCGCGCTAAGACCGCCGAATATATGATCAAACGGCTCGCCGACAAAACTTTGCCCGACTCGATCCAACGATTCGCGACGTTCGTTCCGCAAATTCGCGCCGGCGTCGACGTCTTCTTTCGAACCGCGCCCCATTTCGTCGCGATCGCCTGCGCGCCCGAAGCGAGAGACGCGCATATCGACCCGTATATCGCCGCCGCGCAGTTCGAACTATTGGCGAATTCGTTCGGTCTGGGAACCTGTTGGGCAGGTTTGCCGACCGACTTGTTT
>JAZUGM010000182.1:0-5881 GCA_045641205.1 Thermoguttaceae bacterium
GTTACCCCCGAATTTCACGGTCTTACCAATTCGATCGTTTCGTCGCGTCCTTATCCGATCGACTCCGAGTTTCCGTCCGTTTTTCGCGTGATTCGTGAAAATATGCCCGACGCGAAATTGGCTTCTTTCTGTAATTGGAACCCGATCAACTTCGGGATTATTGAAGACAATCTTGGCGTCGTCAAAGGAACGGCCGGTTCCGACGACGCCGTTACCGATTTGGTTTGCGACTATCTCGCCAAGAACGTTCCGACGTTCCTTTTCGTTCAATTTGACAACGTAGACGGCGCCGGGCACGGAAACGGATACGGAACCCCGAAACACCTTGAACAAATCGAGAAGACGGACGGCTATATCCAACGAATTTACGACGCTTGCGCGCAAAACGGCATGCTCGATTCGACGCTCTTTATCGTCGACGCGGATCACGGAGGAAAGGGAACGAGCCACGGCGGCTGGTCCGACGGCGAGAAATATATTATGTACGCCGCCGCTGGACCGGGCGTCGAAGCCGGAACGATCGGCGAAATGGGCGTTCGCGACTCCGCCGCCGTCGTTTTGTACGCGCTCGGACTTGCAGACAAACAGCCTGAAACGTGGACCGCGCGCGTTCCGTCGGGCTTGTTCAAAGGCGTCGTCGCGAAAGAACGACCCGTCTATACCGTAAAATACGCTTACGAACACAGAACGCACGAAACGATCGCGACGCCGAACGACGACAAGTCCGCCGTCGTCGCGTTGGGCAAAGACCGCGTTTTCGCCTATTTCCCGTTCGACGGCGACGTCAAAGACGCGCTTGGCAAAGTCGAAACGACGCAAAAGGGCAAGTTTTACTTTATCGACGGATATTTCGGACAAGGCGCGAAATTTGACGACGGACACGTTTCGATCCTGAATTACGCGCCCGAACAAAAGAGTTTTTCCGCCGCTTTCTGGTTTAAGACGAGCGGAATCGACGGCGATCCCGCGATTTTCTCGAACAAAGACTGGAGAAACGGAACGTTGCCCGGCTACGTGCTTTCGTTGCGAGCCGCCGACGTCAAATTTAACGTCGCGAAAGACGGCGCGCGATTCGACGTCGAATATCCTTTGCCGCGAGATTATCGCGACGGCTGGGTTCACGTCGTCTTTGTCGTCGATCGTCAAGCCGACGAAATCCGTTTCGCTTACGATTTCGGAAAATTTGTCGTGAAAAAATTGCCTGAAGCGCTCAAGGGCGTCAATTTTACCGCCGCGTCCGCGCTCAATATCGGACAAGACGGGACGGGCGAATACCGTTACGGCTTGGGCGCCGAACTTGACGAATTGATTTTCGTCGACGGCGCGCTGACCGACGAAGACGTCGCCAAATTGAAGGACGCTTACTTGGCGAAGTGAGTTCCCTTCGCTTACGCGGCGAGTCAAACGTATGCGTTGATTCAAAAAAATACGTCAAGCGGCGCCCCGTCCGCTCGTCTAAAGACGGGCGGCTTTTCGCGCGCCGCTTATTCTGAAATTAACGCAACGACAAGAAACTTTGCGTTATTTCCCACGAACGATTACTCGCAAGCTATGTCGTTCATTTTTTACGAAATTCCCGATAAACGACGTCGGCGAGCGCGTTCTTCATTGAATCATATTTACCCGCGTCTTTGAACAACGATTCAAACGCCGCTTTTTGTTCCGTATAGAACGCGCAAGCGATTCTTTCAAAGAATTCGGGAAAATTCGACTGAACGAAGATGTTGCGGTCGGTCGATTTCGCGATTCTCTTCAACTTTTCGTCCTGTTGCAAGCGTTCCAGAATCGCGTCGGCGATCACGGCGTCGGCGGACGTGAACTCCCCGGCGTAAAGCTCGTTGATCTTCTGAATCACGACGTCGATCGGCTTCAGCGTCTCGGGCTTCGCATTTCCTTCGTTCTTTACGGGCTTGAAGACGCCCGGCGCGTTTTCAAGCGGAATTTCCCCCTTGAACGTCTGCGTCAACTTGTAAAATTCCAGTTTGAGCGCGTTTTCTATCGAAAAATCTCGCGTCTTTTCTTGCGGCAATAACTTTAACAAGTAGGACAAAAAGACGTATTCGCGTTGCGTTTGCGCGTCAAACGTCCGACAAATTTGCGTTACGTACCCGAACTGCCTGACGAAGGCGCGCGCCTGTATGCGAAAACGACGTCGATCGTCCGCGTCCAAATTATTGTACATATTCGCGACGGGCTTTAAAGCCGACGTCATTCTTCCGATCGCGACTTCGTCCTGCTTACGCGGGGAATAATAAACCTTGCAAAACGCCTCGACGTCCCGTTCCGAATAGATTCCGAAGGCGCGCAGTTCGTTCTGCAGTTCGTAAATCTTGTCGACGTCGATTTCTTCCGAGAGCGTCGTTTCCGTGTAATAGTCGCTAAACGCCTCGCGAACGTCGTCCGCCGTATTGACGAAATCTAAGACGAACGTGTCGTTTTTGCCCGGATAGACTCGATTCAAACGAGAAAGCGTTTGCACGCATTTTACGCCGCGCAATTTCTTGTCGACGATCATCGTGTGCAAAAGCGGCTCGTCGAAGCCCGTCTGATATTTTTCCGCGACGACAAGCACGTTAAAATTCTCGTGAAATTCCGATCTTGTCTGCGATTCGGATATATGCGTTCCGTCTTTGCGAACGTTGAGGCTTCCTTCCGTATATTCCAAATCGCCGTCGTGAACGGAGCCCGAAAAAGCGACCAGCGTCGCTACGGCGTCGTAGTTGCGCTCGCGCGCGTATTTTTGGATCGCCTGACAATATTTTACCGCCGCCAAGCGCGACGACGTTACGACCATCGTTTTGCCGCGTCCGCAAATCGCTTTCGACGTGCGTTCGACGAAAGTTTCGACGATAATTCGCGCCTTTTGCTTAATATTCGTAGGGTGAAGCTCCTCGAAACGACGAATTTCTTTCATCGCGCGCGACTCCGGCACTTCAGGATTGTCCGGCGTCTGTTTCGCGATTCGAAAACACGTCTTGTACGTCATATAATTTTGCAAGACGTTTAAAATGAACCCTTCTTCGATCGCTTGTTTCATCGAGTAGACGTGAAACGCCTTGAACGTTCCGTCCGCTTGGCGTTCCCCGAACATATTCAGCGTTTGACTCTTTGGAGTCGCCGTAAACGCGAAGAAAGAAAGATTCTTATGCATGCCGTGAACGAGCAGTTCGCGAAGCAGTTTGTCCTCCTTGTCAAATTCCTCTTCTTCCTTTTCTTCGAGCGCCGCGTATTCGCGCAACGCCTCGTCCGTGTCGGCGAGCGCGACTTTTAGTTTCTTCGCGGAAGAGCCCGACTGAGACGAATGCGCCTCGTCGACGATCACCGCGAAACGCTTGCCGTTTGTCGACTCGACCTCGTCGTAAATTACCGGGAATTTTTGAAGCGTCGTTACGATAATGCGACTGCCGCTATTGATCGCCGCAAGCAGATCGCGCGACGTCTTGTTTTCGCCGATCGTCTCGACGGCGCCAAGCGCGTGGTCGAAAGACGAAATCGTCTCCTGAAGTTGTCGATCCAAAACGGTTCGATCCGTTACGATCACGACCGAAGCGAATATCGGGCGATCGTCCGCGCCGTGAAGGGAAGCGAGCCGATACGCCGTCCACGCGATCGAGTTCGACTTGCCCGAGCCCGCGCTGTGCTGAATTAGATAATTCCGACCGGAGCCGTTCGCACGAACGTCCGCGATCAACTTGCGCACGACGTCCAACTGATGATAGCGCGGGAATATTAGCGTCTTCTTGACCGTCTTTTTCTCTTCGCCGTTCTCTTGAATTTGCGTTTCTTCCTTGACTTGCAAACGTAGGAATTTTTGAAGAATATCGAGCGCGGAGTCCTTCTGAAGAACCTGTTCCCAAAGATACGACGTCGCGTAACCGTTCGGGTTTGGAGGATTGCCCGCTCCGCCAACGACGCCGGCTCCGTTCGAACCTTGGTCGAACGGTAAGAAAAACGTCTTGCCCTTTTCGAGTTTCGTCGTTACAAGAACGTTCAAATGATCGACGCAAAAATACGCGAGAACGCGACGATTGAAATTAAAACATACGTCGCGAGGGTTGCGGTCGTTCATCCATTGGCGCTTGGCGTCGTCGACGTTCTGACCCGCGTATTGATTCTTCAGTTCAAGCGCGAAGATCGGAATCCCGTTGAAAACAAGAACCATATCGACCGAATTTCCGCAAGTCGAGGAATAGCGCCATTGACGAACGACGTTGCAGACGTTTTGACTATAGAGTTCCGTCGATTTCTCGTTCAAGCCGCTTTCCGGCTGAAAATAGCAGACCCGAAAACTAACCCCGCGCGTTTTGAACCCGTTCCGCAAAACGGAAAGAAGCCCCTCCGATTCGCAAGCGCGGTCGAAAGCGAGGCAAAAAGCGGGGACGGGATCGGAACCGACTATAATTTTGAAGCGTTTCCATTCCTTAGGCTGCGTTTTTTGAACGAAATCGATCAGCGTCCCTACGAAAAGACCGCGCAAGGGGTCGTAATAATCGCGCGTCTTCGCATAGCCCCCTGCGGGAGAGAGAAGAAAAGATTCTATGTCGCTTTCAAAACGTTTTTCGCTTACGTCGTCGATAGACATTTACTCGACCTCCCGTTTGCCCGTGGTCGTTTCATAGATTAGCGATTTTTTGTAATTTTCAAGTTCTATTATGTATTGCTCTTTTTTGGCGATTAGCGCGTCGATCTCGGCGCATTTATCATCCAAATAATTGGCGATTTCAATTTGTTCGACTATAGGAACTTTAAACAGCCTAATTTGAGAAAAATTACTAAAACGTAACGCTTGACCATCGCGTACTAAATTTGACGTGCTTTGAAGGGCGTTGATGTAAATTGAAGATTTAAATAACCAACGATAATATCGTGGAAAAACTAAATTAAGATTAGGACGTAACATTACATAGGCAGAACTGATTGAACCTGATAATTCACTATATTCCAATCCGCCTTGAAAACTCCTCATACTAATGACAAAATCGCCCGGTTCCACACGTTTCAAAATATCGAAATTTTTTTCAACGGTAACGATTTTGGAACCTGTAAGTCTCATATAGTCTTCTTGGTAAATTACTCCATACAACTGACTTGCCGTAAGTTGTTTATCACCAAACGCCGCCTTGTCTTTTCTTTGTGTAAAGAGAGAACGAGGAGTTACGGCTTCCCAATCACTTGGCAACTGACAAATCCATTCAATCCCGCTGTCTTTCATTGGTCGAGCGCCGCGAACGCCCTTCGTTACGGCTTGCGTAATTACGGCTTGTTTCAGCTTCTTATATTCGTCGATGGTAACGCGCGTTTTTTCAAGCGCGGAGTCTAAACACGCGCATTGGGAGTCTAGGAACGCTACGATTTTTTGTTGCTCGTCAAGGGGTGGAACGACGATTTTTAGTTGTTCCAATACCCTCATACCGATATTTTGTTGCGTTCCATATGACCAATTAAATTCAACTTGTTTTTGAAAACATTCAGCTTGCAACTGATAAAACAAGAATTTAGGAATAAGTAAAGATTTGTTAGAACGAAATACCGCCAAAGGAGACCAAATTGTAAATCTTGGGCATAGGACGTCTACGATCGCAACACGTCCGGTGGTCGCACCCGATTTGATCATATATATGTCGTCTATTGCAGGTATATATTTTTTACAACATTCTTTGTAAAACGATTCCGAAACATATCCTCGTATATGTGAAAAATCAATTCGTCCATTTCCGCACGAAACGGCTTCAGCTGAGACAAACGCGACGCCTTCGACCAATAGTTCTGGCGTTGTATGCGGTCCGTCTGTGATTGGTTCTGATAAACAAGACAATACTTTTGTAAGACGCCACGCGGTAGGAATCTCGCCAATCCACTCGACTCCGCTGTCTTTCATCTT
>JAZUGM010000183.1:0-3181 GCA_045641205.1 Thermoguttaceae bacterium
GGAAGGCGCCGTCGGAAGTTCGGCGATCGCTTCGTCGTCTCGATAAATTACGAACGTTTTCACGCCGCTCTCCAAGTCGGCGCGGTATTCCCAAGTCATTAAGCCCGAAGCGTCGATCTTGACGTCGGTCGGCGCGGGCGGAGGCGTGGCGTCGTCGAAAGAACAATCGATCGAGTATTTTCTCCAGACGTCGACAAAATCGGAGGAAGGGAACCACAGTCCGCGCTTCAAAAATTCGCGTCGCTCGGCGGCGTTGTAATTTCCGTCGGGTTTTTCGGGGTCTTTCACAATATTCTCGGCGGAAATCTCGGCGTCGGGTATTTGCTCGATCGGCAAAACGAATCCTTCGGGCGCCGGTTTAAGGTCGGCGGAACCGGGTTTTTCAGGCAGACGCGCCTTCAAGCAAAGGTCGAGAAAACGAATCGCCGGATAGCGCGAATCGCCCGTTTCGTGATGCGTTCGCGGATCGACTAAGAACCCGATTTTTGCGTTTTTCTCGCGCATTTTGCCAAAATACGGCCAGCACGAGCCCCAAACGATCGAAAAATCATACTCGCGCGCTCCGACGTTCAAGACGATCGGAACGTTGCAAACGTCGTCGTTCATCGGCAAATCGTCGAAAATGCGCCCCACGGTGTCGGGACAGCCGCTTCGAAGCCAAGCGCCCGCGATTCGGTTCGGGTAAAGCTGAACCATACTCCCGACCCAATGTCCGCCGCCCGAATGTCCCCAAAGCGCCCACGGTACGACCTTTAATTCGGGTCGACCGCTCTCTTCGGCGAAATAATCGAGCGCATTAAGAAAACTTTGCGCCGACCCGTTGCGCGGATCGCACCACGCTTCGCAAGCCAGTTCGCCCTGTCGATAAGAAGCGGCGATCAACGCGCAGCCGTTTTGACGAGCAAGTTCTTGCCAATGTCGATCGTAAACCGCCGTGCGCGCCCCGTCGCCCGACCCGCTCCCGCAACCGTGTTGATGTACGACGACGCCTCGGAGCGTCTCGACTTCGGACGGAATCCAAATTCGCCATTCCGCCGCCATCGGCAAGACGCCGAACGCTTCCTTTTCCGGCGCGGGAAAAGTCGTCTCAAAATACAGTCCGCCGTTCATATCCTCCGCAATTATGCGCGAAGGCGCAACGAACGACAAACAAGACGCAACGATCAAAAACAATAGTGCAAATCTTTTAATCATAGGAAACCTTCGTAATCATTCTTTAGCGGCGTCAAGAAATTCGCCGATTTCACGACGGAAATATTCTAATTCGTCGGGCGAGACATCGTTATAAACCGAAGTTCCGGCGTCTTCGGAAGACGCGCTCAAATTCGAACCGTCAAGCGAGAGACGACGACGCAACGCGGACGCAATTTCGTCCCGTGATTTGCCAAGACGCGCAAGCAAAAGCGTTAAATATTCGACGTCCTGCTCGCCCCGTCGATACGCCTTCAAGCGCAACGACGCGACGACTCGACCCGCGCTTTCTTGACAAGCGGGATAGAACAACGCCAGTTCGTCCCCGACGCGCCAAGAATCTTGCGTTCCGATCGTCTGCCAAGGAACGATTCCCCCGGCGCCAAGCGACCACGCGTCGAGCGCCCACAAGACGGGCTGAAACGCGCTCGATTCGGGCGGCGCGGTCGTTCCGTAAGTGTAAACGAGGCGTCCGAATTCGTCGCGACGTTCGCAAACGAGCCGATTATAACGCCGAAACGCTTCCCCGCCGACGACGTAAACGTCAAGCCAAGGCGCCAACGAATCGCGCTCCCATTGCGGCCGAGAAATATCGGCGCGATATTGCAGGACGTTTTCAAGTCCGTTCTCTTGCAGACTTTCCTTCAAATTTCGCCCAAACCAACCCAACGCCGCGAAATCGCGATAACTTGCGGGCTCGTCCAAGAGCCACGGGGAACTGGCGCGGAACCACCCGTCTTTTTTGTAGTCCGATTTGTTGTTCAAAAAGAAAAGAAAGCGCGTTTTATCCCACTTGCGCGCGACGATTTCCTTGCCGAATCCGACGCAACCGGCGCGGAAAGCGGCTTGATATTCGGACGAAAAAGAGGCGTCGTCGGGGTACGATTTGTTTTCGTCGTAACCCGAAAAAATATCGGCGGGGAAGTTTTCAAAGAGCGGAAGATAAAACGCTTCGATCGGCGTCGCGCCGCGCGGCAGATCGGCGAAAGCGCTTCCGTCGAAATAGGCGCCGAAACGTTTTTTCCAGTCGCTCCAATCGAACGTTTTCGATTGGGCGTCCCAGCGCGGCGCCAAGCCGTCTCCGACCGTTCCTCGATGAGAATAAGGAACGCGATTAATATACGTTCGGTGCAGTTGCGCCAGTCGGTAATATTCCCGTTCGTTTTCGGGCAAGGAATAACAGTTCATCTCCGGCAGAAAACTTAACGCGTTGGGAAGCGCGAAATTCCAAATTTTTAGCCGGATTTTTAATTGGATCGATTCTTTTGAGTCGTTTGTTATCGTTAAAAGCCCGGTACGAACGCCCGGCGCGGCGTCGCGCGGAACAAAAAGCTCGCAATATACGGAGTCGCCCCCTTCGTTTAGCGTTGTTTCGGACGTCGATTCAACGGGGATTGCCGGATCGCCGACCAAGCCTTTCGGAGTCTCGACGCGCGCCAAACGGTAGAACGTCGCTTGCGGAGCGTTCGACATCGTTTCGTCCCAACTCAAATTAAATCGAACCTTTTGCGCCGCGCCTTCGAACGCGATTTGAAAGCCGACAAATTCGTTTTGCGCCGACGTCAAATCGACAAGGCGCGCGCTTCCGTTCCAAAGCGCGTTTGACGCTCGATATTCGCGCGTCGTCGCCGGGATCGTTTCGCCCGACGAAAGCGTCTTGACAAATTCGGGCAAGACGCAAACGCTCGACGCGCCAAGTTTGGGCGCGACTCTTGGTTCTTTTCTCGACGTCGCGCCTTTTTGCTTTTGATTCAAGTCGAGAAGCGCGTTCCAATCTTCAAAATCGGAATCGCTCGTTTGAAACGTCTTCGTCGCGACTTGACTCTTCGCGCCTAGTCGGTCGACGGCGACGACTTCAAACGTATGGGAAGAACCCGGCGTCAGTCCCTCAAGACGCGCGCTAAATCGTCGTTCTTCCGTCGGCTTAAACGACGAAGCGCCAAGATAAGGCGCGGGAATAAGCGTTTGAGGAACTTCTTTTCCGTCTAAT
>JAZUGM010000184.1:0-3855 GCA_045641205.1 Thermoguttaceae bacterium
TTGATAACGGACGGTTTTTCGGCGGCGCCGATCCGCCCGTCGTTGACGGGCGGCTTATCGCGCGACGGCTAAAGCCGTCGGTTCGAACGCAAACCTTGATCGGCATATTGCGTGAACGATTACGTCGATTTTAAAATGGCGCCGAAGCGGAACCCCCGCGTCGTAAGACGCGGGCGCGCCAGCCGCCGGTTATATACCGGCGGAAAAACGTTGCGTCGTTACGATTCTAAGCGTCGACAAAATTTTACGACGAACAAAACGCCGCCGGTCTTGAAAATTAACGCGCCGCCCGCTTCAAACGTTCCCGCTCGTATGTAACGAGCGGCTGGCGCGCCCGCCTTACGGCGGGATTTTTTTGCGCCGCCTTGTTTTTCTCCGATTTTTGCTTATTATTAACGTCGACGTAGCGTTCCTAAGGCGCGCGTTCGTAAAAAAAGGAGAAAAGCCCGTGGAAAAATTACCGCAAAAATCGGTCGATCTTGTAATGAAGAAACGAACGCCCCGAACAAAGAAAAAATGTTCAAACGTTAATCGTCGTCGTAAATCTTTTAGTAGAAAAGTCTACCAATCCTTTCAATTTTCTTGTCGTACTTTCGTCGTAAATTGTCGACAAATTTGTTCTACTATAATTGAATCTTTTTCAAATGCCTTTAAATATTGTTTTCCGCGACTTTGGCGGAAGATAAACGGCTTGGAACCGTTACGCGACGGTTCTTTTGAGGATTATAGCGAGAGTACTCGAAAGGCGATTCTACCGAAGGACATACTCGGGCGCGAAGGGGAACGACTCGTTTTTAACTACATTAAAGAAACGCCGGATTACGAAATTGTCGCCTGCAACGCCGAGAATTATTATTGCGAGCTAGACCTGATTTATATTGATAAGCCAAGACTTCAGATAGTATTTGTCGAAGTAAAGACGCGGCGCCACGATTATATAAAATATCCGGCTTTTCGCGCGGTCGACGCCAAACGACGGAAAAAAATGGCGCTTGCGGCGGAACTTTTTGTTAAAGAACGCGGGTATTTTCAATATTCCAAACGATTTGACGTCGCTGTTGTCGTCAGACCTTTGAATGAAAAGCCCACGATAAAATATTACCGCGACGCCTTCACTTTTAAATATGCGATGCTTGGTTATAGGAAGAGCGATTTTGGTAAAACAAGACGCCGGGAAACAAGGCGAACGTAGCAATGTGGAATGGTTTTTATTGTTGTTGCCGGACGTTTCTTTAAAGATTGTTGAAAACGTTCGTTGACTGTTTGCAATGCGAACATTCGTAAATTATCTAAAAGTCGCGACGACGTCGAGTTGTCTAACGACTCGAACTTTGCGCGAATTCGAACGCTACTCCTTGCTCAACGCCGTTTTTGCTATAAAATTATGGGGGCAGTCTTTTTGCCGTTGGGCGAATCTTTAATTTGTATTAGGAAGGTAGATTTAAGGCGCAAGAAATGTTAAAATGTTTTGGTTGTAACGGGGGGGGGAATAATGCTAAAAGAGCAGGATTTACTCTCGTCGAATTGCTGGTTGTCATCGCTATTATTGGAATTTTGATCGGTCTTCTTTTGCCGGCTGTTCAAGCGGCGCGCGAGGCGGCGCGTCGTATGCAGTGCGCAAATAATATGAAGCAAATTGGGCTTGCCGTACACAATTTCCATTCGACGTATGACAAATTGCCCCCTTCTATTTTAGCGCATCGTCATATGTCCGCGTTTCCGTTGCTTTATCCTTTTATGGAATGCTCGGCTCAATACGCGGAGATCGAAGCGCGTAACGATTGTTGGAACGTTACCGGTTTGAACAAAGCGTTGGCGGATATGGGTAGCGGATATAATCACCGTTGGTGGAGCGAGATGGACGTGGAAGTCAAGAAGGGATTTGTTATTCCTGCTTTCCGTTGTCCTTCGCGCGCGATCGAAGGTCCCGGTTATCACGATTGGGAGAGCGGTTCTAGTATTCAACGTTATCCCGGTCCGCAAAGTACGTATGCGATCGTCAACTGTCAAGGAGACGGAACCACGCAATGGTGGCAGTATCCTCAAAACGACGGCGATAGATTGTGTAGCGCTTTGCGACGCTCGGTTACTACGTATAACGATCCTATCTTGAAATCTTGGACTCCGCGCGACTCGATGGCTTGGTGGACCGACGGGTCGACCAACGTTTTCGTATTTGGCGAAAAACATTTCTCGAAAACTTATCCCGCCGGTAAGTGCGTGGAAACTTACGGCGATTGCGGCTGTTTGACCGCTTACGAAGGCGTCGCGATCGTTCACACGACGCGAACGTTTGACGGTGGACGCCCCCTCGCGCGTCCTACCGACGATACGAACGTTTCCGAAGCGACGACTCGTTTTGGCAGCGCGCATCCGGGCGTTTGCCATATGCTGATGGGCGACGGTTCCGTTCGCGCCGTTTCGCTTGAAACTCCGCAAGATACTCTTGTCAAGCTGGCCAACGTTAAAGACGGCGCCACGGTGCAGACTCCGTGAGGTCTAAGGGAGAATTTTGTAATGACGAAATGCGTTAAATTGGCGGCGCTTTTTTTGACGAGTTGCCTCTTGTGCGGTTTGGTTGGTTGCAGTAACAACGTCAAAGTAACCGGCGTCGTGAGTTATGAGGACGGAACGCCCGTCAAAGACGGCGAAATTTATTTGGACGGTTCTGTGCTTGGACGCGCGACGATTAAGGACGGCGCGTTTTCGATCGGGTTGAAAAAGGACGGCGAAGGCGTTCCGCCCGGAGCGTACAAAGTTCAATGTTCGAAGGAGTTGCCCCAATTAAAAGCCGATCCGAACATCGAAGCTTACGAATTGATCGAACCGACGGAAGTTACCGTGGAGAAAAAGTCGTTGAAGCTTGAAGTTCATGTTCGCAAACTGACCTCGGACGGACCTGCACCCGGAGAAGTTTTCGAAAAGGCGTGGGAAGACGGAAACGCCGAATGAACTTCAGAACGTCTCTTCCAGATCGTTGATTTGAGATAAAAAGCTAGCGTCGTCGATAATAGCGACGCTAGCTTTTTTTTTGCGAGGGTTCAGGGAAATATCATATTTAGTTGATCGGTGAACGAACGATTTCCTCTTTCTCGTTTTCAGCGGATTCGAACGAATTCTAGCGCGGTTCTCTTTGCATCGCGTTCTTTTTTTATGTAACGACGCGAACAGAACCGAGTCTTGCTTTTTAACCGGCTTTAATTATCGGCTTGGAGTCGGAAACGCTAGGCGTATAGGGGCGCGATCAAAATAGTCGCGAGCGCCATATAAATAAACGTTCCGAGCGTGTCGGAGACGCCCGCCACAAAAGGATTGCTCATTAACGCCGGGTCGAGCTTCATTTTTTGGAAAAGCAAAGGAAGAAGCGCGCCAGTCAGATTGCTGAAAAACACGACGCAAAACACGGCGAGAGGGACAAGAAGCAACTGTAAAAACGGAACGGCGCCCCCGTAAATTATGAGCGCGTTGATTAAGCCGCAGACGCCCATCGCTAATCCCAAAAGAACGCCCATTTGTAATTCGCGTCGCGCGATTTTACGCCAGTCTTTTAACGTTATCTCGCAAGTCGCCAACGCCGTAATAACGAGCGTCGCGGATTGACCGCCGCTATTTCCGCCCGTCGAAACGATCATTGGGAGAAATGCGACTAGCCAAACGACGCGATCGCTGACGTCGTTGAATAATTTAAGAATTAACGCGGTCGTAATCGCTCCAAAGAGCAATATCGCCAACCAAGTGAATCTTTTTCGCGCCAATACCCATAAGTTTGAATCAAGATAGGTTTCGTCGTCTAGCGGATTGACCGCCGCGCTCATATGCGCGTTTTCGACAAGTTCTTCGACTGCGGCGTCAAGC
>JAZUGM010000185.1:0-2486 GCA_045641205.1 Thermoguttaceae bacterium
GAAAAAAACGAAAAAAAGCGTTATTTTTTGACATTCTCTTGACTTGTTTATTCAAATCGCGTTTTTTTTTGATAAAATCACACAGAACGGACGCGGAGTCCGCTGCGTCTGATTTCGACAGAATATCCAAGCGTTTTACGGAGGCTTCCAAATGACCGATTCGAATCTCCCCAATTTTGAGAATCTTTCGCCCGAAGCGCAAGAAAACATTCGAAATCGCGTCTTTCGCGTCTTTATTTCTTCAACGTTTATCGATATGCAATCGGAATATGACAGACTCGTACAAGACCTCTTTCCGCGTTTCAAAAAACGTTGTAAAAAAAGAGACGTCGAATTTATTCTGATCGATTTGCGTTGGGGCGTTACCCCAGATCAGGGGCGTGAAGGACGAGCCTGCGGAATATGTTTGAGAGAAATTCAACGGTCGCGTCCCTTCTTCGTTGGGCTTTTGGGCGAACGCTACGGCTGGAAGCCTACTGAAAAAGAAATCGATCCTTCCGACCTTGAAAGTTTTCCTCTATTGAAAGAAGGCGTTCAAAAGGGGTTGAGTATTACCGAGATTTCATTTCAATCCGTATTACTCGAAACAACCGAGGAAGCGGGTTTCTGGATTCGTTCCGATAAAATGGAAACGCCCGAGGAATTTTGCGAAAAAGACGCAGATTCGATCAAAAAACTGAAGCAACTGAAAAAAAGGTTGCGCGCTCAAGAAAAATATCCCGTCGCCGATTACGACTCCCCGAAAAATTTGGGCGATCAAGTCGAACAATTCTTAAACGAACGACTCGACAAATATTTTCCTGAAAATGGCTGGCTTTCTTGGCTTGAAAAGCAAGACCTCGCTCAAGGCGCCTTCGAACGGAGCCGCAAACGATTGTACGTTCCAAACAAGAACGATTACGATCGGCTAGACGCGTTTGTCGCGTCAAAAGAAAAAACGTTGGCGCTCGTCGGCGCTTCCGGGCTGGGCAAGTCCACGCTTTTGGCAAATTGGAAAGACGTTTGCGCCAAGAAATTCACCGACGTAAAGATTATTACGCATTACGTCTCCGCAAGCGAAAACTCCGACTTGCCCGCTAATATTCTGCGTCGACTGACCGAATCGTTCGATCTGAATTTCGCGACGGAAAAGGAGTCGCAACAGGATTTGACGTCCCAACAAAAAACGCTCGACGATTTTTCCAACGAATTTGCCGCGACCGTCGTGCAATATTTAGCGGACAATCCTGAAAAACGCCTGCTTTTCGTCGTCGACGGACTCAATCAGCTATCTGAAGTGGACGACGCCAAGGAACTTCGCTGGTTGCCCGATTTGCCGGATAAAGCGCAATATCTTTTGTCAACCGTTCTTACCGACCTTACGTTTGAAACGATTAAACGAAAGGGCTGGAACCGTTGCGAGATTAACGTATTGGACAGCGTGCGCCGAAGGAAGTTTATCGAAGAATTTCTCAAAGATCGAGGGAAAACGCTAACCGTTGCGCAGGAACGAAAGATTTTGGAGTTTACCTTTACGTCCAATCCGTTTATTTTGAAGACCCTCTTAGAGGAGCTTTGCGTTTTCGGCGTCTACGAAAAACTCGACGCCGAAATCGAACGTTACGCGCAAGCAAAGGACATAGACGACTTTTTCTCCAAAGTTTTCGAACGACTTGAATCGAACCGACAGTTTGCCGAAACGAATCCCGAAAAGCGCAAAGAAATCGTCAAAAAATTGGCGCTTTTACTCGCTCTTTCACGATTCGGACTTGACGAAGGGGAGCTTTGTCGCATCGCCGATTTGGAAATGATCGCCGTTGCAACCTTCCTTTGCGCGCTCGACGCCCAGCTTGTGAATCGTTCCGGGCGATATTCTTTCGCACACGAACATATTCGCCAAGCCGCTTTGAATCGATACGCCGATAAAATTGTCGAAACACGGCGGCTGTTGATCGACAAATTCCTGGAATTAGCGCCCGAAGAGGAACGCAGACTTCAAGAAGTTCCCTTCCAATACTGGCAACTGAAATCTTGGGAAGAATTACGCGGTTTTCTGCTTGATTTTGACGTGTTGAAAAGGTTATACAATTATACGTTCAACTGCGATTTCTGCACGTATTGGAACGCCGCGACGAGTAACGAGAAAGAAGAATTCAAATTTGCCCCGTATTTGAAACTGGACTCTTCAGATCCTTCAAATTGGTTTAACTTGGCTCATATCGCTCAGGCATATGCGGAATTTTCAACGGGAGAAGCGGCTTATCAAAAAACGCTGGAGTCGTATCGCGCGTTGGCTAAAGAACCCCCAAAAGCATATACGCAAGACGTCGCTACGACGCTGAATAATTTGGCGATTCTTCATTCTGACACGAATCGGATGGACGACGCGGAAAAAGAATATAAAGAAGCATTGACCTCATATCGCGCGTTGGCTAAAGAAAACCCAGGCGCATATAAGCCGGTTCTTGCAGACACGTTGTTTAATATGGCGCTTTTTTGTTATTCTC
>JAZUGM010000186.1:0-11408 GCA_045641205.1 Thermoguttaceae bacterium
GCGCGGGCGCGCCAGCCGCTCGTTACATACGAGCGGAAAAACGACGCGAAAAACAACGCTTCGATTTTATCAACAACGTTGCGGATAAATCCCGCGCGTAAGCGCGGGCGCGCCAGCCGTTCGTTACATACGAGCGGAAAAACGACGCGAAAAACAACGCTTCGATTTTATCAACAACGTTGCGGATAAATCCCGCGCGTAAGCGCGGGCGTGCCAGCCGCTCGTTACATACGAGCGGGAAAACGTCATAAAAAGCAACGCTTCGATTATATCAACAACGTTAAAAAAGGATTTTTAGGACTGCTCGATCCGCTGTTTGGCAAGTCTTCTAAAAAAAACGGCGCGTTCGGTCGCACGGTCGCGTCCTCCATAAAGGTCTGTAACGTCGTATTTTTTCGCTCCTTGCGACGCGCGAATCCGTCTAATCCACGTTTGTCCGAATTGAGACAGTCTTAAATAAAAGTTTGAACCTTGTTCTTTGAGTACGTAATTAACCGCGCGACGCCAAAATCCGATCGTCCAAATCGAATCGCACGCAAAACTTTTCGTCCAAACACGCGTCCCAACTCCGCGAAAGTTGTTTTCATATAGGGCGTAAGTCGCGCCCGTTTTTAATTTTCTAACGATTTCATCCGGCGATTCGTCCGACGGTGCAAACAAAACAATATGAACGTGTTCTTTTCGAACGTTGAGCGCGTCGATTTTCCAACTGAAGCGCCGCGCGCATTCCATTAACGCATCGTGAACAAGCGCGCGTTCCTCCAAAGAGAACTCTACGCTAGGTTTATTAAGACGCTTTTCCATATAAGCATAAAGTCCTCGATTAGGTTTAATAAAACGAGAGTCCCAATGATAGGAACCTTTTTCACGGCCTGGCAACCTCGAGCCATACGTTGAAAAAGTTAGAAAATACGCGCGTCCCTTTTCCATTTTGCGTTCTTCTTGAGTTTGAACGTTTATCGGTAAAATAGCAACGTTGCGTTATGCGACGTTTTCCCGCTCGTATGTAACTGACGCGCCCGCGCTTACGCGCGGGATTTATCCGCGACGTTTAACGGTAAAATTACAGCGTTGCGTTGCGCGCGGGGAATCCGCGACGTTTAACGGTAAAATCGTAGCATTGCGTTGCGCGCGGGATTTATCCGCGACGTTTAACGGTAAAATCGTAGCGTAGCGTTGCGCGACGTTTTCCCGCTCGTATGTAACGAGCGGCTGGCACGCCCGCGCTTACGCGCAGGGGGCGTCTGCGACGTTAAACGGTAAATTCATAACGGCTCGTCTCGTGGAGCGCAAGGAAATCAAACCATTCCCCTTCGCTTCCTCCATATCCAGTCGGCGGTCGCCAATGCGACAAACGCCAAGAAAACCGCCCACGAATCATACAACGACCGCTTGACTTCCCGCTCGTCGACGATCGTTTCTCGGCGTTTTAAAAAATCGTCGATTAATTCTTTCAATTCGTTCGGCTTCACGACCTTTCCTTCGGTCGTCGCGGCAAGATTCTCAAGAGTATCCGGCGAGGCGATCGGGCGCTCCAATTCAAGATTGCGCTCGCGAACCAAGAACCGCGCGCGCGCCGTCTGAATAGGCGCGCCTGAAGCGGCGATCGCCGTCGCCTCGACGCTATAATCTCCGACGCCGCTCGTTTTGTAACCGACGCCCGACCAAACGCCCTTTTCTTCCGTCAAGTCGACGCTCTCGCGCGTTCCGTCGGGCGCAACGATCGTCGCCTGCACGCGCATATTCTCGACGTTTTCTCCCTGTTTCGGTCGATACGCGATTCTAAACGGAATCTTTTCATCGGGCTCAAATCGCGTTTGATCCAATTCGACGGCAAGTTCCCCTTCAAGTAGTTCGTCGAATTTCGCAACCCAAAGAAAGAGCTGACGCCAGAATTTTTCGTGCGCTTCTTCGGCGCCGCGCATACGCCAACGCCACGTGGAATCGGTCGCCATTACGGCGACGCGTCCGGCGCCGTATTGTTGCGTAATCAACAAAGGCAGAGTCGTCTTCTTGTCCGTCGTAGATTCCGCCGACAAAACCGTCGTCGCGTTCGGCTTGACTTTCCCGACGCGATAGACTTCGGACAAGGGCGGCAAAGCGTTCCAAAGCTCGCGATTTTTCTTTCTATCTCCGCTCAATCTGACAATAAAATCGTCTCGACCTTCGCTTTGAACGGGCGTCGCGCGAAATTCTCCGTGAAAACGCGCGCGTTGCGACTCGGAGGCATTCGCGTCGAACGTCGCCAAATCGGAATCAAGGGGCAAACGATCGCTTTGAAACGTCTGAACGGGAAACGCGTCGGCAAGAGGAGACTCCGCGTAACCTCCAAAACTTAACGACCGCTCGCCCGCTAGAACGACTAGACCTGCGCCCTGTTCGATCGATTCCGCTAGCGCCTTTAATTCGTTCGGTTGAAAAGCGGTCGAATCGACGTCGCCTAAGACGTACGCGGCGTATTTTCCCGGCGTAAAAAGGTCGACGAGCGATTTTCGCGATTTCGTCGACGCGGCGATCATTTCCGTTTCCGTCGCGCCGGGCGATTTCGCGACAAGCGCGGCGGTCGAAGGACGCCAATAATGAACGCGCACGTCGGACGAGGACTCGAGCGCCGCGCGTAGGAAATTCTGCTCGTATCGACGCGCGCCTTCAATATACAGAACGTCGAGACCGCCGTCGACCGCCTCGACAAAGGTTCCAAGCTCGTTGTTTGTCGCGACAAGCTCTCCGTCTTGAATCGGAGACGAAACGCAAAGTTTCCACTCGCCCGCGCTTTGGGGCGCGCAGGCAAATTGATAAGAAAGCGTGGCGTCGTTCGATTTTGGCGTTAGGGTCGTCTGATCGACGACTTCCATTACGCCGGGCGACGTTTCAAGAGAAAGCGTAAGGGGAATTTGACGTCCGGCGCAGCCAAGAAGTCGAACTTGACCGGCGACTTTAAGCTCGTTGCCAAGAAAAACGCGGTCGTTCGCGCGCAAGTCGGAAACGTCGACGTCAAGAATCGTCGCCGACGCGTCCTTTGAACCGAACGGAACGGCGAAGACGGGACGCTCGGCGTCGCGCAAACGCAACGCGACGTCTTGCGGGGTCGCGGCGTCGGGATCGCGCGCGCGTTGCGTTCCGTCCGACGCGACGACGACGCCCAAGAGACGCTTGCCCGCCGTCGAACGCAAGGAATCGTCCAACGCGTCGCCGAGGCGAGTTTCACGCGCGAGCGGATTTTCAGGAAAACGCGGAACGCCGTCCTCGACCTCGATTTCCTCAATTCCGTCTCCAAATCCGACGACGCGCGCGTCGAATTTCTCGCAAAGGGCGCGGAACGAGTCGCGCGCCGACTCAAACGAAGCGCGCATCGCGTCGTAACGCGAAACGCCCCCCTCTTCGTCGCGAATCGACATACTTTCCGAGACGTCGCACAAGAAGAGGACAGAAGCGGGCAATTCCTCGCGCTCCGTTCGCACAAGAGAAGGACGCGAAAACAAAATCGCAAAGATCGCGACAAGAGCCAGTCGCAGTCCAAATTCCACGCGTCGAGTCGTCGGCGAAAGCCCCGACTCTTTCGGACTCAACGTAAGGAGTCCGACGACAAGCGCGACAAGGAGAATAAAAACAAGCGCCCAACTGTCGCCGAGCGGTTGGAACAACAATCTTGGCATAACGACTTCGACGGAAAAACAAGGGAGTTTCGACGCGCCCCACGCGACGCGATTTAACGTCCGTATTATAAGATATTTTCCCGCCTTTGCACAGGGATATTATTCGACGCTCAAACGTCGACGACAAAGCAAAAACGCCCCGCGTCTTTACGACGCGAGGCGCCTTGCGAATCGATTAGAAGCGACGATTAGAGGTTCTTTTGAATCCATTCGGCAATTTGAACGGCGTTCGTCGCGGCGCCCTTGCGCAAGTTGTCGCTAACGCACCAGAACGCCAAGGAATTCGACGCGGAAATATCTTCGCGAATACGCCCTACGTAAACCTCGTCCGTGTCGTGGCAATGATAAGGCGTCGGATAAATTTTCTTCGACAGATCGTCCATCAAGACGACGCCCGGCATAGCGGCGAACAATTCTCGCGCCTTTTCGACGGTGATTTTGCGTTCCGTTTCGACGACGACGCTTTCCGAATGGCAATTCGCGACCGGGACGCGCACGGCGGTCGGGCAGACTTGAATCGACGAATCGCCGAGAATCTTACGCGTTTCGTGCAGGAGCTTCAATTCTTCCGACGTGTAGCCGCGTTCTTTTTCGCTCCCGATTTGAGGCAGGCAGTTGAACCCGATCGGATAGGGGAAGGTTTCCGTCTCGCATTCGCAATAGCGGTTTCCATTGTTCAGCCACGCGTTGGAACTGTTTACTAGGTCGCGATTACCGGCAAGACCCGCTCCGCTCGTCGCTTGGTACGTACTGACGACGACCCGACGAACGCGCGCGTAATCGTGCAACGGCTTCAACGCGACGACCATTTGAGTCGTGGAACAGTTTGGACTGGAAATCAAGCCCTTATGCTTGCGAATGTCTTCCCCGTTGACTTCCGGAATAACAAGCGGAACGTCGGGATACATACGCCAATAGCCGCTTTCGTCGACGATAACCTTGACGCGTTTGCGCGCCTCGGGCACGAAATCGCGCGCGGTTTCGTCCGGCGTGCTGGCGATAACAAGATCGACGTCGTCAAACGCTTCCGGCTTCAGCTCTTGGACGACGATTTTTTCCCCGTTGAAATCAAGTTCGCGTCCGGCGCTACGCTTCGACGCCAAGAATTTCATTTTCTTATAGGGAAATTTGCGCTCTTGGAGCATTCGAATAATCAGCGTTCCGACGGCGCCTGTCGCGCCAACTACGGCTACGGAATCGTACACGGTTATTTTCTCCTTGATCGTCGCGTTTGGCGCCGATCGCTTATTGCGTTAAATATTGTTAGTTTTGACTAATTATTTATTCGTTTTTAAAGTTTTTCCTTGAAGACTTTGGTAATTATGCTTCCTTTTGTTAAGAACACAAGGGGAAGTTAAGTCGTTTTTCTCGTTTTTTGGCGTTTTTTTACGCGATTTTGTTAGACAAAGCTAATTTTTAATAAGGGGCGTATTCCTACTTTTGATTAAAATCATCGCGTCCGCTTCAAACCTTTTCCGCCGGTATATAACCGGCGGCTGGCGCGCCCGCGCTTGCGCGCGGGGATTCCTTTCTTCGATTCAAAACGCCGTTTAATTCGATCGTTCTACTTCGACGAACGCGCCGGGCGCTTCCTGCAAACGTAAGAAAAATTTCCGCTTTTCCGTCGCATTCAACGCGTTCTTTTGAATCAAGGCGTCGATCCAATCGTCGAGAATTTTTGCGGCGATTTCTTCCGTCGAAGCGTTCGTCGCGTCCAGCCATATTACGCAGTCGCGGGGCAAAACCCAACGCCGCGCGGCGACGACGCTTTTAACGCGAATTTCCGCTTCGCCGTCCCGCTCGACGTATTCGACGTTCGGCTCGCGTCGCGCCAATATCGCGCGATGATTCAACGGACGCAAGACTTCGAGCGCGCAAGACCGCGCGGCGATAAAGTCGACGACGCAACGAGTCGCGTCAAGCGCGCCTTCGACGGCGAAGGACGCGCGAAAATCGTGCCCGTGAAGGGGCTCGACTAGCCAAGGCGCGTCGGCGTCTTGCGTCGGAAAAGAAAGAAAATGGGACGCGTTGAAAGTCAGCTCGGGCGAGTCGATCAACACGCGAAAGCGTCTCGTTTCGGAATCGAACATAGAAAAACCTTAAAAAAAATCGCGACGCCTCCAGGAGTCGTCGCGATACGAAAACTAAACGAAATCGTCGCGCCAAAGGTCAGATAGCCTGTTGGAACTGAATCGCTTCGCAATAATCCTTCGTAATATTGAGGATTTCGTCAAGGTAATAATCACGCTTAACGCCCGAATCGCCGTTGACGATCTCTTCCATTTTTTCCGTCTCTTCTTTGTTGGCGTTCAATTTGTCCAACTCGGCGAAATACTTCTCGCGGTTAAGAGGCGTTCTCTTGCGCAACGGACTGTTTTTATACAGTTCGATTTTTTCCATTTCTTCTTGGAATTCTTTCGAAGCCTCGACGCGCGCCTTCGATTTCTTCGCCACCGCCTCGACGACTTGCGGTTCGACCAGCTTAAAGACGGGATATTCCGCCGGGGCGACTTTCGCGAAACTCAACGGATAATCGAGATCCGATTCGGCGACGTCTTCCAAGGCGCTCGTAAATTGAGGCACTTGAACGTCGCTGGGCACGCCCTGAAGCTGCGGAGAAACGCCGCTGGGCAAATAGTAGCCTTGAATCGTAACTTTCATCGCGCCAAGATTGGGAGCGTTCTTCATCAACATACCGAACAAAGCGTTCGAAATTTCGCTCATACTTTGAACGGAACCTTTTCCGTGCGTCGTCGCGTCGCCGACAAGCAAACCACGATGATAATCGCGAATCGCGCCCGAGAAAATCTCGCTCGCGCTTGCGCTCAAACGACTCGTCAAGACGACGAGCGGCTTCGACCAAACAATGTCGGGATCGGGATCAAGCAAGGGTCGAGGGCGATCGACGCCAAGTTCCGACGGCTTCGTTTGAACAACGGCGCCTTTTTTAATGAACAAGCCCGTCAGGGAAACGGCCTCGGGCAAGGAGCCGCCGCCGTTGTAGCGCAAGTCGACGACGCACGCGTCGACCTTCTTCGCGTTGAAATCGCGCAAAATACGTTCGACGTCGTATGAACAACTTCGTCCGCCGGTCGCGCCGGTCGACTTCGCGTCCATATTGAAATAGAAACTCGGCAAATCGATCACGCCGATTTTCAACGTCGCGACGGATTCCGCGCTCGCTTTTTGATTTTCTTCGGCGTCGTCTTCGGCGCAAATTACGACGGAACCGTCTTTTTGTTGGTAAAGATTGAAGATCGCCGATTGAGCGGCGCTGTCTTCAAGGTCGATTTTCTCACGAACGATCGAGACTATCTTCTTTTTGCCGTCTTGTGAGACGATTTCCAGACGCACGATCGTGCCGCCCTTGCCGCGAATTTTATCCACGACGTCGGTCAATTTCATATCGACGACGTCCTCGATTTGCCCTTCGGCGCCCTGTCCGACTCCGACGATTTTGTCTTCGACCTTCAACTCGCCCGATTTTTCCGCAGGACTCCCCTTGACGATTCGTTTAATAATCGTGTAGCCGTCGTCCCATTGCAACGTGGCGCCGATGCCTTCAAGTTCGAGCCCGATTTGAATCTTGAAATTCTCGTAAGATTTCGGGGACATATAAGTCGTGTGCGGATCGTAAGCGTTGGCGACCGCCGTAAGATAAATTTCGAGCAAGTCGTCGTTCGTCGTTTGCGCCATACGCTTCTGCAACGTCGAATAACGTCGCTTCAGTTTGGAAATAGGATCGTCGGCTCGACCGGGAACCGTTTGATTCGCGGCTTCCGCCGTCTTTTCCTCGCTCGTTCCTTCGTTCTCGGCGTTCTTTTGCTTGTCGCGGTCTTCCGCTTCAAGAGACAGAATTTCAAACTTAATGCGCTTGTTCATTCTGTCGCGGGCTTCCGCTTCGGTCTTCGGATACGACGTTTGTTCCTTGTCGCGAATGAATTCTTCGTCGACGGTAAAATCAAACTTGTTTTCTTCGAGCGCTTGGAGCGCGTAGGCGCATCGCTCGTTCATACGTTGCAGAAAACGATTATAAACGACAAAGGCAGGATCGACGTTTCCTCGTTTCAATTCGGACGCCATCGTCTTCGAATAGGCGGCGGTAAATTCGTCGACGTCCGCTTGCGTAAAATAGATTTTCGTCGGATCGATCGCCTTCAAAAAGAGCCCGAAGCCGCGTTCGGAAACGCCTTGGTCGATCTTCTGCTTAGAAATGTGCCTCACTTCAAGGAGGCGCGAAAAGTAGTTGGCGATTTCCTTGTCGCGAGTCGTCGGCTTCAACGCGCCCGAAGAAACGGACGTCGCGGCGTTGCACGTCGCGCAACTCGCGCCAATAATTAAGAAAAAGGCTAAAAACAACGCGAGAAAACGTCGTTTTTGTCCGTCGTTAGTTCTAGTCATTCGCCGTCCTTTACGGTCAAAAAAAATTAACGCGCGACGTTTTCGGTTCCACAACGCCGCAAACGCGCGACAATAGCGCGGTAAGTATACTCCAAATAGCGGTCGCGACGCAAGGGGAAAACGCGCGCTTTCCTCAAAAATCATAAAAGATTAACGGCGCGTTGAAAAAACGCGCCGTCGACGAAAAAAAGTAAAACCAACGAGCCCGCAGGCGAACTTACGCGGCGTTTTCAGTCGCTTCTTTCGGCGCGTCTTCAAAGGCTTTCGCAACGCGTTCGGGCTCTAACTTACGCGTCGCCAAGCTAACAAGAGGCACGACGACGAAGGGAAGCAACATCGCGGCGGTCGCGGCGATCGGCGAAAAGGACTTCGCAACGGCGGGTCCCTTCGCGACGAACAACCCCCAGTAAATCCCGTTCGAAACGAGCAAACCGGTAATCATGCCGGCGATCGCGCCCGCGCGAGTCGTGCCGCGCCAGAAAAGCCCGTACATATAAGGAGCCAAGAATCCGCCGGAGACGGCGCCCCAACTTAAGGCGGTCAACGCGACGATCCAAGAGGGGCTCGTCAACGCGATTAAAAACGACAAAATAACGAACACGGCGCAACAGATTCGGAAAATCAACAAATGCGTCTTTTCCGAGGCTTTGGGCGCGACGTATCCTTTAATCAAGTCAATACTGACGGCGGCGGCCGACGTCAAAGCAAGGGAACACAACGTCGACATCGACGCGGAAAGAACGAGAAGCAACACGATCGCCAAAAGCCATTGGGGCAAGCACGAAATGAGCATCGTCGGCACAAGACGATTGACGTCGATAGCGCCATCAGGCGTCAGCGTTCCCTTTAAAACTTCGGGATCGAGCAAGTGCGCGAAACAGCCGATGAAATAAGCGGCGCCCCCGACGATCAACGCAAAGACGAAACAGACGACCGCGCCTTTGGTAATTTGTCCCTCGTCTTTAATCGCGTAGTATTTGTGAACCATTTGCGGGAGTCCCCACGGCGCGAACGAGGTCATAAAAACGACCGACCAGAAGACGTAGTTCGGAATCGTTTTAAAAGGCGCGGTCTGCACGGCGTCGCGCGTTCCTTCCAAGCGCTCGGCAAATCGTTTCGCCGACTCTTGCATCGCGTTTCCAATTCCGTTGAAATCATGCCCGAAGGCGGAAGCGACGAACCAAACCATCGCCAACGCCCCGAAAAACATAATCGTTCCTTGCAAGAAGTCGATGCGCGCCGCCGCTTTGTAACCGCCGAAAACAAGATAAAGACCCGTCGTCGCGGTAATAAGCGTCAAAGCGAGCGTCATCGAGATATGGAAGACTTCTTGGAACAAGTACGTCAATCCGGCAAAAACCGAGGCAGAATAGGGCATCAAGAAGAAAAAGATCACGATCGCGCCGACCACGCGCATAAAATTAGACCCGTAGCGCGCCAAGAAAAACTCGGGCGTCGTCGACGCGTCGAGACGTCGCGTCATCTTGCGCGTCGCCTTGCCAAGGACGACCCAAGCGAGAAAGCCGCCGAAAAGCGCGTTCGTAATTCCGACCCAAAGAGCCTTATAAGAACAAAGCCAGCCGTACTGCCCCGCAAAACCGATGAAAACGACCGCGCTAAAATACGCGGCGCCATAGGAAATCGCTAAAATCCAAGGACCAAGCGTTCGACCGCCGAGGAAGAAATCGTTCAAATTCTTCGTCTTAGTCATTCCCCAAGCGGCGATCGCCATCATAGCGATAAAAAATATGCCCGTTACAATTAATGGAAACATTGCCTTCTCACTTTGCTTAATACGTCGGCGCGTCTCTTGAATTAGAGGACGCGCTAACTTTGTATTACGGCGAATAATCCTCGCAAGAGAACTATTAGAGAATTATTCGCCTCAATTTTTTGGCAGAACGCGAACGACTTTGCGCGTCGAGCCCGGTTTTGACATAACTTGAACTCGTCTTTCGGCCAGCGCTTGCAACACTTCGGGATACGCGACAAACTCCGCGTCGAACAAAACGCGGTCGCTGAGCGTCTCCACCGTGTCGCCGTCCAACACGGGCACGACCTTCTGACAAACAATCGGTCCGTTGTCGTAAACGTTGTCCGCAAAATGAACGGTGCAACCCGAAACTTTGACGCCTCGTTCCAGCGCTTGTTCGTGAACGCTTCCTCCGTACATTCCCTTTCCGCAGAAAGAGGGAATCAACGACGGGTGAATGTTCAAAACGCGGTCTTCAAAGTCTTCGGGAATAGTAATGAAGGAAAGCCAACCCGCCAAAACGACGTATCTAACGCCCGTCATACGGCACAATCTAAAAATTGCCTTGCTAAATTCGGCATTGTCGGCAAATTTCGAGCTTTCAATCACTTCGACGGGAATACCCGCTTTTTCTGCATATTGCATTCCGGAAGCGTTTTGCGAACTCGCGATTACGACGCTTATTTCAACGTCCAATTCGCCCGCTTCGATCTTGTCAAGCAGGTTCTTTAACGTACGTCCTCGACCGGAAATCAGGACGGCGACCGGCATTTTTTCCGCCATTGTAAAACTCCTCTAGCGCGTCGCAAGTTGAGGTAAATTGAGTTTTGCTATCCTAATCGATTTAAACGCGCGGACGACGCACGACTCCGTCCGCAAAAGTCTGGTTCTATTTCACGACGTCGACGTAAATCGCGACGTTTTGTCCGTCAAGTTTCAGTTCGACCGGCTCGACGCCCGAAATAGGTTCGAATTTTAATTCGACGGCGAGCGTTTCGCCCTTGACGTAATCGGCGTGAACCGTCGCCGCTTCAAGCGCTTCCGCATAGTCGGAAACAATACCGACGACGATACGCGCCACGTAGTCGCAGTTTAATTCTTTGCGTCGGTCTTGAATCGCGCGCACCAACTCGCGCGCGCGTCCTTCCGCAATCAATTCGGACGTCAGTTCCGTCGCCAAGACGACGACGCAATTCGAGCCTTGCGCCGCCGCAAATCCTTCCTTCGCCAAAAGACGGACTTGCACTTCTTCCGACGTCAATTCGACGATCTCGCCGCCGTCGAGCGTTATCGCCAACTTGCCCGACGCGTTCATTTCCGCATTCGCTTTCGCGCCGTCGACGGCGCCAAGCGCTTTCTTGACGAGCGGCAAACGTTTGCCAAGTTTTGGACCCAATTTTTTGAAGTCGGGCGCGACCGCGTAAGAAACGTACTGATCGGCGCGTTCGATGAAGTCCACGGACTTAACGTTCAATTCTTCTTCGATCAGTCCGACGTAATTCGAAATCGCGTCGATCGACGCGGAGTCCGAAAGGACGACTTCGAGAGACGCAAGGGGCTGACGCACCTTTAACTTCGCGCCCATACGCGCGTTGCGT
>JAZUGM010000187.1:0-7536 GCA_045641205.1 Thermoguttaceae bacterium
CCCTTGAGCCGCGCAGGAACTTGCGCGGATTCCGAAAATACGGCGCGCGTTTTCTTCTTTTCCGACGGCGTTGAACGCGCGGAAAGGGACGCTCCAACGCCCGAAAAAACCGCCTCGAGCGTCGACGCCTTGGCGATCGGCTCGACGGCGCCCGCGTTCGATCTGCGCTTGGAAGACGTCGCGGCGTCGAGCGTCGTCTATTCAAACGAGCGCGCGCGACTTCGCGCAAAAGCACGAATCGTCGGCGCGTCGGGCGACTCGCGTCGTTGCGTCGCAAGCCTGTGGGAACGACGCGCGAACGAATCGGAGCCGCGCGCGATTTGGAACGCGTCCTTCGACGTCGCGCTCGAAGCCTCGGGCGAGGGCGTTTTCGAGTTCGATTACGAATGGGAACCCGACCGCGAGGAAATCGCGTCTTATTGGCTTGCGGTCGTCGACGAACAAGACGCGCGACGTCTCGGCGAATCGTTCCCGTTCGGCGTCCAAGACGCGCTCGACGCGTTTTCCGAAACTTGCGTTCTTAACGACGTCGCGTCCTTCGACGTCGAGCCGCGCGATAGAAAATTGCGCGTTCTTTTAATCGACGAATACGCGCGCGAGGAATACCGCTATTTGCGCGAACTTTTGCGACGCGAAGAGAAAGTCGAATTGCGAACGATTCTTTTTGCCGCGGACGCGCGCGTTCGCGACGCCGATCCTTTGAACTTGCCTTTCGAACGACTCGACCGCAAAAAGGCGGAATCGTTCGACGTTATTGTCGTCGGGGACGTTCCTAAGGAACGTTGGCAAGGCAAAGAAGAGCTTCTGATCGCGGCGCTTTTACGAGACGACGCGACGACCTCGATTTGGCTTCTTGGAAGTTCAAACCCGCCCGACGCGCGAATCGCGCCCGGCGTCCTCGCAAATCGTGACGCGCAAACCCTTTGCGGAGAAACGGAATATTGGCGTCCCGACGCGACAAGCGCAGGGCGGCGACTTTACGGCGACCTGTTCGACGTTCGCGACGAAATCGAGTGGACGCGCGTAACGTCCGACGTCGCGCCGAACGCGTCTTCCGAAGTTCTCTTGACCGCCCAACGCGCGGAAGAAGACGCGCCCGTCTTGATCGCCGCGTCCCTTGGGACTAATCGCGTTTTATGGCAAGGAGTCGACGAAATTTGGCGCTTGCGAACGCTTGCCGACAAGTCGGTCTATCGACGGTTCGTTATGCGAACGCTCGATTACTTGACGTCGAGTCGCATAAACGAGCCAAGGGGCGCCAAGAGAACGACGCAAGCCGACTTGTTCGATCTTGCGAACGACGAAAAAATGCGCGCGTTAATTCAAGAAGAAACGAACGTCGAAGCGCGCGCGGACGCGTTGGCAAGAATCGCAGAGTCGACCGGAGGCGAGGCGCTCGATTTGCGCGATCTTGACGCGGAAGAGGCGACGCGGCGCGCGCGCGCGTTTTTCGAACGACGGCTCGACGAAACGCGCAAAATAAAATACGAGCGGAAAACGAATTTGGCGCCGATCAACGTCGTCGCTCCGGCGCTCTTTTTGCTCTTGTTCCTCGCGTGGACGCTCGACGTTAGGCGTTCGTAATAGCGCGAATAATCGTAATAGTTCACGGAAAAACGACGCGTAAGAACCGCCGCGTAGCGGCGCGCGACAAGCCGCCCGTCAACGACGGGCGGATCGGCGGTTCGCTTGACGTTGCGCAATCGATTTTTTGTTTTTTACAGTCGACGCGTCGTTTGAATGTTCGTATTTTTTTCGCAAACCTTTAAACGCTAATTCTTTCGATAAACACGGTTCTCCGTAAACGGGAGTTTTTGGGTTTGTCGGATAATTTCGCTTTGATAACGGACAGGTTTTCGGCGGCGCCGATCCGCCCGTCGTTGACGGGCGGCTTATCGCGCGTGCCTTGTTCTGAATATCGCGCGAGTGATCGTCAATTACTTATAAACGACAAGCGCAATATTATCTTTTCTTATATTACGTTTGTCCGTTATAACCGTTATAATCCCGCCTCGTCAAAAAACGTGAGTCAAGGGGGCTTTCCGCCCCCTTGTCAATCCCCCGAGTTGGTTTTCCTTTTTCTGACTAACCGCGTTTCTTTTACGTCTTCCCACGCCGCGCCCAGCGCGGCTCATATGGGAAGACTACTAAGAAACGCTACTTTACTTACTACGAACTAGAACAGCGCGAAAGCCGAGGTCGCCGAGGCAAAACGTCGGGGCTGCGGCGCCCCGAGACGCCGGGCGGCAGAACTGCGCCTCGATGTCCCAGCAACTGCTCCGAAAAACGAACCAAGACCCGCCTTCGTATTTGGAGCTAGTCCATTCCAAAACGTTCCCAAGCATATCGTACACGCCCCACTTGTTAGGCTTCTTAGTTCCAACTTCGTGTGGTTTATCTCCGCTATTGTCTTTATACCAAGCCGCGTCGTCAAGAGGAACGCCGTAGGTCGAGCCCGTCGTACCCGCGCGACAAACGTATTCCCATTGTTCCTCACTAGGCAAGGCAAAACGCCAACCGGCAGGCGCTACGTTAAGAGAATTAAGTTCCTTAATAAAAGAATCGCTTTCGTTCCAAGAAACATTTCCAACAGGAAGATTTGCTCCCTTAAATATACACTCCTCCTCTTTCTTTACCCCTACCGCGTCCCATTGCTCTTGTGTCGTCTCCGTCTCGAAAATCCAAAAGCCTTCGCCGATATTCACTTCGCGTTGAGTCTCATCGTCGTAACGTCCCTCTTCGTCAGAAGGACTACCCATCGTAAAACTGCCAGAAGGACAATAACGGAACGCAAATTCTATTCCGTTGTAAGTCAAAACAGCACGAGAACCGGGTTCCGTTTGTTTAAAGTCCGCCTCGCGCAGTTCGAGCTTGGACTCGTCACCATCGCTTTCAATGGAAGGCACGCTACCGACAGACGCGTCGTCTACTGAAGTCGCAACTTCTACAGGAGGCGAAACCACAACTTCCCCATCCTTTATAGCCTCTTCATAATTCGGCAACAACGAATTATCCAACCGCCTCGAACTATCCGACAGCCACAAACACAACTCCGTCGTCATAAACGCAACGATAATCGCCGCAGCCGCGCGATCGACTTTTCTTGGTCGCTTTGGTTCCGATTCGACTTTCGGCGGTCGAAT
Organism: Thermoguttaceae bacterium; assembly: GCA_045641205.1. Lineage (GTDB taxonomy): Bacteria > Planctomycetota > Planctomycetia > Pirellulales > Thermoguttaceae > RUG369. The sequence continues at coordinate 3,144 of JAZUGM010000187.1, forward strand.
CGGCTCGGTCGGAACGGGTTTGGAAGCCGGATTATTCGCCGCTTCTTTAAGGGCCAACGCGTCTTGATTTTCCGGATCGAGTTCCAACGCCAGCTCCGCCTCGCGTTTGGCTTCGGCGTATTTATGCTTGGGAAAATAGCGCAACCCTTTGTTTATATGAACGCCGACTTTGACGCGAACTTCCAACTTTTTGTATTCCGTGTTGTTCGGCTCTATTTTGATCGCTTCGCCAATTTTCTCCTGCGCTTGTTCGTATTTTCCTCCCACGCAAAGGGCGCTCGCCTCGTCGTAGAGTCTTTTCGCTCGATACGCGGGCGCCTCGGACAGGTCGACGAAGACAAAATTGTCGCTGGAAAGGTCGTCGCAAGAAAAGAGAGGTTGCTGACGTATGGCGCAATTACCGCCGCACTCGTCTTGAATCTTCTTGCAAGCGTAATTGAAGAGCGTTCTTGGCGAAATTTTCCCGAATTTATCCGCCGCTTTGCCCTTGGCGCCTTCGCAAAAATACCAAGTGAACAAACCGTGATTCTTGGTCTGACCGTTCTCTATGAATTTAATTTCATAACTTTTCTGATTCAATCCGCAACTTTGGAACCACAAAGACCCCTTCGCCGCTTTCAATTCGCCGATCGAATTCCACAAGTCGCCGTCGAAAACGTCGCGCGCGGTATGGTTTGTGCGACACGCGTCGACGATAACCCACTTGAATTTTGCGGAACAAGCGCCGATTCTTTCCCGTAAGTACTTGAAAGAAAAACAAGAGGACGCTTCAAACGAAACTGTTTTATCCGCTTCGAATATCGGCTTGGCGTCGCAAGGGACGTAATAGTCGACGTCGGCGCATCGAAAGCCGTGCCCCGCAAAATAAAGGAAAATAAAATCGTTCGGGCGACATAATCGCAGAAAATCGTCAAGAGCCTGCTTGATTTTTTTGAGCGAGGGACTATGACGCGATTCCAAAACGACGACGTTTTCCGGTTTGAAACCGCAACGGGAATCAAGCAGACGATCGCGAATTAACGCAACGTCGGGGTCTACGCCGTCAAGGGACGGTATGCCGACGTCGTTAAAACTGCCCGCCGCTATTAAAAGAGCGCGTTTGACGCCGTCTCGCGGAATAACCGCCATAACGTCGCGCGATTCAAAGGCTTTTTCAGGGGATTCTGAAACTGGTTGCGTCGACATAGTAATTCTTTGTTGCTTTGAAGTAATGTCGTTACGTAAAACAAACGCCGTTAATACGCTATAACAAGCGGCGTTCTTCATTATAATTTCATTAAACGTACAATTCAAGCGTCCTTCTTCTTTTTTTCAAAAAATTTGAAACGACGGCGTTGACTCGATTTCTACGCGCCCCTTTCGTGAACGATTACGGGGTAATCGATTCCGCATATCGGCGCCGCGCTGATTTTCGAAAACGCGGAGTCTTTTTCAACGAACGACTATAAAAACGTTTGCATCGCCCGAAAAACTTTTTATAATAAGGGGAGAAGACGAACTTGATTCGCCTTTGATCGTTAATCGTCAAATTTACGTTTAGAGGAAAAAATGCCCTTTGAATCGATACTGACGCCGACGACGTTGATCGTCGGATATTTAGCCGCCGTACTCATAGGCGTTTCTAAGACGGGCGTACCCGGCGTCGGGCTCTTCTCTTGTCTGCTGATGATTTCGGCGTTTCGCGGCCACGAGATGTTCGCGTCGGGCGCGGTCGTTCCGCTGTTGATTCTCGGAGACGTCGCGGCGGTCTCCTTCTATCGTAAAGACTGCGATCCGCAACTTCTCAAACGACTTTGGCCGCCGGTCGCCGTCGGCTTGATTCTTGGCGCCGCCGCGCTTTGCGTTATGGAAAATTCCCAATTTAAATTGACGGTCGGAATTTTGGCGTCGTCGATTCTCGTCTTTGAATTTGTCCGCAAGCAATTAGGCTGGACGCGAATTTCAACAAGTCCTTCGTTTCGACTCGGTTGCGGAACGCTCGCAGGGCTGACGACGATACTAGGCAACGCGGCCGGCGCGGTCTCCGCCGCTTATTTTTCCTCGCAGAACCTCGACAAAAAGAGTTTTATGGGCACGAACGCGGTTTTCTTCTTTTCCGTCAACGTCGCCAAAATTCCGCTAATGCTCGCGGCGACGGCGGTTAAATCGAATTTGGGATTCGAAGCGGACGACGCGCAAATTATGAACGCGACGACCTTTCTACTGACGTTGATTTTCGCGCCCGGCATTCTTGTCGGCGGGTTCCTTGGACGCCGGTTCTATCGTTCCATACCCGAAAAGATTTTCGTGCCCTGCGTTTTGGTTTTAAACTTTATCACGGCGATTTATATTTTGATTTCGTCACTGATTTGACGCCCTATTGAGAGAAAGAGCAAATTATGCTAAAAGCCGTTATTTTTGATTTTGACGGAACGATCGCCGACACCCTGCCCGTTTGCGTCGACTCGTTTCGCCAAACGGTCGAGCCGATTCTAGGACGCGCGCTTTCGCTCGACGACGTGCGAACTTATTTCGGTCCCGCCGAAGAGGGCGTCTTTCAAAAACATTTTCCCGAACGCGCCGACGAGTTGCTTCAAATCTATTACGAACGATACGCCGCGTTGCAGGCGGAAGGCTCCGAACTTGCGCCGGGTATTCTCGACCTATTGCGCGAACTCAAAGCGCGCGGAATCCGCATCGCGCTAGTAACCGCCAAAGGCGCCGTTACTTGTCAAATTTCGCTAGATTATTACGGAATCGCCGACCTGTTCGAACAAGTCGCTGTCGGCTCGCCGACGGGACGCGTCAAAGCGGATCAAATCGCGCAAATTCTCCAGTCGTGGGGCGTCGAAAAATCGGAAGCCGTCTACGTCGGCGACTCGCCCAAAGACGCGATTTCCGCGCATAAAGCGGGCGTGGAAGCCTGGGGCGCCGCGTGGTTCCCTTCGGCCGAGCCCGAAAAAATGAAAGAAACGAAATTCGAAAGGATTTTCTATTCCGTCGACGATATGCGCGCGTGTTTGCCGCTTGACGCGCGAGGCTCCATTAATCAAGAAACTAAGGAGTCTCGCTAACGAAAGCCGCGTTTTTAACGTTCTTTTTTCCGACAAGAATTGGAAATTCAGTTCGATTTGCCGTATGTTTGTTAGAACGCGTTCCATTTTAAAGAAAGAATCGACAATGCCAAACGACGACGCCCTAAACGCCGACAAAAAAGAACCCGTTTCATTGTACGCCGTGATGACGAACGACAAATATTTTGCGGACTTCATAGCAAACATAGTCAACGCGCAAATTTTTTTTCGTATTGTTTTGCCTCCGCATATATATGACCAACTCGATATGTCGACGTTACGAACAACGCGTACTCGCGACGTCGGCGCGGACGGCGTTGAGAAAATAGGCGACGTCTTCTTTGTCGTCGAAATGAAGAAACGACCGGGACTTGTTTGTCGACGCGCGGCTTTTGTAATCGCTACGGAACATAAAACGAAAGACGAAAAGTACGTTCCGATTCAGCTGTTGGGATACGTAAGCGCCTTGCTTGACGTTATGAGTTCCGATCCCGAAACCTTCGCCGACGAAAACGGACTTCTACCGACGCCCTACGTAGTCGTTTTTTCGCAGGACGCGCGTCGGAAAAAACAACCCGCGCAACTAAACGACGTTCTGTGGACGTTGCCCGGATTAGAAGGAACCGTTCCGAATTTCGAATATCAAACGGTCTACGCAAACGATATTCCGCTCGACGTCATAAGGGGCTGCGAGCCCGCGATGCGAACGTTCCTCTATTTGATGCAAATCGCCAATGAGAAACATACGGACGAAGAAAACGCCGAATTGGCGGCGACTTTCCGCCAGATTCTCGATGAATCTCCTTCGGACGAACGCTTGCGCCAATGCGTTTGCGCGTCGTTAAATTATTTTTTGCATATTCAACCCAAACGACCGGGTATGTTGACGTTGCACGAACTCAGAAAAGAAATTGAAAAACAGAAAGGCGAACCTATGGAAAGCGGAGTGTTGCTTTTTTTTGAAAAGGAAGTTGCGGAACGTTGCGAACAAGCGAGACAAGACGGTTGGCAAGACGGTTGGCAAGAAGGAAGGCAAGAAGGAAAGCAAGAAGGCATTTATAAGACAATTTGCGACAATCTTAGCGCAAAATACGGCGTCGGTTCCGTTTCGGATCGATTGAAGACAAAATTGGACGAAATTAATTATTATCCCGCGCTGGAAGAAATTCAACTCGCAAGTTGGACGACGCCCTCGCTCGACGCTTTCAACGCGCAACTCGCGAAAATTGTAAACAAGTACGAAGTCGAAATTCAAGAACTTCGGCGTTGATTATTCAAGCGGTCGGCGTTCGGTTCTGTAAACGCCCAAACAGAAAGGCGAACCAATGGAAAACGGAGTG
>JAZUGM010000188.1:0-3257 GCA_045641205.1 Thermoguttaceae bacterium
GTCGCCGCGCCCGCGCCTGCTGCGTCCGATTATTTGGCTCAAGAACAAGCCGCTCGCGCCGCTCGTCCCGAGTTGTTTAAAGAGTTGACGATTACGGAAAAGTTTGTCAAGCGCTTGCCGACTTTTTGGAGCAAATTGAAGGTCGTGAAACGCCAGACGCGCGACGCCTACGCGATTCAGGAAAGTTATTTTACGGAAATTGCGCAACTGAAAGCGCGTATCGAACGTTTGGAAAAGGAACGGGACGCGAAGCTACGCGCTCTTCTGACCGACAAACAGCGCGGGACTTACGACGAATTGGTCAAGGCGGCTCAAGCGAAACTTGAGGCGAAACGCGCTCAAAAAGAGGCGGAAGAAGAAGCGGAGACGCCCGAGTGACGCGTTAAAACGCGTCGTCGCGTCTTAACCGTTCGTTCAAACTTCGACGAAACGCGCCAATACGCGACGTTTACGCGTCGTTTATTTCGCTTGGTCGAAGTTTTTTCATATTCGAGTAGGAGAATTTTTTTGTCGAGTCTATTTGAATCCGCCGAACGCGAAAATCGTACTCGCGCGCTTCCTCTTGCGGCGCGTATGCGTCCTCGCCGTCTTGCGGAATTTGTCGGTCAAGACCATTTTCTCGGCGAAGGGAAATTGTTGCGTCGTCTTGTTAAGGCGGATCGACTCGGCTCGACGATATTTTACGGGCCTCCGGGCGTTGGCAAAACGACGCTTGGTTATTTGCTTGCTAAGGAGACGCGTTGCGTTTTTCGTCAGTTGAGCGCGGTATCGGACGGCGTGAAGACTTTGCGCGAGACGCTCGAACAAGCGAAGGATCGTTTGGCGGCGACGGGGGCGCGCACGTTGCTCTTTATCGACGAGATTCATCGATTCAACAAATCGCAACAGGACGTTCTTCTGCCCGAAGTTGAACAGGGCGTCGTCGTTCTTATCGGCGCGACGACGGAAAATCCGTTTTTTACGATTAATAACGCGTTGCTTAGTCGTAGTCGGGTCTTTCAGTTCGAGCCCCTTTCGGAGGAGAATATCAAAACGCTCTTGCGTCGCGCGGCGTTCGACAAAGAACGGGGCTTGGGACGTTACGAGATCGAACTGCGCGAGGATGCGCTCGACTATGTGGCGGCAATTTGCGACGGCGACGCTCGTCGGGCTCTTTCCACGCTTGAAGTCGCCGTGTTGTCTTCTCTCGACGTCGCGGAGGACGAATCGAACGCGGCGCCCGCTCGCGCGATCGTTTTTACGAAGGAACTTGCGGCGGAATCAGTTCAACGTCGCGCCGTTTCTTACGATCGGGACGGCGACGAACATTACGACGCGATTAGCGCTTTGATCAAGAGCATTCGCGGGAGCGATCCCGACGCGTCGATTTATTGGCTCGCGAAGATGCTCGAGGGGGGCGAAGACGTTCGTTTTTTGGCGCGTCGACTTGTAATTTTGGCGAGCGAAGACGTCGGAAACGCCGATCCGAGCGCGTTGCCCCTCGCCGTTGCGACCGCGACCGCTTGCGAGATCGTCGGCTTGCCCGAATGCCGGCTCAATTTGGCGCAAACGGTCTGTTATCTTGCGTGCGCGCCGAAATCGAACGCGTCGACGGAAGCCGTTTTTGCCGCGCTTGCCGACGTTCGCGAGGGAAGAATCTTGCCCGTGCCCCGCATTCTTCGCGACGCGCATTACAAAGGCTCTCGACGCCTTGGGCACGTCGGCTACCAATACGCGCACGACGCGCCGGACGCGATCGCGGCGCAGGATTATCTTGGCGTCGACCGAGAATATTATCAGCCGACCGATCGGGGCGCGGAAAAGGAGATCGGCGAGCGATTGAAGAAGATTCGCGCGATTTTGCGCGAAGCTAAAGGCGAATCTTAGTCTTTGACGGTCGTTTTTTGCGGACGCCGTCGAGCGACGACAAAGGAAACTTTCGATGCAACAAGGTTATCTTCACATATGCGCGCTTTTGGACGTCTCGTCTTCGACGAGCGTTCTCAAGTCGCGGGTCGTTTGTTCGTTGCGTTTGTTTCTAATGGAACGCCTTGCGCGTCGCGAGTGGAAAAAGAAACTTGACTTTTACGCGTTTGCCGATCGTTGCGAGAAAATTCTTGCCGACGTCGATCTTGAAACGATCGATTTTGACCGATTCAACGAAGCGTTTGAATCCCTTATGGTTTGCGAGGGGACGACGGCGTTGCAAGATTCTCTTTGCGTTGCGATCGACGAATTTGGCGAGAAATTAGCCACGCTAGACGAAGATCAGCGCCCGGAAACGGTCGTTTTCGTCGTGATTACCGACGGACTAGACAACGCCAGCGTTCGTTATTCCCTTGAGGACGTCAAGAGCCGCGTTTCTTTGCAATCGTATGCTTACAGCTGGAATTTTGTTTTTTTCAACGCCCAACTCTATCAATTCTGTTCCGACTGTCCGCTAAACGAAACGCCTTCCGAATTATTCGGATCAGAAGAGAGAACAAAACTCGCGTCTATTCTTTTCAAAAGCGTCGGCGAAACGACGGGACTTGACGCTAGGGCGAGTTTCGGGGCGATCGACCGCGTACTTGAAGCGGAAACGTTGGCCGATTTTGAGGCTTTTAATAAAGAATTTTCCGACGGATCCGAAATCGATTCCGGCGAGAATTACGAGACGAACAACGATGCGCTCGATTCGGAAGGCGTCGACGAAATCGATTCTTTTGAAGAAGAGTCTTCCGTTACTCCCGACGTTAGCGCCGTCGTCGAGTCTGAAGTTGAAATTGCCGCAGAACCAGCGACGGAAACGATCGTCGAATCCGAGGAGTCGCTAGCGGAGGAAAGCGTGACAGACGTTGAATCCGACTCTTTTGAAGAAGGGTCTCCCGTTGAAGCGAACGCGGAACCTTTTGTTGAATCCGAAGAATCGCTAGCGGAGGAAAGCGAACCCGACGTTGAATCCGACTCTTTTGAAGAAGAGTCTCCCATTGAATCGGACACGGAACCTTTTGTTGAACCAGAAGGGGCGCTAGCGGAGGAAAGCGAACCCGACGTTGAATCCGACTCTTTCGAAGAAGAGTCTCCCATTGAATCGGACGCGGAACCTTTTGTTGAACCCGAGGGAGCGCTAGAGAATGCTAGCGAGCCTGACGTTGAATCCGACTCTTTCGAAGAAGAGTCTCCTATTGAATCGGACGCGGAACCTTTTGTTGAATCCGAGGGGACGTTAGCGGAAGAAAGCGAGCCCGACGTTAAATCTGATACTTTTGAAGAAGAATCTTCCGTTGAAACGGACG
>JAZUGM010000189.1:0-9099 GCA_045641205.1 Thermoguttaceae bacterium
GGCGACTGGATTCGAACCAGCGACCTTTTGACCCCCAGTCAAACGCGCTAAACCAGACTGCGCCACGCCCCGAAAAGTTCTCATATTCTAAACCCGATTTTGATAATGACAAGGCTCTTTTTTATTTTTCTTGCAAATTACGCGTCGTTCATAAAGTCGCGCCGACGCGCGCGTTAAAAAATAACTTTTAGGCATAGGTTTAGGCGGAATGACGATTTTAACAAATTGATAGTTATCGACGGTTTTCCTCTTAAATAGTCGTGTATTTTTTTTATAAAGTCGCGGTCGACCCTTTAATCGGTTCGTTATTTTCTGTATAATGATAGATAACGCTTTTGTCGTTTGGGCAGGACTGTAAAGCGTTTGTTTTGTCGGGAGCGGTTCTTTCCAAGACGTCGCGATTCTTTCCAAGACGTCGAAGGGAATTGCCCAACCGGGAAAAGTCAGAATAGAGGTTGAGCGTCGTCGTCGCGCGGTCGGCGTTCGTCATCGGAGCGTGGAATAATGATTTGCGTTACTATCGCTTGCGGCAGTCATCGTCGAATGATCGAAGAATGGCAAAAACTTGCCGACGACAAAGTAAAATTTGTGGAGTTGCGCTTGGATTATTTGCGTAAAGACCCGCAACTTTATAGACTCTTGCCGAATCGACCGACCGCCGTCTTGGCGACCGTGCGACGCAAATCCGACGGCGGAATGTGGCGCGGAAGCGAAGAGTCGCGTTTGCAACTTTTGCGTTCGTTGATCGCCGAAGGCGTCGAGTACGTCGACTTGGAATCCGACGTCGCGTCGAAAATTCCGCGTTTCGGCAAGACGAAGCGGATCGTCAGCTATCATAACTTGGAAGAGACGCCTCAAGACCTCGACGCGATCCGCGACGAAATCCTTGCGACTTGCGATCCGGACGTCGTGAAAATCGCGGTAACGCCGAAAAAAATCGGCGACGTCTTCCGCGTCGTCGACTTTATGCGTCGCGCGAACGCGGATCGTAGCAAGCCGCGCACGCTTGCGATTTCGATGACGGAATTCGGGTTGTTTTCGCGCGTTCTCGGTAAAAAATGCGGCGCGCCCTATAATTACGCCGGTTTTTCCGACTCGCGAGTCGTCGCGCCCGGTATGCCTTATTATAAGGTTATGCGCGACGAATATCGATACGACGAAATCGACGTGGAAACGGAAGTCTTTGGCGTCGTTGCCGATCCGATCGCGCATAGTTTGAGTCCGACGATTCATAATCGCTCTTTTGCCGAACAGAAGTTGAATTCCGTTTACTTGCCCTTCCGCGTCGCCAAAGAGGATTTGTCGGAATTTGTCGACTGCGCGCCCGATTATTTCAAATTGAAGGGATTGAGCGTTACCATTCCGCACAAAATGGAGATACTCAAGAAGTTAACCCAGCTTGATCCGGCCGTAGAGACGATCGGCGCGTGCAACACGGTTATTTTCGACGGATACAGTCGTTTCGGATACAACACCGACTATTTGGCGGCCGCCTTGAGCATTGAAACGGCGATGAACGGCGGTCCGGTTCCGTTCGGGCAACCGAGTCCGCTCGAAGGTTGCAGCGCGTTGGTTTTGGGCGCGGGCGGCGCCGGCAAGGCTTTGGCGTTCGGATTGAGGGAACGCGGCGCGCGCGTCATCATCGCCGATCGAAAAGTCGACGAGGCGGAACGCGTCGCAAGATGGATCGGTTGCGAATTCTGCTCGTGGGAAGAACGCAACGGGTACGTCGTTCAAGTTTTAGCGAACTGCACGCCGGTCGGAATGTTTCCAAACGTCGACGAATCGCCTATGGAATTGCAACATTTGCGCGGCGGAATGCTCGTTTTTGACGCCGTGTACAATCCGGAAACGACCTATCTTTTAAGAATGGCGCGCGAGAAAGGCTGTAAAATCGTCTCCGGCGTCGAAATGTTCGTCGGTCAGGCGTGCTTGCAGTTTAAATTGTTTACCGGGCGTAAAGCCTCCGCGTCTTATATGCGTCGGATCGTTCGCGACGCGCTCGGATACTCGCGCCGATGACGTCGAGCGACGCGCGTGCGGAAAAGAAAGGCGACGCGAAGGGAGAGCAACGAGGCGTCGAGGCGCTCGTCGCGCTTGGCTCGAATTGGGAAGACGCGCCGTCGCGTATCGAGTCGGCTTTGGCGCGTCTCGCCGAATTGCCGAACTTGCGCTTGCTTAAGACGAGCGACGTTCGTTCGACGCGTCCCGTCGGCGTTGCGAGACAGCCCGATTTTTTGAACGCCGTCGTTCTAGCGGAGACGACGCTCGATCCCTTCGCGCTTCTTCGCGCGCTTCAGGGAATCGAAGCGGAGTTAGGGCGCGTGCGTAAAGAATTTTGGGGACCGCGAACGATCGATCTTGATTTGATCTTATACGGGGACGTCGTTCTTGATACGAAAGAATTGAAGGTTCCGCATCCGCGAGTCTGCTGGCGCGATTTTGTCTTGGATCCCGCGTGCGAGATAGCGCCCGAAAAGGTCTTGCCCGTTTTCGGCTTGACCTTTCGCGAGGCGCGCGCTTTGCTCTACTCGAATTTTCGCAGTTTTGAAACGGCGTCGTATTTTTGGCAACGCGCTTGTTCGTTTGACGCGGCGCTCATTTGATGAAAACGACTTTTTCGTCGCTGGGCGCGCGAGTCGTCGCGCCGCTTGCGCCGTCGACGGAAGGCGTTTCTTCCTCCCCGATAAGCAACGTGATAAACGCCTTGTATTTGTCGGGTATTCCGAGTTCCTTTCTGAATTTCTCGTTCGCGATTTTTGCGGCTTGCGCCGACGATTTGCACCCGTATCCGAGCGCCAAAGCGGCGACGCTCATTCGATCGCTAGCCGTGCCCGCGTCGAAAAGTCCGTAGTCGGAATCGTCCGAACATACGAAAACGACCGTTTGCGAGTCCAGAACCGAGAGTCGACCGCCCGGCTTGATTTTGAGTTCTTGGGCGATTTTGTCCAAGAGTCGACGATCAGTTACGACGGAAAAGAACCAAGGCTGAAGATTGAGCGCGCTAGGAGCGTTCAAGCCCGCCTGAACGATCTTTTGCAAATCCGATTCCGCGACGGGGCGGCTGGTGAAACGTTGCGCCGAACGCGCGTCGGTTAACCGCGCGACGAAATCCGATTTCCAAGGGACGACTTCTCTCGCTTCGGCTTGGATCGCGCCAAGACCGACGATTCCGCTTGTCAAGCCGACGAGGGCTTCGCGTCTATTCATTGTTTTGTCTCTTTCTGGTTTGGAAGTTGGGACGGGGATTGTAATCCAACGACGTCTATTTTACGATATTTTAGCGTAAATTTCAAGTTGACGGCAAGAGATCGCGAAATTTATTGATTTTTTGACGGTTGCGTTTGAATTTCCGAAAGACGCCGTAATTTAGATAATACCGTCCTCTTACGCGTTCGTTCGACGCGTTTTCATTGTTCCCCCCAACCGCCGCATTATATGAGGCGGCTTTCCGTGAACGTATGCCTTTTTTTTAAAATTTTGCAAGCGAATTTCAATAAGACCCTTGATTTGCGCCTTAAATGCGCTTACAATTTACCCGGCGACCGACTCCGCGCGTTTTTCGTTCAAGCGTCCTGCGGAGCGACGAGCGAAAAATGAAGACGCGCGGAGGAATCGTCGAATCCAAATCCGTTTGGCGTCGTTGTTTTATATTTGCGCAAAGGGGAACGCGTTTTCCTATGTTTTCCAGAGATCAATATGAACTGCTCGATTTTGGGAACGGTCGGCGCCTTGAACGATTTGGCGCGTTGGTTCTCGATCGGTTATGTCCAAGCGCGGAAGGACGCGCTCCGGCTTCGCCCGAGCGTTGGCGCGAGGCGGACGCTAAATTTCTGCCTTTTCCGACGTCGAGCAAGTCCGCGAAAAATTCCGCGTTGGGGATTCGCGGATATTGGGTTCCGACTTCCGATTTGGGACGCCGTTATTTTCCAAGTTATCGCGACGCGTCGGAAGCGGAAAAGGCGTCGAACTCCAACGCCAACCTTCCTTGGCTCTTGCCCGTCGGGGCGCGTTTCGTTTTCGAATTGAAAGGCTCTCCCTTTGGGCACGTCGGCGTCTTTCCGGAACAAGCGGAAAACTGGGCGCGAATCTTCGCGTTTTGCCGTCAAGGCGCCGAAACGCTTGGACGACCGCTGAAAATCTTGAATTTGTTCGGCTATACCGGAGGCAGCGCGCTTGCCGCCGACGCGTCGGGCGCCGAAGTCACGCATCTCGACGCGGCGCGCAACATTGTCGCTCAAGCGAAACGAAACGCGGCGCTTTCCAACGCGCTTCGCGCAAAATTAGAGCGGGGCGCCCCGTTGGATTTTTCCGAAGAAGAGCTTGTCTTAGGCGGAAACGTTCGCTGGATCGTCGACGACGCGACGAAGTTCGTCAAGCGCGAACTGAAACGCGAAGCGCGTTACGACGGAATCATACTCGACCCTCCGAGTTACGGGCACGGCGCGCGCGGCGAAGTCTGGCGCTTGACTCGCGACTTGGCGCCAATGTTGGATCGTTGCGCGGCGTTATGCGGCGGCGAGGTCGGGTTCGTTATGCTGACTTGCCACACGCCCTCTTTTAACGGTCAAGCGTTGGAACGAGCGTTGCGCGATTCGTTCGAGAAGACGGCTTTTCGTCGAACCGTTCGTTATTTGTCGCGATCGATCGGAATTCGCTCAAGCGCCGGGCGAACGCTTCCTTCGGGCGATCTTGCGCTTGCGACGTTTGGCGTCGATCCGTCGGCGCGTCCTTTTTATTAAACGAGTACGAATTTTTTAAACGAGTACGAAATGAAAATTATTGCGATGGTCAACGGCGGGTTCGGCATGCCGACTTTGCGCGCCTTAAAGGAATCGGACAATCAAATAATCGCGGTTTTCGCCATGCCCTTGCGCACGAAAGAGAAGGGCAGAGGCGCCGGCGCGCCGCCGATTCGTCGCGCTATGGAAGATTTTCTCGTCGGAACGCCCTTCTTCGACCCGGAAAACGTCAACGCGCCGGAAAACGTCGAAGCGATTAGAAGTCTTAACGCCGATTTGATCTTTATTTGCGACTACGGAAAGATTTTGTCGAAGGACTTGCTCGGAGCAACGAAATACGGCGGACTGAATTTGCACGGCTCTCTGTTGCCGAAATATCGCGGCGCCGCGCCTATCAATCGAGCCGTTCAAAACGGCGAAAAGGAATTGGGCGTCAGCGTGATTTTCATCGAGCCGACCGTCGATTCCGGACCGATCGTCGCCGTCGACTCTTATTTTCCGACGCTAGACGAGACCGCCGTTGAAATCGAAGAGCGTCTTGCGCGACTTGGCGCGCCCTTGGTCTTGAAGGCGATCGAACAAATCGAACGAGGGGCGATCGCGCCGCTTGTCCAAAACCACGCCGAGGCGTCCCTTGCGCCTAAGCTCAAAAAAGAAGAGGGAAGAATCGATTGGTCGAAGAGTTCGGACGCGATCGTCGATCAGTATCGCGCGTTTCAGCCTTGGCCCCGAACTTATTCCGATCGATTCAAGCGCGACGAACAAGAGGACGTCGGCGCTCGATTGATACTCGGACCTTTCTCGAAATTCGACGACTCGGGCGCCGTTCCGAAATTCGACGACGCCGAAGACGCGAAGCCGGGCGTGATCGTAAACGTTTCTAAAAACGCGTTTTGGATTAAGACGGGCGACGGCTTTTTGCGTCCTCTTTGCGTCCAACCTTCCGGCAAAAAGAATATGCCGACGGAAGCCTTCCTACGAGGCTGTCGCTTGCAAGTCGGCGACGAGTTGCGTTAGACGAGACGAATCGAAGACGGCGCGAATCGAAGACGGCGCAAGAAATTCGTCGGGTTCTCAAGTTTCGTTTGCTAAAAACGTCGTCTTTCGAGCCTCGTTCTTGAAAGACGCTTAATGACTTGGGGAATTAGTAAACTTTCACGGATAACGAAACGCCGACAAAGTTGGATTCGCGGCGTTTTATAGAACGCTTGGCTAAAACTAACGTTCCGTAAAACGTTCGAGATTCTCGCGAACGATTACAAAAATCGCGACCGTTTGCGGAAGTAGCGCGGAGTTTTAGACTACGCTTGACGCGCCGATGATTTGCCTATAAAACGAACCGATTACGCCGGTCGTTTGTGAGAATTTTTTGACGATTATTAATTAGCGGTGAAAAGCGATGCGCGAGTCGTTTGTTTATATGTCGACGTCGATTCGAAGACGGCTAGCGACGTTTGAGATTTTTCTATTGATTCTTCTTTGTTTGAGCGCGTCGCGTTTTTTTTCGACTTGCGTTTTCGCGCAAGAACTCAAAGAGGGCGCGACTTGGCGCGAAGCGGACGAAGACCGCGCGAATATTTCCGACGTTAAAAACGAGTCGGGCGTGACGAACGGCGCTTTTCCCGGACCGAACAACACGAGATATTCTCTCGAATTGTCGCAACTTCCCAACTCCGACGGGCAATTTTGGGTCGTTTACGACCTTGCGCCCTATACGGAACGCTTTCCAAACGTAACCGATCCGCAAAATTCGATCTTAGATTGGATTTTGACGGATTCCGGAGAGGATTTTTGGCGCAAGGAGCCTTTTTCCGTCTTGAGCGGCTCGCGCGAGCGTCTTTACGTCTATCATTGCGCCAAGGTGCAACAGTACGTTTCCAACGTGGTCGATCGGTTTCTTGATCCCGAAAAAAAGGACGCTTCCTTTTCAATTAGGGTCGTCGCGTTGCAAGGCGTCGACTGGCGCGCAAGATTGGAACATTTGCCAACCGTTCTGCCGACGACCGTTTCCGGCTCGACCGCCGACGTTCAAAGTCGACTTGTCGAACGCGCCGAACTCGAGAAAATATTTGCAGACTGCCAAAAGCGCGCCGGTTTTAATTTCGTCAACGCCGGACGCGACGTCGTGAAAAACGGCGCGACGTTCGGCTGGGCGGCGGCTTCGCCCAAAAAGAGCTTCGTCGCGGAATATCGCGTCGATCCGCGTCAGCCTTCGGGCTATGTCGCCGACTCGCGAACGATCGACGAAGGTTTTCGCATCGAGACGACGCCGTTGCTTTCGACGACGGGCGAGACGCTGGAATTGACGTTTCGTTTTCGTTCGACGGTCGTCGAGAAGACGAAGGCGTATTCCGTCAAGATTCCTACGGAGCCCCGTTTGCAGTTGACTGCGGAGCGTCCCGTCGTACTTTCGAGCGACTTTCGCGGCAAAGTCGCTTTTGCGCGTTCCAAAGCGGCGATCGTCGATTTGGGCGTCGTGCCGCTTCCGATCCCAAAAAAGAACGCGTCGTCGGATTTGATCGACAATCTTTCGGAAATCGTCGGCGCCAAGACCGCCTTTTGCAACGTGTTGATCTTTATTGAAGAGCGAATCGACGCGAAATAGCGAGCGAGTTTAGATTCGTTAAGATCGAACGACGCCAAAAAAACCGCCCTCAAAAAGGGCGGCTTTCAGACGATTATTTACAAAATCATTTTTAACGCTACTCAATGTGTCTGACGTCCTCGAGGGTTCCTCCCGGCGGAATCATAGGCAAGACGTATTCGCTATAAGGAACGCGCACGTCGAGCATATACGGACGATCGCTTTCAAGCATTCTTTTCAAGGCGTCGGGGAATTGCGAACGCGTTTCGACGACTTCGGCGTCCCAGCCGTATCCTCGCGCGATCATCGGATAATTGGGATAGCGCGACGTCAAGTGATACCCGTCGCCTTTTCCGACGTTTTCCTTGTCGTCAATGTCTCCGAGATACGTGTTGGCGCGGTAAGTTTCCGGGTTGATTTTCTTGAAGAAGAAATCTTCCCATTGCATAACGTTGCCTAAGTGTTGATTGTTGATCAACAACAGCTTTACGGGAATATGTTCCGTTACGCAGGTTGCCATCTCCTGAATATTCATTTGAAGACTTCCGTCCCCTTCGATCGCGACGACGGTCGCTTCAGGACGCGCGACTTTGGCGCCCATCGCGGACGGAAGTCCGAAGCCCATCGTGCCAAGTCCGCAACTCGACAGCCAACTTCGCGGCTTGTTGAAACGATAATAAAGCGTCGTCCAGAGCTGATGTTGACCTACGCCCGTCGTAATGATCGCGTCTTTGTCTTGCGTCGCCTTCGACAGTTCGGAGATTGCGTATTGCGCGGTCGGCAGGTCTTCGTCTTGTTCGACTTTCGTGAAGCTGTAATAAATAGGATGCTCGGCTTCGTATTTCGCCAGTTGCTCCGACCAATCGGACAAATCGACGGGCACGTAACTCTTTTCCAATTCGTCCAGCAGTTCTTGCAACGTCGTTTTGAGATCGCCGCAGACAGTCGCGTCGACGCGTTTTGCTTTATTGAATTCCGACGGGTCGACGTCGAAATGAACGATAAACGCGTCCGGCGCAAATCGACTGGGCACGGCGGCGACACGGTCGCTGAATCGCGCCCCAAAAACCAACAGGAGATCGCTTTCACGAATTCCTTTATTAGCGCAGAAAGTTCCGTGCATTCCCGCCATGCCGAGCGAATGCGAATCGTCGCGCGAAAAACTCGCGAGCCCCGGCATCGTCGTCGCGACTGGAACGTTTGTTTTCTCGACGATTTTCTTGAGCAGTTCCGTCGCGTCCGCAAGCGTGACGCCGCCGCCCGAAAGAATGATTGGACGACGCGCGGAATTTAGTTTCGAAACGACTTCGCGTAAAGTCGCCGCGTTATCCTTCTTGGACAAGAGGCGCTTATAGGCGGCGGGTAAATCGTGTTTTTCGTCAAAATTCGGTTGGCGCTTGCCGACGAGGACGTTTTTCGGGACGTCGAGCAACACGGGACCGGGACGACCCGAAGAAGCGACGTAAAGCGCTTCGGAGACGATGCGCGCGAGATCTTCCGTCCTCTCGACAAGGTAGTGATGTTTCGTAATACAACGGCAAACTTCGGTGATCGGCGTCTCTTGGAACGAGTCTTGTCCGATCGCGTTAAAGTTCACTTGACCCGTAATAATCAACATCGGAACGCTGTCCAATTTGGCGTCGTTGATCGCCGTGACGATGTTTCCCGCGCCCGGTCCGCTTGTCGTCGCACAGACGCCGACTTTACCCGTCGCGCGCGCGTAGCCTTGCGCGGCGAAACCGGCGCCTTGTTCATGACGAGGAAGAAAAGTCG
>JAZUGM010000190.1:0-10758 GCA_045641205.1 Thermoguttaceae bacterium
AATGGCCGCGAAAGCGACGTTCGTCAAAGGGAAGGGGTGCGTCAACTGCAATAAGTCCGGGTATCGCGGACGACGCGCTATTTTCGAATTGATGTATATGTCCGCGAAAGTGCGCGAGATGACTTTCAAGGGCGAGTCAACGGCGAATATTCGACGCGTCGCAAGAAGCGAAGGTATGCACGTCTTGTTTGAAGACGGAATCGTTAAGGCGATGAAGGGAATTACGACGATCGAAGAGGTTATGCGCGTCGCGCGTCTTGAAGAAGAATGAGCTTGAAGACGAATGAATTTGAAAACGCGGCTCTTTTCGTTGGTTTTAGAATCGATCGGCACAAAGGATTTGGCTTATGGGAACGATTTTAATTGATAAATTGTTGGAGACGGTCGTGGTTCGCGGCGCGTCCGACTTGCATATCGCCGTCGGACAACCCCCGGTGCTTCGTCTGCACGGACGCTTGGTGAGGCTTGAAACGAAGGTGCTGGAACCTTCAGACACGGTTTCCCTGATGAAAAGTATCACGCCCGGTCGTTGTCAACAAGAGTTGCAAGAGCGCGGAGGCACCGACTTCGGTTTCGCGTTCGGCGACAAAGCGCGTTTCCGTGTTTCCGTCTTTAAGCAGAAGGGCAACACGGGTCTGGTTTTGCGCCAAATTCCTAACGACTTGCTCTCGATGGAGCAGTTGGGCACGCCGCCCGTGATGAAAGAACTGATTCAACGTCCGCGCGGTATGATTTTGGTTACCGGTCCTACCGGGTCGGGCAAGTCGACGACGTTGGCGGCTTGTATCGACTGGCTCAATACGAACGTCGACCACCACATCATTACGATCGAAGACCCGATCGAATTCTATCATCATCACAAGAAATCGACGGTCAATCAACGCGAAGTCGGCGTCGACGTTATGTCCTTTGCCGACGCGATCCGCGCCGCCTTGCGTCAAGACCCCGACGTCATCCTCGTCGGCGAAATGCGCGACTTGGAAACGATCGAAGCCGCTATTACGGCGGCGGAAACCGGGCACGTCGTCTTCGGCACGTTGCACACGACCGGCGCGCAAGGAACGGTCAACCGTATTATCGACGTTTTCCCGACGAACCAGCAGGAACAAATTCGAACGCAGTTGTCGACCTCCATTATCGGCATTTTGTCGCAACAGTTGTTGCCGCGTATTCAAGGCGGTCGAGTCGCCGCTTACGAAATGTTGGTCGTAACTTCCGCTATCGCGAACTTAATTCGTGAAAATAAAACGTTCCGTATTAATTCGTCGATTCAAACCGGACACAAGCTCGGTATGCAACTCCTTGACGACCACTTGTTCAGACTTTGGAAGGAACAAACGGTCACTAAGAAAGACGCGCTCATCAAGGCGAATATGCCCGATCAGCTCGAAGAGAAGATGCGACGTTACGAAACCGGCTTGGGCGCCGAGCAAGAGGACGAGGACGAAGAATAGTCTTCCGAGAACGGTCTTCGAAGATAGTTTTTAGATAATCGGATTCTTCTCGAGCGGCGGACGCGCGAGGGGAGTTCGATTTAGACGCCGATTCGACGCGGTTTTTGACGATTTGGCGTCTTGTATGCAAAATAAGGAAATAGTCCTTCCGTTTATCCTGATTTCTCTTGCTAGACGATACGGACTGTTTCAAAATGAAGCGAACGGCGTTGCGTTTCAACGCAGTTGATGAACGCCGAAGCTTATGGGAACGTTTGAAACCTCGAGAGACTACGACGCGGCGCGTCGGAATCGCTCGTATTTAACAAAGTTTGAAGCGATATGCGTTCGAAAGAACCGAAACGACGGAACCGCCGATAATTGAAGTTAAAACGAAGACGTTTGGCGAGAGAAAATATTCGGAAACGGGAGAATAAGAATGGCGCGAAGTTTTGGACAGGTTCTAATCGACCTTGGGTATATCGACGAAGAACAGTTGGATTTGTTGCGCGAGGAACAAAACCAACGTCAAAACGAGTTGCTTGGGCAAATTGCGATCAGTATGAATATGATCACCGACGAGCAACTTGCGCAAGCGCTTGCCGAACAACTTGGTATGCAAGTCGTCGCCGTTTCCGATTTGACGATTCCCCCTGAGGTGTTGAAACATCTGACGGAGCCGATGGCGAATCTGTATCGCGTTATTCCGTTGAGTTTTAGAAACGACGTCCTTACGATCGCGACTGCGGATCCGCAAAATATTTCCGTCATCGACGAATTACGCAACTTCCTAGGCTATCAGATTCGATCGGTTGTTACGACCCCGAAAGAAATTGAAGTCGCGCTGGAGCGTTATTACGCGACCGATCAAGGGGACAGCGTCGAGTCGATTATTTCGGGTATGGAAAACGACCCGGAATATATCGCCGCAATGGAAGCCTCCGAAGGCGCTTACGACGACTTGGCGAGCGCCGAGGCGTTGTCGGAGACCGCGCCCGTTCGAAAATTGCTCAATATGGTTTTCCTACTTGGAATTAAAGACCACGCGAGCGACTTGCACTTCGAACCTTTTGAAGACGAGTTTAAAATTCGTATCAAAGCGGACGGCACGCTTTACGAAATGGTGCCGCCGCCAAGACACTTGGCTAGCGCGATTATCACCCGTATCAAAGTTTTGGCGAACTTGGACATTGCCGAAAAGCGTCTTCCGCAAGACGGGCGTATTCGTCTAATGGTCGCCGGTCATCCCGTCGATTTTCGCGTCAGCGTTTTGCCGACGATGTTTGGCGAAAGCGTCGTCTGCCGAATTTTGGATAAGTCGGTTATTTCGCTCGATTTGAACAACGTCGGTATGTCGCAGGATTTGATTCGTCAATTCCGCGATATTATCGAGTTGCCGAACGGCATTATTTTGGTTACCGGACCGACCGGTTCCGGGAAAACGACGACCCTTTACGCCGCGCTTTCGGAACTTAATGTCGTTACCGACAAGTTAATGACGACCGAAGACCCCGTCGAATACGACATCGACGGCATTGTCCAGATGCCGATCGACGCGGAAATTGGAAACACCTTCGCGCAATGTTTGCGTTCGATTTTGCGACAAGACCCCGATAAAATCCTTGTCGGCGAGATTCGAGACCGCGAAACTGCGCAAATCGCCGTTCAAGCCTCCTTGACCGGGCACTTGGTCTTCAGCACGCTTCACACGAACGACGCGCCTAGCACGATCACGCGTTTGAAGGATATGGGGATTCCTGAATTCCTTATCACCGCGACGTTGCAGGCGATTTTGGCGCAACGACTCGTTCGTCGTATTTGTAAAGAGTGCCGTCAAGAGGTTAAGCCGAACGAAGAGCAGTTGGCGGAGTTGGGATTGACTTTAAAGGACGTCGAAGGAAAGCATTTTTATCAGGGCGCCGGTTGCGTCGCTTGCAACAACACCGGTTACAAGGGACGAACCGCTATTCACGAATTCCTTACCGTCAACGAAGAAATCCGCGAAATTATTTTGCGTAACGGCTCCGTAGCCGAAATGCGCGCCGCCGCCCAAAGAAACGGTATGATTACCTTGCGCGAAGCGGGGTTGTCTAAAATTTACGAAGGAATTACGACCGTTGAAGAAGTCGTAAGAGAAACCGTTCTCGACGCCTAACGGGCTTTTCCCTCGTCGCAAGGGTTGCGCGACGTCGGTAAAAACGGCGCCTAGCGCAATCTCGAGTTATTTTTCAAAAAAATTTGCCTTTTTTTTGAAGAAATATGCCCAAGGCGTTGAAAAAACAAACAATCTCGACTATACTTTGATTGCGCGTCCTTACGCGAGCGTTGCGCTTGCGTCCTTGGCGCCCCCGATTTTGAATTTGAAATAAAAGAGAACGTCGCAGTTAAGCTCGAACGCGCCTTCCGTCGGCGCCGTCGAATTGAGCGACAAAGACGACGCGATTTTCGCCGCAATAATTCCCTTCATAAGGTATTCCCATGCCGAAATATAAAGTAGAGGCGGTTGACGCCGCCGGTAAAGGTTTTACCGACATAATAGAGGCGTCGACCGAAGAGGAAGTAACCGCAACGCTTAAGGAGAGCGGTTATCTTGTTACGAAAATCGCTCTCCATAAAGATCGAAAAGTCGCTAAAAAGGGCAAAGGAAAGGGCGAAAAGACTTTCTCCTTTGGAAAAGTTAAGCCGAAACTCCTCCGCGACTTTACGAGAAACTTGTCCATTTTGCAGGACGCCGGTTTGCCTATTTTGCGAAGTTTGAATATTTTGCAACAACAAGCCAAGCCGGGCGCGTTGAGGAACTGCTTGATCGACGTCTGTCAAGAGATCGAAAGCGGGTCTAGCTTGTCCGAAGCGATGGCAAAGTCACCGAAGGCTTTCAACCGCTTGTACGTCAATATGATCAAAGCGGGCGAAGCGGGCGGCGCCCTCGAAACGATTCTTCAACGTTTGGCGGAATTCCTCGAGCGTTCGGAAGAATTGAAAGCGAAGATTAAGTCGGCGATGACGTATCCTGTCGCGGTCGTTATCTTTGCGACGGGTATTTTGATCTTCATTATGACGAACATTGTTCCGAAATTTGAAGAAATTTTCGCCGACTTTGACACCGAGTTGCCCGCGTTGACGCAGTGGCTGATGAATACCTCCCATATGGTAATGACGTACTGGTATTTGATTCCCGGTATCCCGTTCGGAATATGGCTGTTTATCAAGATAACGACAAGTTTCTCCTATATGCGGTTTGGCTGGCACTTGTTCCTCTTGCGGTTGCCAATTTTCGGCATCCTGTTTGAGAAAACGATCGTCGCGCGAACAACGCGTACTTTGGGAACCTTGGTTCAATCCGGCGTTCCAATTTTGGAAGCGATCCATATTACGAAAGAAACGTCCGACAACGGCGTTTTCGAGAAACTGTATCAGCAGATTCTCGAAGCGATTCGAGACGGCGATACGATCGCGAATCCAATGAAACAACACTCGAAGCCGGGTTTCCACCCCGCTTGCTTGTTCTACTTCTTCGTATTCCTAGCCGGTCCGATCGGTTGCTTGGTTTATATGATGAAGTTGCAGAACAAAATTTTGAGCGACATCGTCGTCAATATGGTCGACGTCGGCGAAGAAACGGGCGAATTGGACGCGATGCTTTATAAAGTCGCGGACGTCTTCGACCAAGAAGTTCAAGTTTACACGGAAGCGTTGATGAGTATGATCGAGCCGTTGCTCATTATGTTCTTAGGCGTTATGGTAGGTACGATCGTTATCGCGTTGTTCTTGCCGATGATTAAACTGATTGAAAGCTTGTCTAACTGATATTTTGCAGAAAAAAGGAACTTTTCGACGCGCGGACGTTCTAATCTAAAAAGAACTAAAGCGCGTCGGGAAAAGACTTAGCTTGTTAGAACATAGCTTGTTTAGGAAGTCGACTTGTCGACGAATTGAACTTTTCGTAATTAAAGGACTTTCCTTGTGAACAAACGTAGCGCTTATTCTTGCGGAACGCCAAACGGCGTGCGTTTCGGCTTCACCTTGATCGAAATTTTAGCGGTTATCGCGATTATTGGATTAATCGCCGCCGCTACCTTGGTCGCGTTGGGCGGCGCTCGCGGGTTCTTTACTAGCGTTACGGCGAAATCTCGTTTGGACGACGTCGCGCAATGCCTCGAAATGTACAAGCAGAAGTTTGGCGAATATCCGCCCGACTGTTGCGCGACGAAAGCGGAAATTCGAAAGCATATCCTAAAGCGCTGGCCCCGAACGTTAAAAAGCGGGAACGTCGACGA
This sequence comes from Thermoguttaceae bacterium, assembly GCA_045641205.1. Taxonomy (GTDB): domain Bacteria; phylum Planctomycetota; class Planctomycetia; order Pirellulales; family Thermoguttaceae; genus RUG369. The sequence continues at coordinate 5,711 of JAZUGM010000190.1, forward strand.
AATGGTCGATATGGCGTTTGACGAAACCGCAAAAGAAGGCGTCGAGCCCGGCGCTTCCGCGCTCTTCTGGTTGGCTGGCTTCCCCGACGAAGGGGACGGACAAGTCGCTTACGACGGTTTTCTTGCCGACGAAGACAATCCGTTTGGGATCGGATTGAGCGACTTAGGAAAAGAGCCGCGAGAAACGCCCTTGATCGAATTGACGTTCGACGGCGACGGTTCTCAAGGCGGAAACTATAATTTGCAAGGTCTGATGTTCAGAGGTCAGCCGATCGTCTATTTCAGAAGCGATTACGAAGGAAAGGACAAACACGTCGGTAATTTAGGCGTCGCCGCGCCTTATATGAAGGACGGAAAATGGTATAACGCCGATTCCTTCCAGCTGATTTTGCCGGGCGAAGACGCCTCGTTTGGCTTGCACGAGGAAGGGCACGAAGACCACGAACACGGGCATTCCGAAGAGGAGCCGCGCGACGTCTCCAAGCCCGGTTCCGTTACGGTCGCCGATTGGGATAATATTGCGAACTTCACCGACGGCGCGACGCTGGAATCAGAACGAGAGTAAACGCTAGTTGTTTGAGGAAGACTTTTCGAAAAAAATAATTCGAAAAGCCTAATTTCGAAAGACATAGATTCGGAAGAAATAGGGAACGGAAAAGGAAACGGCGGCGTTTTGGGCGCGCGACGGCAAACCGACGGGGCGAGCGAATGAAAATATTTATCGACAATGAACGAAACGCGAATCGTCGACTACGACGCGGACGTCAATTTGCGCCTTCCGGGTTTACGTTGATCGAACTTCTTACCGTTATCGCGATCATCGGAATGTTGGGCGCTATCTCCGTTTCAACCGTGCGCGCCGCTATCGAAAGCGCGCGGACGACGCAGACGAGAACCACGATCGCGAAAATCGATTCCGTCCTTACGTCGATTTACGAGAAATATCAGTATCGTCGCGTCGACGTTACCGAGTATAATCTTGCCCCAAACGCCTCCGCGACAGAAAAAGCGTGGGCGAGACTTCAGGTTATGCGCGACTTGCTTCGTTGCGATATGCCCCGATGCGAATCGGAAGTTAGAGCGAAATCATTATACAACGGATCGGGGACGGGCGGACTCACTCCTTTGCAGGAATCCTATTTGTTCGCTATTAATTCCGCGCCGAATAAAGGCGACGAAGATTTGAATCCTGAGTTGCTCTATTTGGTTCTGACGAACGCCGCGCCCGAATGTCGCGCGACTTTCTCCGACCGCGAACTTGCCGATACCGACGGCGACGGACTTTTAGAATTTGTCGACGGGTGGGGTAGACCGATTCGCTGGTTGCGCTGGGCGCCTTGCGTCGTTAAAAGCGACAGACAGCCGACTCTTCATTACGACGCTGAAAACGGTTCTATCGAACTTCCTTCGTTTGGCGGAGGCGAACCCTATAGCGTAGTCGACGCCAACTATTTCGACGAAATATACGGCGACGAAAGTAACGCCGATCCGTTTGATCCTCTTTCCGTGTTGGCGTGGAGAAAACAAAACGGAGTCGTCGGCGCCGATATGCGACCGGGTTGGTTCTTGGTTCCTTACGTCTATTCCGCAGGACCCGACGGCGGATATGGGATTTTTGACGAAGCCTTCGACGAAAACGAGGTTGAGGCTATGAACGATCCGTTTACCTGTTTGGAAAGCGGAGCCGATTATTGGCTGGGGGTTCCCGTAGAAATCGACGGCGTGAACACGTATAAAGACAACGTCGACAATCATACGCTGATAAGATAACACGTTGATAAGGTAATATGGCAATGACTAATAATCGTCGGAATAGCGCGAGCCGAGGCGCCGGTTTTACCTTGCTCGAGATATTGATCGTTATCGTGATTATCGGAATGTTGGCGGGTCTGACTACTTCCGTCTTGGTTAGCGCGCGTCGTTCCGTCAGCAACGCGATCGTTTCGACCCAAGAAGCGCAGTTGTCGATCGCGCTGGACGAGTATAAAAATCGGTTCGGCGAATATCCGCCCGATCTTAGCGACGACGTCGCCGTTATGCGCCATATTAAAAAGCGTTGGCCTCGTTACAACGTCCCCGATTACGTTACTTTTGTCGACCATATTAAAATGGGTTGCAAGTTGTCGAGCAGTCGTTACGGTTCGGACGCCGATTATCCGGCGGATCTCAACGATTGCAACGGCGAACACGTCTGGGATATTCGAAGAAATATTTCTTCGCTCGTCTTTTGGCTTGGCGGTTTGCCGAACGCCGACGGCGTTCCTAGCGGATTTTATGCCAATCCGAAAGCTCCGTTGGGATTTACCGCCGACGGAACACGTTTGGCGCGTCCGACTCGAGCGCAACGCGAGAAGCCGTTGTTTGCCTTTGAACGCAAATATTTAGGAACGTATTTTAGCGCTAAATACGACGACTCCAACGATTACTTCTATCCTGTAAACGACGAAGATTCGTTGTGGGACGATAGTTTGAACGCGTATTGTTATACGCCCGCTTATTGTCAAGGCGACTACCCGATCGTTTATTTCCGACCTTCCGTAAACGTCCCTTATACGCAAAAGAGCTTCTATTTAGGACAGAGCGCCGCGTCGACCGACGTTGTTACTTGCGCCGTTCCTTACGCGCGAAACTTTAACGACGGGTCTTGGTATGAAGAAAGTCGGTTCCAACTGATTCACCCCGGCGCCGACGGAATGTTCGGTCCTAACGAGAACGAAACCGTTCGCGACGGAATTCCCGCGACGCAACCGAAATATAACGTCTACTTGGAAGACGCCGACAATATTGTGAATTTTGTCGACAGCGGAACGTTGGAGAGCGAATATCAAGAGTAATTTCTCGCCGAGAGGCGAAGCGACAGAGCGTCGAGAACGAGCGTAACGAAGCGGAAGAACAACGCCGCAAATATTGGGAAATAAAACAGAGGTCGGGGAGCAACGAGAATGCGAAGATTTCAAACGCGCGCAAATCGAAGCGGCGTTACGCTGATTGAACTTCTTGTCGTCGCTACGATGATGTTGACGTTGGCGGCGGTGAGCGTTCCGGCGATTAAGCCGATGATGGAGTCGCAGTTGACGTCGAACGCCGCGTCGACGCTTTCCACCTACTTGAATAGAGCCCGAGCGCGCGCTATGACGACGGGTAGACCGTGCGGCGTTACTCTTGAATACTTCCCCGGCTCTTGGGACGGAGACGAAGACGGGTACGGCTCCGTCTCGCTAGTCCTTCGACAAGTTGAAACGCCTCCTTATTATTCTGGTTTGGACGTCGGTTCCAGCGTCTCTCTCTTGCCGGAAAGCGACGGATTTAGTCCGAGCGGTCGTCGCGTCAGACAAATTACGAATATTAACGATCCATATTGGGACGTTTACGTCGCAAGCGAATCGGCGCCTATGATTCAGTTCAACGGAATCGGACCTTATTACCCTATTATTTTTGACGGCGGAGGCGCGTATATCGAAAAGCTCGAAGGCGTCGAATTGCCCGCCTGTTCGAACGCGTCCTTTAAAGTCATTCGCGATCCGCGCCAAACGATGACCGCGCCCGTCGGTTTGCCGCAAGGCGCCGTCGTCGACCTCGAATTTTCGGGAACCGACGAGGGAGGCGTGTTCGCGCTGGGACACGACGTTACGATCGTTTTTTCGCCGAGCGGCGAAGTCGATTACGTCGTCGACGGGGCGGGCAAGTTCTCGCCTACCGGCACGGTTTATTTCTTAGTCGGGCGATGGGATCGTATCTCCGCGCTTGGCGTCGACGAGTTGGCGTCGACCGGCGAAGCGATCACGATGGCGGAAGACGGACTCTGGAACTACGAGGACGCGACGAATTTTTGGGTGACGGTGAACCCGCGCTCGGGACTTGTCGCGACGACCGAAGTCAATCCGCCCGTCAATTATGCGATCGGCGATTTGGAAGGCGCGGTTTTCGAATCGCGAGAGTTTGCGCGGACGTCTAAGCGTAATTTAGGAGGTCATTAATATGGCGGCGATCTCTTTGACTCGTAGCGAGCGCGCGTTTGGCGCGAATAATCGACGCGCGTTGACTCTTATCGAAATTATGGCGTCGATTCTTGTTCTCGCCGTCGGACTTGTCGGCGTCCTTGCCGCGATTCCCTTTGGCGGTATGCGTCTCGCGCAGATGAACGAAGCCGATAATTGCGCCGCTATGGGGCGAAACGCCGTCAGATTAATGAAAACCAACGGCTGGACAAATCCAAGTAATTGGTTGTTGAAAAATCAACAGAACGGAAGCTATCCGTCGACTCACAACGCCGCGTTGTACGACACGGGCAACTTAAATCTGACCTATCCGTTCTTTATTGATCCGCTTGGTAAGACGACGGGCGAATATTTTCCCGAGTTTTACGATTATAAACCTTCCAACGGATTTGAAGTTTTCTTCACGCGAATGGCGCCTATGTACGATTTTTCGTATTCCAGCTTGCAACAGGACGCGCGATACGAACGAGACTTTTATCTGAACGAAACGATAAGCGGATATTCGGAATCGGAAGACGAGACGGAAGTTCGACCTCGAGTCGAGACCGAGCCCGATATGGTTTTGAACGTCGGCGATATTCCCTCTTTTTCGGGGCGTCATTCTTGGCTTGCGACGGTGAGTCTAAAAACGAATTCCGACGCGTTTTTCGATTGTTCGTTGTCGAGCATAAGCGTGGCGGATTACAGCGTCGCCGTTTTCCAAGATAGAATTGTAGACGACGAAAAAGTCTTTACCGCGACTTTGAACGGCTCGGGTTACCAAGGAGGCGTCGTTACCGTCGATTTAACGACGGGACGGACTAGTTCTACCAACAATACTTATCTCAAGACGGACGAAAGAGCAAACGACGCAATCACTCGCAGTAGAGTAGTCGAACAACTGGAAACGACCCGATACATAATGTTGTTCGGGCAGGAACACCTGCCGGGAGACGGGAATTATCGCGCTTTTGCAAAGTGGTATCAAATCGCGAATTATTCCGTCGTCGAACGTGACGACGACGGCGCGCCTACGCTTCTAAGAATGAATCTTGTGGGCGAGAATACGCC
>JAZUGM010000191.1:0-12011 GCA_045641205.1 Thermoguttaceae bacterium
TCAAATTCGTTTCCCGATATTTCAAGTTAAGTTAAACTTTATTTACAAATCGATTACGCGCGCGCCTCAAAATCGAGGGTTTCTGCGATCGTTTCCGCGACGACGCGAAAACCGCGTTCGACGGCATCTTCTTTCGCGGAAAAACTGAGGCGCAACGCCTGACGCCTAGACGCTTCAAACGCGGGATCTCGCTCTTCGGCGTTTTGTTCGTCGAGTCCGTAAAAAAATTCGTCGCCCGGTATCGCCAAGACGTTCTTCTCCTTGAGACGCCTGTACAAAGTTTTGGAGCCCGATTTCAACGTCGGAACCCAAACCCAAAGGAAAAAAGCGCCTTCGCTTTTATGCAATCGCGCGTCGACTCCGGCGCGTTGTAGCTCGTCCAGCATTAAATTGACGGCGTAAGCGCGACGACGACGATAATAAGGGCGCACGATCTCGCGCGATATACGCAATATCTCGCCCGACGCGAAAAACGGCTTCGCTATTCTCTGCCCTAGCGATCCGTTGGCTAATCCGATAATCGCGGTAATCGCCGTCAAACGTTCGACAATTTCGCTCGGCGCGACGACGATGCCCGTGCGCAAACTAGGCAAGCCGATCTTCGACAAACTGTAAAACAGAATCGTCCGCTCGCCCCAGAAAACGTCGTCGAGTTCCGATTCGTCTTCGACAATTCCGGGAAAGGGACCGCCGTATGCGGAATCGACGATCAACCAAGCGCCGATTCGATTCGCCAGCGCGTCGAGTCGCGCCAGTTCGTCGCGACGCAAGACGTTTCCACTCGGATTCGTCGGTCGACTGACTAAAATCGCCGCTATTTCTTCTTTCGCGACGATTTTTTCTACGGCGTCAAAATCGACTTCATACTTAAATATTCGCAAATCGTCCGGGTTAGGATAGGTAATCTTCGCAGGACAAGCGACAAACATTCCTCGTTCGAGCCCCATATCGGCGTAACCGACGTATTCGGGCGAAGCTGGAATAAGTATTTTGCGAAATCGCCCGTCTTTTGTTCGACCCGCCAATAAATTCAACAAGCTGAACGCGCCAAGTTGCGCGCCGCTTGTGATCGCGACGTTCGACGATTCGATCGGCAATTTGAACCGCTCGCGAAAAAGCGAAACGAACGCGTCGATAAAACTCGGATCGCCTTGAGGCGAATCGTAACAGGCAAGCGCTTTGTCAAAAGCTTCTTGATCCGCCAAAAACTTGGCGGCGCTCTCGCGCCAAAGCGCTTGAATCTCGGGTATCGCCGCAGGATTGCCGCCTCCAAGCGAAATTACGTCGGGTCTTAGCGCGACGGCTTCACCCAAGTCGTTCATTAAATCGAGTATCCCGCTTCCCTCGGAAAATTTCGTCCCAAACGCGGATAATTTCAGTTCGTTCGTCAAGAGCAACGCTCCCTTTTCGACATTTTTTTTTGCGACGTTAAACGAACGTTTGTCGTCTCAACGGCGCCAAGCGTTCGTTTAACGGCTCTTTTTATTTAAAGCCTCGATTTCTTCGGCATATTTCTCAACGACGGAATCGACGCCGCGTTCAAATTCCGAAGGGGAATTAGCCGACCAAGCGGCGTATTGTATTTCCTCTAAGGCCGGATAGTAACCTATAGCATTAATCTTTGCCGACAACTTTTCAGGAACGTCGACGTTATACCTGTGACGGTAATATTTTAAAATCATATCGTAAATAATCAGAACACGACCTTTTTCAAGACCTTCTTCATATTTTAGGTCGCACAAGTCTGGAAAAAACTCTTGAAACGCGGCGTAATCCGATTCGTCGCTTTGTTCGTAAATTTCGTCTTGCAACTCTTGCACCGTAATCATTTGAGGACGTCCTTTCCGTAAATATTTCAAATACCCGAACGAAGCCAAAACGGCTTGACGCAATCTTTCGTCCGGCGTCGACGCAAAGATAATCTCGGAAAACAAATCGATCAGTTCTTGATTTTCTCCCTTTTCATATTCCCGTTTCGCAAGTCGTTCCATATAGAGAAAGACGCGCATAACCGGCTCAAGTTTTTTAATTTTTTCCAACGGAATTTCGCTCGCTTCAATAACTTGAAACTTAAAACGAACCATATAACTTCCGAGTCCTTTGATCGCCCAAAGGATTCGATTCAAATAAGGAACGCGTCCCCAAGAACGCTTCGACTGGGAAAAAACGATCGGATAGGGCGAAGGCAAAAGTCCGTTTTCGTCTTGATATTTTTCGGGATCGGCTCTCATAAAGTCTAATACCCCGGCAATATACTTCAGTAACTGAATTGAAACGTACTTTTCGTGTTCCGACTTGTGTTCCAAAACCAACACAAAGACGGCGCGTCGCGTTTTCTTGCCTTTGCGTCGTTTCATATCGACGGTATAAATCATATCGCCCACGCAAAACGCGCCCTTTTCGTCGACAAACTTCGTAGGCGCGGCTCGCAACGACTCCAAATCGATACTACGCAGGATTCTTTTAGGCAAAAACAACTCGAAAAACAGACGCGCGGTCTTTTCGTCCGCCATCATTTTAGCAAAATAATTGTCGTGCGTAAAGGAATCGCCAAGCGCCGCCTTGGCAAATCTTTTGACGCGCGCCTCGTCGACGTTAATTTTGACCTGTTCCGTCTCTGAAAAGCCGACCATTTGCTCGTCGACGTCGAAGACGCGTTCGTTTACTTGAACTTGCATATTTTCCCTTTTGCGCGATTATTTTGGGCGACGCGTCGTCATTCGTCGATCCAACGCGACAGAACTAACTTTTCAGCGCTCTTTTTGTTCCATCGCGGAGTCTCGTTTTCGTCGACTTTTCCGCCGCTCGAACTAACGGTCGGCGGTTCGTAAACGCTAAAAATTCGATTAAATCGATCAAAACCTCGACTCATAAAATCGTTGGGATCGCTCGAATGTCCCAATCCGAACGCGTGCCCTAATTCGTGCAAGCCGGCTCCGACGGCGGAGGACGTCAGCGCCCAACGCGCGTTGCGGTAGGCGGCGTCGCGTAAATAACGTTCGTCGATCGGCGACGAATCGTTGAAACGTTCCTCAACTTCGTCCAGCGAATCAAACCACTCGAAAAATAAGGAAGAATCGAGCATTGCGACGCGTCCTCCTCCTAAGGCGACGCGTCCGTCGATCTCGCCGTCGTTTGAACTACGACGCGCAAAAGCGACAAGGACGAAATATTTCGCTCGTTCGGAATAGGCGTCTCCTGCGAGTATTTCGCGATAGATCGCTTTAAAACGTTCCGTTTCCGACATAGCGCGATATTCGGTCGCTTTGCGTTTGCCGCGCTGAAGCCAAACTACGACGTCTTCGTTTTTGTCGAACTCGAGCGTAAAAGAACGTCGTCCGTACCCGAAATCGCGCAGTCGTTCGGCGGTCGCCGTCTGCCAAAGGAGCGCGCAAGTCCGCATTTTGTCGCAATAGTCTGCCGAAAATCCTCCGGATTCCGTCGGCGATTCAAAGGAAGCGTCCTCTGAAGAATCGACAAAATACACCAGTCTGACAAAATACGGGTTGCGGCTCTTTCGGTAAATCAAGGTCAATTCAAGGCGCGACGACCCGACGGAAATCGAAAGCAAATTCTCGCCCGGCGTCAATTCGACAAGCGCTTTAAAACGCGAATCGAACGTTTTTGTTCTCATAACGCGCGTCTTTCGCGACGAAGACAAATTCTCGACGACGACGGCGGATCCGTCGGATTCGCTCGATTCTACCTTTCCTCGCAACAACGCGACTGGAAAACGAACGACGTCCCCGTCCGCGTAATTCTCGACGACGATCGCCTCGGACGCGAAGCCGCCGCGCGCGAACGCGAACAGAACGCAAAAACAGAAACAAGCCGTTCGAATCGTCGTCGGTTTCACGACGTCCCCTTCGCTCTTCAAACTTCGTTCTTATAAATTCAGAGAGAAATTTGATCGCCGATTCCGACCTTTGAAGATTCGGATTCCAACGCGTTTTCGTCGTCTTCGTCCTCCATTCCTTTTCCCCCCCCTTTGGCAAGTCGTTTGCCTCGCGCGACGCACCACGCGACGTAAACGATCGCCAACACGGCGGCGATCGCGTAGGAAAGACGTAAATCCAATCCGAACCCCATCGGTCCCTTATGTTCTTCGGACGTCCACAAAATGAATGCGACGACGATAAACGTCATAAACACGGCGGGCGCGGCGGCGACCCACCCTTTGCGTTTCGTCGCGTAGAGCCAGACGCAACAGGCGCCCAAGGTTCCGGCGGCAAGAACTTGATTGGCCCACGCAAAATAATTCCACAGTTTGCCAAACGAAGCGGCGTTCAAATTAGACCACCAAAGCAACGCGGAAACGGCGAGAATAATCGGAACGCAAAGGATCGCGCGGTTCTTTATCGGTTTCTGATCGATATGCAACATTTCGGCAATACTCAGACGCATGCTGCGCATCGCCGTGTCTCCGGAAGTTATGGCAAGCACAACAACGGCGATTACGGTAACCGTCCCCAAGCCGTTCCCTAAAAACTCCTTCGTAATTTGCGGCAAAACCTTGACGGGCGCGACTTTCCACAACGCGGGAAATTCGTTGTAAACGGCAAGCGCGGCGCCCGCCCAAACCATAGCGATAACGCCTTCGAGAACCATCATTCCGTAGAACGAAGAACGCGCTTGACGCTCGGAACGTATCGTCCTCGCGATAATCGGAGATTGCGTAGCGTGGAACCCGGAAAGAATGCCGCACGCGATCGTCACAAACAGACAAGGGAGAATCGGCTGTTCGGTCACGAAGGCGTCTTTTAATTCGGTAAATCGAGCCGTTTCTTGCAAAATGTTGGGATAAGGAAAACCAAGCCCAAGCAACGCGCCTAACAACGCCGCGCTACCGACCAATAAAATCCCGCCGAAAATCGGATAACAAGAGCCGATAATTTTATCAACAGGAAACATCGTCGCCACAATGTAATATAGGAAAATCAGCGCGACGGCGCCCCAATAGAACGGAATATCAGGAAGGAAAGTCGAATCGATTAGATTTGCCGGAATATTAATAAAAACAGCAACGACCAACAAAAGAAGAAAAATCATAAAAACAGAAAAAATTTGGTAGGGAACTTTTCCAAGCGTAATTTTAATAAAATACGGCAAGTTGGCGCCGCGATTACGCAACGACGCCATACCCGCGAGAAAGTCGTGCGTCGCCCCGCCGATAATGTTTCCGATCGGAATAAGAAGAAAAACGATCGTTCCGAACTTAATACCGGCAATAACGCCGATTACCGGTCCAATTCCGGCAATGTTCAACAACTGGATCAACATATTTTTCCAGTGGGGCAAAACAAGGTAATCGACGCCGTCTCTCATTTTGACGGCGGGCGTCCGTCGGTCGTCGGGCGCCAACACCGACTCGACAAAACGACCGTAGGTCAAATACCCGACGACTAAAATCACAAGCCCCGACACAAACAACAACATAACCGTTTCCTCCGAAATAATCCGCTCGTCGCAAGCGACGTCGACGCGCTCAACAAAACGCTCTCTCATTTTATCAAAAAAATATTACTCGACAAGTCTTTTCGGACTAGTCGCGCGTTATTCTAGGCTTCTTGATTCCTCGCCAATCTCGTCAAAACGCTTCGTTCGTCTATTCCTTGCGCCGTCGCTTGAAAAGAATCTTAAATTATGGTATAACAAAGAAGCGTAAAAAAATCGAAGTCGCGACGCGCATCGTCGCCGGTCGTCGTCGTCGACGTTTGCGCGTTGCGAATAACGGAGTTTCGGAATAATGAAAATCGGATCGAACAACGAAATACTAAAATCGACGTGCATCGGCGTTCTCGCTTTAGCGGCACTGATATGTTGGCTCCAATTTCAGCCTCGTCTTCCGAATTCCGAGCCGAAAGAGGCGATCGGTCGTCCGCTTTTCGAAAACTTCAGCGATCCGTCGCAAATGCGCAAAATCGAATTTGTCGGAATCGATCCCGCGTCGGGCGAGACTCGTCGTCTGACCCTTGTTCGCAACGAAAACGACGCTCAATGGCGCTTGCCCGATATGTCGAACTTTCCGGCGGAAAACGCGGATCGTCTGGCAAAAGTCGTGGCGCCCCTTACGCAACTTGTCGCGCTCGACGTTATCGACGAGCCCGTCCGCGACAAAGACTCCTCCGCGATCGACAAGTTTCATCGCGAGTGCGGGTTGCTTAGTCCGAGTAAATTTATACCCGACCTAGACGGAAAGGCGGAAGCAAAAAAAACCGACGAAGAATCCCAAGAAGAAAAAAATCTTGCGAGGGGTTCCGCGACGTCGGTTAAAATCGAAGGCGAATCGGGCGAAACGCTGGTTGATTTGCTTATCGGAGATCGTTTGCCCGAAAGCGCGGCGACGCGCGACGCGCGCTACGTTCGTTTTCCGAACGACGACGTCGTTTATACTGTCGATTTTTCCGGCGATTCGACGCAAGAAGTCGGTACGACGGAATTCACGGAGTTCCCCGCGCGCGTTTCCTATGAGCCGATCGATTGGATCGATCGCGACTTGTTGCGCATAAGTCGTTGGGACGTTCTTTTCTTGACGACGCGCGACTACGCCTTCAATTTGACGAAACAAGACGACCAGACGTTCGCGCGAAACGATTTTAATCAAGTAGGAATCGAAGTTTTCCGTCAAACGCCGGAAAATTCCCTTTCGCGCGTCTGGTCTTTGGCGCGGCGATTCGACTATTCCGCCGAAAGCGCGTCTTGGCAAGAAGCGTCAAACGTCGACCCGGAGTCGGCGCAAAACGACGTTCTCAACGAAACGGCGGACGCGTTGGGACGTCTTAAAATCGTCGACGTTCGTAAAAAGCCTGACGCGCTCGTCGCGCTTTTTCACGAGGGACGAGTCGGCGCGGAATTGACGACGCAGTTGGAAACGTTGGGAGAATTTGGTTTTGCGACGCTCGATTACGATCCGCTCGATCCGAAACGAGTCGAGCCGTTCCTTGTCGGGGAAGGCGGAACCGTCGAAATCGCAACGCGAGAGGGCGTTAAAATCACGCTGGTTTTCGGCAAAAAATTTGACGATAAGCGCGCGTGCCTAGCCTACGCGTCCTTTGATCGCAAATCGCTCGAAGAATCGACGGAAGACGAAACCGAGCTAGTCTTTCTCGCGACGGACGCCGAAAAGAAAGCCGTCGTGAAAAACGATCGATTCGCCGAATGGTTTTATTTCATTGCGGAAGAAGACTATCAAAGCGTTCGTTTTCGTTCCGCGCAAACACTCAAAGTCCCCGACGCGCAATGATTCGTTCCGTTCAGATTTGAAGTTCCGGCGCGAAAAGAAAGGAGAATGAGAGAGAAATGACGTCCAATTCCAGCAATTCGGAATTCGTTCTAATTTCCGTGAACCCGAAAGCGGGACGCAAATCCCCTCGAATTCGCGCGGAACGTCTTCAAGCCGCGTTAGAAAACAAGGGATTTCAAGTCGAACTACACACGGATCTCGGAATTGTCTCCGCGCGCGCTAACGAGCTGTTTGAACAAAAGAAGTTGAGGGCGTTAGTCGGAGTCGGCGGAGACGGCACGGCCGCCGAGTTGACGAATCGGACGATTCAAGGCGTTCCAATCACGCTGTTGCCTTCCGGCACCGCGAATTTAATCGCCAAATATCTCAAATTACCCGCCAATCCAGAAAAATCGGCGGAAGTAATCGCGACGGGCTCGACAATATCGTTTGACGCGGGCAAGGCGAACGGACGTCTCTTTCTCGTAATGGTCAGCGCCGGAATAGACGCCGACGTCGTGCGCTTAGTTCATGCGGCGCGCGAAGAAAGCTACCTCAAAAAAGCCAAAAAAGGCGCTCATATTAGCTATCTTTCCTATACAAAGCCAATTTTCAAGTCGATCGCTTCCTACTCGTATCCCCAGATTAAGACCGAAGTTGTAGGAAATCAAGGAAACGAACAAACGACGCAAGAAATTATAGGAAAATGGAGCTTTGTTTTCAATCTTCCCCGATACGGCTGGGGACTTCCGCTTGTTCCTAAATGCGTCGGCGTCGATCAAAAGCTCGACTATTGCATATTCCAAGGAGGTCGCCTAACTAAAGCGTTGTTGGGAGTCGCCTTTGCGCAATGCGGAAGTATGCACCGAGTCTTGCCTTTCGCAAAGTTAGGACAGGGCGAGCGTTTTAAAATGTCGACGGGTTCGTCTGAAGTCGACTCGACGACGCCGTTCCAATTAGACGGCGATCCGGGCGGCTTTCTTCCAGTTGAAATAGAGACGATCCCTAATCGATTTACGACGTTGGCGTCGACGAAGATTGTCCGCAAGTTGGAACGAAAACGCCAAAACGACTGATTCTCTACAAGTCGATTCACAATAGAAATAATACGCAATATAAACAAACTGTTTTTCCTCGGATCGCTTAAAAACGAGAAAAATTTTTAAAATATCGGAAAATTTTTCGCCAAACGCTGGAAAAACTACAAAACCGCAGGTAAAATAGTGTTGATTTGCGCTCGAATTGTCGATTTGAATTGAGGTCGCATTGCCTATTCGATTCGACGTTCGCGTCCTCCGGCGTTAGGAGCGTTAGAACGTCCCTTCCCTTATTGACAGTCTGATCTAGGTCGGCTTATGTCGTTTTTAGAAAAAATATTCGGCAAGAAGAAACTTGACTATAAAAAACGTTTCGTTCTCTTGAAAGCGGCCATATCGGGCACAATGTCCGAGTTTTATATGGCGCGCGATCGCGAGACGGGTAAAGTCGTCGGGCTCAAAATCCTCGACAAAGAAAAGACGCGTCAGGTTGAAGAACGTTATAAGGGACTGAAGGGAGTTTACAAGCCGCGCGAAGGCGAAATCGCCGTTCAATTAAAACACCCGTATATCGTCGACACGTTGGAAGAAGGTTTTACGACCGACGGCGAGCAATATCTCGTAATGGAATATCTTGAAGGCACGGGCTTAAACAACATCTTGATGATTAAACAAGACATGTTGGCGGGCGGACGTCTCCGTTATATTAGACAGTGCGCGGAAGCGTTAAAAGTCGTCCATAAGGCGGGCTTCATTCATCGAGACGTCTGTCCGCGAAATTTGCTCTTTACGGGCGACGGCGAAGTGTTAAAACTGACCGATTTCGGCTTGTCGTTGCCTAATAAATCGCCCTTCACGGATCCGGGCAATCGAACGGGAACGCCTAATTATATGGCGCCCGAGTTGGTTCGACGTCGCCAGACAAACGAACGCGTCGATATTTTTGCATTTGGCGTTACGATGTACGAGCTTTGCACGCGCGAATTGCCTTGGCCGCGCGGAAACACAGGATTAGCGGCTATGTCGCACGATCAACCGCCCGAGCCGATTACGAATTACCGTCCCGCAATTAATCCGACCTTGGCGGACGCCATCCATTGGTGCATCAAAGCGGATCCGCGCGATCGTTGTCCTTCAATGGACGCTTTTTTGAAGAAGATCGAGAAAATCGAATATGAAGACGTCGTTTGAACGTCAAGACTTGAAGTCGGTTCGTTCTCAAATCAAGAGGCGTGGAACTACGTTTGATTTGAGTTTGTTTTCCTCTTGGATATGTTTTGTTTTTTCAACGCGACGCTAGGTCCTTCAAATGCAAAATGAAATCGAATCGAATCGTTTGAAAGACGACGCGTTTCAGTCCTCGGTCGCCGTTATCGGCGGCGGTCTTGCCGGAATTTCGGCGGCGTTAGAGGCGCGAAAACGAGGCGCGCGAGTCGTCGTTTTCGAGCGCAAAAAACGTCTAGGAGGACGCGCGAGTTCCGTTAAGTTTGATCGTTTAAACGCAAGAGAAGATTTCGGATTTCATTCTTTTCGCGCCGCCAGTCGGAGTCTTCTGAGATTAAACGACGAGCTTGGACTTAACGACGCGTTCGATTCGATTCCATCGACCTTCGACGTCTGCGGACTCGAAAAAAGCGGTTCGAGTTCGAATCGAAACGTTAAGTCTTGGACGTTGAAGGGTTCCGCGCTTGCGCCTTCGGGTATGCGACTTTTGCCGTCGATTTTGAAGTTTCCTTCTCTTTCGATTCCTGAACGTTGGAATTTGTTCAAAACTTGTCAAAAAGTTCGAGCGTCGTTAGGCGGTTCCGGCGAATTCGGAGGACGCGAAAATTCGGTCGAGAACGCGCTCAAATTGTTTGGAGCGTCGAATGAAGAATTGTCGGCGTTTTGGAATCTGGCGACTTTAATCTCCGCTTGCGAGACGTCGGACTTGGCGTCTTGCGCCGTTCTTAAAAAAATTGCCGACGATTACTTATCTGAACTCGAATCTCCGTCGTTTGCGCCTAATCGTCCTCTTTACGAAATTTATCACGAACGAACGTTGGCGGCGTTAGAACGTTTAGGCGTGGAAACGCGTTTTTTCAGCGCCGTCTCGAAATTTGAAATCGAAGAAACGCAAGACGAGAATTCCAAACGAAAGACGCGTCGAATCGCCGGACTGGTCGTCGGCGACTCCGTTGAAAAATTTGATCGGTACGTCTTGGCGGTCGATCCTTTCAGCGCCAACGGAATTTTAGAAAATTCTTCTCTTGACGACCTTGCGGAAACGGTAAAAATAGAAAATTACGAGTACGGTTCCGTTACCGCCGTTCATTTTTGGCTCAGTCGTCCTTTAACGGACAAACGCGTCGTCGCGTTGGCGGGCAAACCGGCGCAACGACTCGTAACGTCGCCCGATCTACAAGACCTCCCCGTAAAAGAGGGACGCGCCAGTTACTGCCAAGCGCTGATTTACGCTTCTCATCGCATTTTGTCGGACGAAGAGTTTGTCGCGCGAGGTTCCGAAGCGCTTGTCAAACGCGTGTGGGAACAGTTGTCCTATTGTTTTGGCGACGTCGCCGACGTCGAAATTCTCGCGTCGCGCGTTACGACCGCATTAGACGCCGTTATTTCGCCCAACGCGCGTTTTCTCAATTCGCGTCCGACGCAAAAGACCGCTTGTTCCAATTTGGCGCTGGCAGGAGACTGGACCGACGTCGGATTGATTTCTTCAATGGAAGGAGCCGTATTAAGCGGCGTAAAAGCGATCGAAGTTCTTTTAGACCGTTAGGCGTTAATGCTGGTATTCAAGAAAAAATTGTAAAAAACGCAGCGAACCGCGCAGGTTCGTTGCGTTTTTTTTGCGCCGCGTTTTTTTACGTCGACGCATTGAGATTACGTCGATAACGTTACTCTTCAAATAAGCGCGCCAAAGAAGCGGCGAAAAGAGCCATTCCGAACCCGTTGGGGTGGTTGATGCTGTTTGTCATCAGCGTGTTGTACGGCACGCCCGCGCGCCATAACTTTCCGTAAAGATCGGGCGTATCGGCAAAGGGAACGTCGTTTGCAAGGGTAAACGCGCGCAACCCTTTAACCATTGGACGAGGATCGACGTCGCAGTTCTTTTCCGACACGAGTCCCATCCAGTCGGGGCGAACGAAATGCGGACCTAAAATAATCCATTCCATATCGTTCGCTTGGAAGTCGGCGCGCATTTCGCCATATTTTTTCGCGACGGTCGCTTCGTCCATATAGGCGTCGTTGACAAATTCCGAAACGATCAGGTCGGGCTTGACCGCCAAAACTTTCTCTCGATAATTTTTCGGACTTCCGGGCGGTTCGTTGCGATACGAATCGCTCGAACGACCGCCCCAGGCTTCCGTCATAAGCGTAATCTTCGCTTTCGGGAACATCGCTTGCAAGCGGTCGACAAACTGAACTTGCCAGCGTTGATCGTCGGGAATGAATCCGCAAGCGGTTACGCTGTCGCCCCACGCAAGAATACGAACTTCTTCGCCTTCAATTAATTTTTTCCACGTTTTCGGCAGATATTTTTTTGCCGCGCCGACGTTTGAAACGCTAGGAATCTCTCGACCACCGTTAGCCGCGTAATATTTGTCGACGTTCGCGACAAAAGCGCCCGCGTCGAGAGAATCGCGCTCGTTTGCAAAAACTTCGTCGATCGGAAAAATAGACGCGTCGGTCAAATCGGCGCCAAGCCCGGTCGAATAAACGTTGACGAGTCGCTTTTGTCCTTCGCGCAAAACGGGAGG
>JAZUGM010000192.1:0-2930 GCA_045641205.1 Thermoguttaceae bacterium
TGCAAATTGAAGTTTCGTCGCGTCGTCGACTTCGGACGCGTGGAATTTCTCGTTCCAGTCGTTCAGCGAATCGGAACGTTCGTCGAGCGTTTGCGCCAATTCGTCCAACGAGTCGCCGTAAAGCGCTTCGACTTCCTCTTCGTCAAATTCTTCCGTAAAACGGGTTAGCAAGCGGCGCGTTTTATCAAGCGCGAGACGATAACGCGAGACGTTCAACGCGAAATCGACGGGCTCGGCAAAGAAACTCGGATCGGCGGAATCCGCGCCGATTTGACGAGTCGCGCGAACGACAAATTCAAACTCGCGCGGCTCTCGCAAATCGATCTCTTCACGCGCCTCGTCGCCAAACATACCGGGACGATAGGTCGTTTCGTCGCAAAGGTTTATCTCGTTCGTTTCGGCCTCGCTCGTCTCGAGAATAGACAGTTCGATTTCCGATTCTGGAACGAGCGCGACGATCGTTTCGGCGCCGAAATGGTCGAGGAACGTTTCGCCGCTTTCCTTCTTGATCGCGCGATCTTCCGCGACTTCGTGGAACCATTCGTAAGAATCGGGTCTCCGCACCCAAGACGAAACGGAAAAACATTTCAATTCGTCGGGCTTGGCGGCGGCACGAACTTTCCAGTCGGCTTTCATATCGAAGAGAGGCTCGAGCCGAAACGCGACAATATGCGGCACGCACTCGGCGCGCACTATGAAAAACGAGTGAACGCCTTGCGTCGCGTCAAGTTCGACGACGGGCTCCCATTTTGCCGTCGACGTGTCCCAAGCGCCGGTCGTTCCGCAAGCAAAATCGGCGACTTTTTTTCCGTCAAAAAACAATTCGACAGGGCGCGGTTCCAACGCGGAATAAAAGACGGAAAGCGCGTAACGACCTGTTTCGGGAAAGTCGATCGTATACGTCGCGTTGTTCGGATAATCGCCGTTGTTTAAAATCGTGAGATGCGGTCCGTAATTGGAAGACGTAATAAGATTGGTTTTATCAGACCAAATCGCGCGAAACGTAAAGGATTTCGCGCTCGGCGTTTCCGCGTGCAAAAAGCCCGAAAAAACGACAAAAAACACGACTAGAGGAAAAACTCGAAATAACGGAATATGCAAAAGTCTCATAACGTCGCTCGTTGCGCCAAAAGTCATAAAAGGAACGAACCAAAATCGACAAAACGCTTTCAACAATTCAACGATTCTTCGTTCGACTGTTGAAACAGCGTCTAACGAAAGTATAGCGATAAAAAAAACGACGTCAATTTTTGGGGCGTCAAATCTCGCTAAAGACAAAAAACCCCCGAAACGTCTGTCGTCGTTTCGAGGGTCTTTGTTTTCAAGGGTAGAATCTTACGCGTTAAAACCAAACGTCATTCGAGTTCGGGACCTTCGATTCTCTCGCCGCGCTGTTGACGCGCTTGATCCTCGACTTTGAACGTTCCGTAGAAGAGGGCGTTGGCGTCTTGCCACGTGTTGAGACGTTCCCATTCTTCGGCGTTCAATTTGACGTCGGCGTGCCCGTCTTCAAGTAATTTGGTCAATTTACTCGTTCTCGACCAGAACCGATTCGGCTCCGTTCGCGGTTCGTAATTGCCTTCGGGCATTCCCCACGCCGTGTAATTCGCCAAATTGACAAGCGCGTTGTACGACTTCGTGTAAGCTCCGTCGATTTCGCCGGTCAGGTTGACGCCGCCTTCCGTCTTTTCCGCATTGTGGCAAGAAACGCACTTGGCGTCAAGAACGGGTTGAACCAAAATCGGATAGCTCAACGGCTTCGAGCCGTCGGGACCGGGCTGAATCTTGGCGGGCTTCTTGGTCGAAGCGATCGTCTTCACGGTCGTCGCGGTTCCCATTCTGTTCTCGTGACAACCGACGCAACCGGCGGTTTCGCCCGGCTGCAAATAGACGAGCGAACGCATACCTTGGACGGTGCGACCGTTTTCGTCGAGCGCTTGGAACAAAATCGGGGTTTTGGCGGGCGCTTCAAAGAAAGCGGAGCCGTCCTCTTCAACGGGAACCGTGCCTAAAACCTGCTTGCCCGGCGAGGCGTTCGCGGCGCCGACCATCGGCGAGTTGGCGTTCGGGGTCGTTTTCGGCAAGACTTGAACGATACGCAAAGATTTAATTTTCGCGGGAATTTCAGTCGGCCAGCTTTCGTAGACGTTCTGTAGGAAGAACGTGCCGGTCGGATTGTCGCCTTTGCTGCGTTCTTCGTCGAGAATCGACGCGACGACGGGCGGCAAGGGACGCGGACGCAAGGGAATAGCCCAAACGCTCGAGATGTTCGGGTCGCGATAGATTAACTCGCGATTGCCGAAGCCGTCGCAATAGTAAACGCCGAATTGGTTCGGAAGGTTCGCGCCCGCCTCGCCGGTCAATCTGTCGTAACTATAGGAAGCGACAAAGTATTTTTCAGCCAACGGATAGGGCGACTTGAAACAATGGACTGGCCAACGCGCCTGTTCGCGACCGCCGGTAGCGCGTTCGGCTTCGCGCGTCGCTTGCCAACCGTTCGGCGCGGGCGTGTCGAAATCTAAAAGGTCGGGCAACAGAGGCGCGTAAGGCAACGGAGTCTCGCCTTCGGGATAAAGAACGTCGGGCGTCAAACGTTCAACGGGCGCGGAACCGTCGACGTCTTTACTCACGTCGAGCAACACGACGCTTCCTGCGCTCATACCGTGGTGCGGTCCGCCGATCGCCATCGCTTTTTCGGAACCGGGAATCGATTTCGGCTCCCACATTCCAGGCGGATTAAGCGTGAAGTCGGAGGCCAAGCGGTCTTAGGAAGACAAATGTCTTAGCCAACTGCTTGGCTCACAGAATGACATGGCTACGATCCGACTTCGCTTCCGGCGCTCATACCGTGGTGCGGTCCGCCGATCGCCATCGCTTTTTCGGAACCGGGAATCGATTTCGGCTCCCACATTCCAGGCGGATTAAGCGTG
>JAZUGM010000193.1:0-33151 GCA_045641205.1 Thermoguttaceae bacterium
GGCTTCGCGCGAAGTCGTCTCGATTTTCACGCTATTAGCCTCCGCGTTTTCATTTAACGCGACTTCAAAGAGATCCAATCTCGCGTCGGGCGTCGTTTCTTGCCTGATCGCGTCGAGTTTCGCGGAAAGTTCTTGCGCGGATTCGTCGGCAAACGCGCGATACGACGACAATAGACACGCGGTCGACAAAAATAAAACTAGTAAAAGACGCGATTTTTTACATATGAGATTTGTCAATTTTGACTCCTTAATGTCCGATTTGCCTGTTTCTTCTCCTGTTTTGAAAGTTTGGAGAAGATTATAGTTGCAACCGTCTGCTGAGAACTTTCTCGAAAGCCGCCAAATGAAATTCAGTGGTTGGAATTACTTGAAAACCGACGATTCCAAAACAAACAAACAAACAAACAAACAAACGTAATCGTTCACGCAACATACTAACCAAGATTGCGTTCGAACCGACGGCGCTAACCGTCGTGCGATAAACCGCTCGTCAACGACGGGCGGATCGGCGCCGCCGAAAACTCGTTCGTTATCAAAGCGAAATTATCCGACAAACCCAAAAACTCCCGTTTACGGAGAACCAAGTTTATCGGAAGAATTAGCGTTTGAAGGTTCTGTGAGAAACATACGAACATTCAAACGACGCGTCGACTGTAAAAAACAAAAAATCGTTTGCGCAACGTCAAGCGAACCGCCGATCCGTCCGTCGTTGACGGACGGCTTGTCGCGCGCCGCTACGCGACGGTTCTTACGCGTCGTTTTTCCGTGAACGCTTATCTATCTTACGCGTACAACACTGTTAAATAGGATAATTGCCCTATCGTTTTTTTGAAAACGGCATTATAAAACTTTTCTTCTTGAGAGGGATAAATTAATTCTCAAAACGTTCAGGAAATAGAGACTTAGACGACTCTAAACAGTTTTGGCACGACGCAAAGGACAACCGCGATCATAAAACTTACAACCTTTCGCTGAACACTCTTCAACTGTGAGCCGACGTTCATATGAATGTTCCTCTGCTCGTTTTTTATCTTCTTCAACGCGAGCTTGATAATCTTGAGAACCAATTTCATCAATAACTTGCATATTCAGTAGATTGCGGTCATACCAATTGTTTGGATAAAATACTCCGTCAACGCCTGGCAAATCGCGACTTATACCGCATACGATGCGCGGTTGCGAACTTCTGCGTTTTGTGGTTCGTTTCTTTTTATCATTTCGAAAAGTAAGAGACGCGTCGTCAATATCGTCGGTCGGCGAAATTGCATACTTTACAACATGAGTCGTTTCATCGCCAGTTACGCTGTCTTTAACATATACAATTACTCGAATTGCTCGATAAACGCCAAGATTCTCTTCGTCTTGATCGAAAAGATACTTTTCACCGCCATTATATTGATATTTTGTTTCTACTCCTAGATAACATTCTTGTTTTCGTTCATTGTTCGTTATACAGTCGATTGTTTTCATAGGCGTTTTGTCTTTTGTACTATCGTCTAATTTTTGTAGTACTTTGTCTAATTTTTGTAGTACGTCATCTGATTTTTGTAGTACGTCATCTGAATTTTCCGAGTCGCTTGGTTTTTGAGACGTAATCAGAAACCCCATCATTTTTTCTAACGTTCGTGGCGGGGAGTTAATTTTAAACCAAAACGAATATACGCTGTAATCCTCGCCCTTGGCAAAAGCGTCGCGTACTCCTTCACTTGTAAACCGCATCTCTACTTCGAACGAGAATCTGAAGTCGGAAAGAAACGCAATATCACGATTCCAGCACCAGACTTGAAAATTCTCACTGTTAGGGTCAAAGTAAATTTGGGGAGGAAATACGATCGACGGTCGGCGTTCAATCAATTTCTTCGTTATTAGACCTAGAACAATTGACGATATGACGGTGATAATAAACCATTGAGAAAATGAGACGAGCCACCGTAAGTTTCCTGTTTTCCCAAATATTTTCGCATAGTCGCCGCTCATCATAAAAGTAGTTGAACGTTCTATATCATCCGTATATTTACTTTTTTTGTCGACGTCCTTTGCCAAAGGACTAGAAACAATCGTCGGAATTTCTCCATCCGACTGTTTTTCCTTGTCGCCGTCCTTTAGAGAAAGACTTGAAACAATCGTCGGAATCTTGCCATCTGATAGTTCTCCTTTGTCGCCGTCCTTCAAAGAAAGACTTGAAACAATTGTCGAAATCTTTTCATCCGACTGTTTTTCTTTGTCGATTCCTTCTACCGAAAGACTTGAAACAATTGTCGGTATTTTTCCCGTCGATTGCTTTTCTTTGTCGACTCTCTCTATGGAGAAACTTGAGACAATTGTCGGTGTCCCTTCTATCGACTTTTTTTCTTTATCGATATTCTTTACCGTAGGACTTGACGCAATTGTTGAAGATTTTCCGTTCGACTGATCTTTCGTAGCGCTCAAGGTCGTTTCCGACCTTCCAAGAGAATGATAAATTCCTCCGAATGTAATCATTGATATGAATGCTATCAATAACAAATAGACGCCGATAACCGTGATATATTTCCTTGAAATTAAGTATAACAAAAATTTGTCGCCCTTACCCAGTCCTGGAAGACGAAACATACAATTATACGTTCTACGAAATATTAAATCGGCGTCATACGCATCAAAATACTTTTGATATTTATCTTCGCCGCGTCGCTTAGGAGAATTGCGATTAAGCGCGTAAAAACAACAAACGTTCCAAATCGTCCTCAGCCAAACGACATAATTTATGATACTGTGTGGAAAACCTTTTTTAGACGTTCCGCTCCAAACACGACGATATAAAGGAATCGTCAATAATACTGCAACTATGAGGCAAATAATGAAGATTAACATATTGCTATTCTCTTTCCAAATTTTCCATATTTTTTAAACTTCACGAACTGTTCACGGTGAATTTTATATTAACAATATGCGGATTGATTTACGTGTTAAACCATATCGATTTCCACCGAACCGTTTTCTGTAAATAATTTAATTCCAAGCCATATTACCGTGAATCGAGAGCGACGCGCCCAAGGATTGCATCAATTCGAAGGACTTTCCTTGAACCGTTGCAAAAAAATACCGCTAGTTCATAACTGTCGGCGCTTTAATATGTCGTATTATATTTTCAAAAAAAATCAAGTTCTCTTATTGAAAAATTTGCTTTTTTGAGGGATGTTGAAAAAGATTGTTGTCGATTGTCGTGAACGCTTACGAGAAACTATGTATGCTTGAAGAATCCGAAGTTATTTGCAACAGATGTTACGACACGGAAGGTTCGGTTATGTTCGTGAAGGTTGCGGTTTTTGATCAGAGTATTGTTACGATACGCTCCGTCTTTGCGATTGACAAGAAGTTGAGCATTATGTGAGAAAAAGAGAAAGAACAGAAGCTCTTCGCGCTTTTTTTTAACGAACGCTTGCGAATGCGACGCAAGCGCTATATACTTAACGAAGTAAAATTGTCGACGTTGCGACGTCGTTTTCTCTTTCTATTATAAGGAGGTGCGTTTTAATGAAAAGATCGCGTGGTATTTTTCCGCGATTAAGCGGAATTTTGGCTCTTCTCTTTGTTATTTTAGCCTGTAATTTGTCTTTTGCCCAGTCTCCTTGGGAGAAAAAGGCGATCGACTTGATTAATTCGGATCGATTTTCGGAATGCGCCGCCTATCTTGACGGGCTTTCCGAGCTTTCCTCGTCGGAACAGCTTCAAAAAAACTGGTATCTTGAATTGATGCGTCGTATTCGTATCGAATTTCCTTATGGCGAGTCGGAAATCAAAGAACAACTTGCCGAGGAAGGATTGAAACCGACCGACGAATCGACGAGACGTTGGGAAGCGTCGCGCGCGCTTGAAATGCGCCTGATCGACGGCGAGCGTCGTTATTTTAAACACGCGGTCTCAAATTTGTTTAGAATCGACCCGGAATTGCGTGCGAAGGCGTCCGGGGGAGACAGGGCGAAGCGTTCGGATCGTCTCAATAATTGCGCCGAAATGATTCGCCTTTCCGACGGAGCGGGCAAGTTGACGCACAAGAGGACGAACGTCTTTACTTGCGTCGCGACGGTTCCGGCAAACGTCGTGCCCGCCGGGGAAGTCGTCAAATATTGGGCTCCTTTTCCTCGCGAAGATTGCGCGCGCCAACAGGACGTCAAGTTGATTTCGACGAACGTTGAAGACGCGCGCGTCGCGCCTAAGGAAGATATGCAACGTTGCGTCTATATGGAAAAAATCGCCGTTCAAGACGAGCCGACCGTTTTTGAATATTCTTTCCAGACGACGAGTTACGCGCAATATTTTTCGCAGGACTATTTGAAGAAAAACGCGCGTCCTTACGACGTCGATAGCGAGCTTTACAAACGTTATACCGCCGAATATTTGCCCCATATGATCAAAACGGAAGCGATGCAAAAATGGACGGACGAAATCGTCGGAGACGAAACTAACCCGGTCGAAATTGTTTCGTTGTTGTTTAACGCGATCGACAAACGCTTTCCTTGGGCGTCGTCGAACGAATACGGGACGATGTTCTGCATACCCGAATACGTTATTCGCGAAGGGCACGGCGATTGCGGCATGCTGACGTTGACTCTTGTTTCCGCGTTGCGTTGCAAGGGGATTCCTGCGAAATGGCAGAGCGGTTGGGTTATGCCCTTGAGTGGAAACGGGTCTTGCGGCATGCACGATTGGGGCGAGGTCTATTTCGAAGGCGTCGGTTGGGTTCCGATCGATATGTCTTACGGTCTAATGGACGAGAGCGACGATCCGCTTGTTTTCAATATTTACAAGAGCGCGCTCGATCAGAATCGTTTGGTTGTCAACGACGATATTGGACGCGAATTCACGCCGAAAAAAGAATTTTTCCGAAGCGAGCCCGTCGACTTCCAACGAGGCGAAGTCGAAACGAAGGACGGCAATTTGTATTTTACGGATTGGTCTTTCCAAATGACCGTCAAAACGAAATAAGAGATAAGGAAACGTTAGATGAAAAAACACGCGTTGTTAATATGCGGCGGATTATTCGCCCTTTTGGTTTTTCTTGCGCCCGTCGCAACGTCGCGCGCGGAAGAAGGCGTCGTTCGTTTCACCGTCGACGCGACGCAACGTGGCAAGACGATCGGAAATAAAGTTTCCACCGTCAACTTGTGGCAACTTCAAGGCTTTTCCGCTCCGACCAAAGACGAAGGCGCCAATTTGAGCGAGTTTGTCGAACACGTTCAGTTTATGCAAGCGACTGGCGGGAACGAGTCGCGCGATTTGTTTGTCGATCCGAAGAATTGCGACGTCGTGGACGACTACGCGTTCGATTCGATGATTAGCGCTTGTAAGACCGTCTTGTCCCTTGGCGCCAAGCCGCATATCAAGTTGAGCGTGCCCGACAAATTTTCAAAAGAGACTGTTATCGGCGATTTTCGCGTCGACGCGTTGCCGCCCGACGACTATGAAGTTTATTATCGCTATATTCGCGCGTTGGCGCAAACGCTTGTCGACGAATTTGGACTCGACGAAGTACGAACGTGGGGCTGGGGCGTCTTGGTCGAATTTGAAAACGCCAGCTGGTTCCATTCGAAGGACAAAACGCCCGAGGGGAGTCGCGACGCCTACTTTAAATTGTACGATTATTCGGTCGCCGCGCTGACCGACGTTCTTGGCGCGAACGTTTACGTCGGCGCGCACGCGATGGCTTGCACGGAGGGACTTTGGGACGAGCGCGATTTGCTCGACCATTGCGCTAAGGACGTCAACGCGAAGACGGGTCAAGTCGGAACGTCGATTAAGTATTTCGCCGTTTCCTTCTACGACGATTTGCCGAACAGTCCGCACCCGCTGACGTTGCAAGAGACGATTCGACGTATTCGCGAGCGCGCGGAGTCCGTCGGTCTGACCGATTTACGCTACGGGGTGGACGAGGGGCGAATTTTGGCAAGCGTCAAAGGAAAGGACGCCGGAGATTTGGTTCACCGTATCGTGGGACAAACGTATCAAGCGGCATACGATACTCGCCTGTTCAAAATAATGGTCGATTCGGACGTCGATTATTTCAGCGCGTGGAGTTATTCGAGCGCCAGTCCTTGGCAAGGTTATCCTCTTATCGCGTTTCGCGCGGCGCAGGGAATCGCCAAATTTAAAAACGCGAAGAATTTAGCGGTCGAGGCGGAGAAAAAACTTGACGAAGGCGTCGATTGCGACGCGGTCGCCGGTTTCGACGAAGAGACGGAAACGCTCTATTTGACTTCGTACAATTTCAAATTCGACCTTGAATACGCGGAAAAAGTCGACGTCAATTTTGCGGTCGCGGCGCCCTTCTGGAAGGGCAAAAAGGTCGAGATCGTTGAAACGGTTATCGACGACGAAGCTAATTTCTTCTGCGAATGGTTGAAAGACAAAGAGAAACACGCTATTCCGAACGAAGCGTTTCATTGGTCGCCCGACAGCGGATGCCTTGACGTTGGATTTTCCGACCAGAAGATTCGCGATTTCTACTTTAAAGAATTGCGTCCGAAATATTTGGAGATCGCGCGTCGTCCGCCGCGTTCGAGTTCTAGCGTCGTCGAAGTCGCCGAAGACGGAACGCTTAATTGCGGGACGAAGCTGGCGCGACACGCCGTCGTTTTTTATGTGATTCGTCCCGTCGTGGAATGAGTTTTAGCGTTTGCTATTTTAATACGTAGAAGAGGACGTTCTTTCAAGCGAAAGAACGTCCTCTGTTTGTAGTCGTTCATAAGGATTTACTGAATTCAAAAAATAGGAAACCGACCGTCCTTGGTCGTCTCTCTGTTGTTTCGGCGCGTCGGCATATGGCGTCGCGTCGATTTCGAGCATACAAATTTGTTCCCCTGAGTTCAATTCAAATTTTGTTGGCGCCGACGGTTCGGGGATCGACGCGTTGCGCGAACACAGTCGACAAAGAACTATGTTAGCCGCTTTTTTCGCGTTTGCGACTGCTTCTTCAAAATCATTTCCGTCGGCATACGCGT
Organism: Thermoguttaceae bacterium; assembly: GCA_045641205.1. Lineage (GTDB taxonomy): Bacteria > Planctomycetota > Planctomycetia > Pirellulales > Thermoguttaceae > RUG369. The sequence continues at coordinate 6,978 of JAZUGM010000193.1, forward strand.
GTAGATCGGGAATCGAGACTCCAAATCCGGCTTTAGGGTCGCGTTCAAAAATCGCCGAATAAACGCGTTTTATTTTTATCATTTTTGCCGATTTTACAAAATAAGAAACTTAACGCCGACTCAACGTCAGGGCGTTCTGAAAAGCGCCGCGCTTTTGAAACGTCGCAGGACAAAGACCTCGCTCTCTCGCCATACGGTTCATTTTTCGATTCCGACGCTTTTCGTGAACAGACTCCGAATATGTCTTGATCGCTGAAAAGTTTTCAATCGAAAATCGAATTGAAGACTTTGACGACGATGGGACGGTGGTCGGAAGCGACGGTTTCGGACGCGACGAAAGCGTCGGCGACGCCCTTTGACAGTTGCGCGGCGTCGCGTTTACCCGTCGGATCGGCGCCGCAAATGTAATCGATTCTAACAGAAGGATCATCGGCGGGGAAGGTGAACGCGTCGGCGCTTAGAATCGTCCAGTCCTTTTGTAATTCTTGAATCGATTTTTCCTTCGGCTCGGCGTTGAAATCTCCTGAAACGAAGGTCAACTTCTTTTGTTCCTTCATTTTTTCCGCAACGATCTTGACGGTCGCATCGCGGTCGGCTTTCGTCAAAGACCAGTGCGAGCAACAGAAGACGTATTTTTCAAATTCTACGACGAGCAGACAACGCTTTTCTTCCTTACCGGGCAACGGATAGTAGGCGACGTTAATCGGCTTTTCCTTGGAAAGAACGCCGATTCCGTATTTGCCGCCTTGGTAATCGATCGCAGGACCGAAGGAAGCGTACATTTTTGTCGATTTCGCAAGAGCTTCCAGAACGTCGACGCCCTTAGATCGCTTCGTTTTGCAGTCCAACTCTTGAAGCGCCACGACGTCCGCGTTTTCGGCAAGAATTACCTTGGCGACTCGTTCGTAGTCGGTTTTACCGTCCAGACCGATGCAGTTGTGCGTGTTATAAGACATAAACGTCGTCGTAGGCGCCGATTCTTGCGCGGAGACGAAAGAAACAAAAGAAAAAGACGACGCGACAAGGCAAATTGTCAACGTCGACGCAAGGAAACGTAGAAAGCGCGAATTATAGGATTTCATTGATATTCAATCTCGCTTTATATCGCGCAAAGAGCGAGGGTACGGAACCGCGACGCTTATTTTTTTCGGGCGGGAACCGCGACGTCCTTTTCGACGACCGACGACCACTCTTGTAAAGTCGCCAAAATCTGCCGATCTAACTCGTCGATTCGACGCAAAACGTCGTCGTGTTGAGACTCTAAACGTTGCGTAATTTTATCGCTCTGAGCTTGCGTCATAACTTTGTCTTATTAGTCGTTCAGGGAAAAACTCTCAACGCCGAACCGTTCGGCAAAGGAGGCTTTCTAGGTATCGTCTTTCCGACAAAGAATCGCAAACTATTTTTTTTGCGCTGGAAAAAGTTGTTTAAAGGGGAAAAATTATTTATTTAGCCTAGTTTGAAATTGCAAAGAGGGCGCCGATAAACGCCCTCCTAAGTTCCGTTCGACGCCAAATTAGCGCCGACTTTGGAAATCGACCGTTCAGATTTCGACTCTCGCGCGTTTGTTGCACGATTCCATTTGTTTATGGCAAAGAGTCAAGGCGTCGCGCGCGAGAACGCCGTCCAACATTTGCGAAGGTTTGTTCGCTTCGAAGCAGTTTCGCGCTTCAGTCAATTCGTTGACGAACGGCGTAATATCGTCGCCCGCCGGGAATTCCGGCTTTTCGATCGTTCCGTCGGCGTGAAGAACGGTGACGGGCACGGCGTTGAAGCAGTCGGTGAAGACGGTCGCTTTTTCGAAGTGAACTTCATAAGAGAACGTGAAGGGACGCGCTTGTTGCATAATGCACCCGCTCGTCGCCGTAACGACCAAATCAGGGTCGTCGTAGATAAACTGCGTGTTGAAATACTCGGGAACTTCGCCGCGAAGACGACCGATCGTTTGAACCGCTTTCGGCATACCGAAGAGCGTGCGAATGAAGTGCGCGTCGTGAACGTGCAAATCCAACATCGGACCGCCGGCGCCGTTCATCGAATAGAAGTTTTTCAGCCACGTCGGATCGGAGATCACGCGCAGGAAGTTGCCGCCGAGGCATTTGCCAAACTTGTTGGAAAGCGCCGCTTGATAGATATAATTGAACGCGTCGAAGAAGGGAAGGACGTGTCCGATCATCAGGAGTTTTCCGGCTTTGGCGGCGGCGTCGACCATTGCGGCGCCTTGGTCGGGCTGGAGGGAAATCGGCTTTTCGCAGAAGACGTTTTTCCCGGCGTTCAACGCGGCGATCGTATTGGCGGCGTGCGCGGCGGGCGGCAAGCAAACGTCGACGACGTCGACGTCCGGGTCTTTGAGCATATCGTCCAAGTTCTCGTAGGTTTTAACGCCCGTGAGATCCATTTGCGTTCCAGCCGGTCCGAAATTACCTTTAATTTTTGTCCAGTCGCCGGTAAGTCTTTCTTTGAAAAAAGACTCGCAAAGCGCGACGACCTTAACGTTTTCGATACGTTGGTAGGCAAGGTAGTGAATCATGCCCATAAAACCGATTCCGACGATACCGACTCTCAGCATAACGACGACTCCTAATCTTCAAAGGTTGGTCAATAAAACAAAACGCCAAATAGTCCTCTTTTGTTTCAAACGTCGCGCGTCGGATTTCACAGGCGACGACTTCGCGACTTAAAAGAACCTCTTGTTCGTATTATAAGTTTAGAAGCGTAGAAATAAAAGCGTTTTTTTCAACTTTTTTCCTTTTCTTACCAAAATTTTTGAATTTTATCGTTTGACGAGGAAAAGTTTGCGACAGAACCGGCGTTCGTCTTGATTTATTTGTCGAAGACGCTTTTCGACTTCCTGCCGACGCTCGCAAGGAAAATCCACAAAATAGAATATTGCCCTAGACCTCGCGCAAGTTTTTTTGATATTATACTTCCGACGGGCTCTAGGGAGGGAGCTTCGACGTTGAAAGCGGAGCTTTTAAGACGCTTGAAACGCTTGGTTCAATCGATTATTAGAAAGACGACTCAAAACGAATGTTTGAAAAGAGAAATAAACGAAGCGCGTTAATTTGCGGCGCGCTGGCGACGGTTTTATCAGCCGCTCTTGGCTTGGCGTCAAACGACGTCGTCAAAGCCGACGAAGCGACGCGTTCCGCGAATTACGTTGAGTTGAATTCGCGTTCCGACGCGGAAGGGCAAAGCGTTTCTACGGATAATAAAATTGTTCTAGTCGCGGGCAAAACTCCGGCGGCGGTGAGTCGAACCGAAGCGGCGGTCGGCTCGGCTAAAAAATCTAGAGCCGTGAGTTCGAAGAACAGCGATCTAGCCGAGGAATTGGATAATTTGCCCGATTTAAACGTCAGACCCGACGACGAGGTTAGCGGTCATAAGCCTCACGGGGCGAAATTGTCCGGCGTTATGCCCGGCGTTACCAAGTTTTCCGAACTTAAGAAAATTCCGAGTTTTGCGTCGCCCGTCGCTGAAGAAACTGTCGACGGATTTACCGTCGCAACTTATCAGGATCCGACTTTGCCCGACACGACGATTCAAATCGTCGGACGAGACGATCTTGTCGAAGCGATTATGATCAATTTGAACGAGCCGCGTTCGGAATCCGACGCGCGTAGCGTTTTCGAAAGTGAATTAAAAGACGTTCGACCGATTTGGGCGCCTGACGAAGCGGGTAATTTTCGCGAAGTTTTCCCCGAGAAGGGCGTCGCTTTCGTACTTGAAGGCGGCGAGACGCCCGGTCAGCCGAGCGATCGCGTCGTTCAAATCGTTGCGGAAACGGTCAAGTGCGAATACTTCATTATGCGCGCGGAACAAGATTTGCTGACGTCGTACACATATGCGCGCGACGACGCCGAACACGCGCTCCTTCACGACGCGGAAGCGCCGGGCGCGCACTGGATTTTAGGTCAGACGCATCTTGCAGTCGGCGATTATTCGAACGCGCGCAAACATTTGGTCAAAGCGATCAAATTGAACGATTCTATGCCTCAGTTCCATCTGACGTATATCGACGCGTTGATTCAGTCGGGCGAAGTTGAAATGGCGTTGCGTTATATGGACGCCGTGCGCGACACGTTTAAAGAACATCCGCTGTTCCAAGCCGAAGGGCTCGTTTTGGATTCCGTTTTGCGTTGCGAAGCCGCCGATCCCGACTACGACGGTGCGATCGCGCAAGGTCAGCGCGCGTTGCAACTGCTCCAAGATCTTTACGGCGTCAAACCGACGCCCGACGTCGCGCTTTCCGCTAAGAAGTTGGAATTGCGCGCGAATTTGTCGATCGCGATCGCGGTCGCGCGCAAGACGTGGAAGAATCCTACGGATCAGGAAAAAACGTTCGAATGGCTTGACGCGGCGGCTGAAGTCGCCGATGTGATCGACAGCACGCGAACGGACGATTCGCAAATTCCAACCGCGATGATCGACGTCTATCAAGCGGCGTTGGAAGTTGGACTTGAAACGCCCGACGCTCCTAAAATTGACGAATACGCGCAGAAAATACGCGTCGCGGCCGAGATTTATTTACGTAAGACAAAGGACGAAGTTTCCGCCGCTTCGGTTCGTTGGCGCGTTGGGAATTCGCTTGTTTTGGCGTCTCGTATTTACGAAGCGCGTAAAGATTACAAACAGGCCGGCGTAACGGGGCTCAAGGCGCTCGAGTATTTACAGACCGTTACGGAATACAGACCCGTCGCGGAAAGAACGCCGACTATTTTGGCGCAACTTCAGTTGGGCGACGTGTTAATTAACGGTCTGAAAAAGGACGACGACGCGTTCGCAAATTTTGCCGCCGCGATCGAAACGTTAGATTCCATTAAGGACGAACTCAAAGCTCGCGATTCCGCGCGAGTCGGCAAGCCGTTGGCGTCCGTCGCTACCCTCTACTGGAAAAAGGGTAAGAAGGAGGAAGGCGCCGCTACGATGCAAAAGGCGGTCGATTTCCTTGAAAAAGCTAAGGATTCCGGTTACGTTAAAGACTCCGACTTGTACGTTCCGTATTCGAATTTGTCGACTATGTACAAAGGGTTAAAAAAGACCGCCGAAGCCGTAAAATATAAGAAATTAGCGGAAAGTTGCGCTCCTGCGGAAAAGTAATCCGTCGGCGTCTTCCAATCAAATGAAACGCGGCTCCGTCTGACGGACGCCGCGTTTTTTTGTGAAAAACGCACGCCCCCTTGACGAATCGGAACGCGGTTTGCTATAATCAAAGCGTAATCGTCTTGCGTTGCGCGCGACGTCGACTTTTTCAAGGGAGAAAAACGCGATGAACGACAAACCGCAAAAACGGATCGTAAAAATCGACTTTGACGTTATGACGAGCGACCGTTTTGTCTATCATATGTGGAAGCGTCTTGAGATAGCGCGTCCTTTTTTCAAAAAATATTTGCCTACCGAACTCAAGGAGAATCTCAAGTTTGAAACGCTACGTCTTTTGCCTTCGCGATTAGTCGATTCGCAAGGAGAAGATAAGACGGGCGACCTTTTCTATCTTTGCGACGCCAAGGGGGGCGAGCGCTTCCTTCTCGTCGTTATCTTAGAACATAAGTCCTATTATGATCGTTATACCGCGTTTCAGACGTTTGGTTACGTCGCTAAGGTTCTGGACGATATGAAGGAGGAACCTAAGAAATATGAAAACGAGGAAGGAAAATTTCCATCGCCTTTTTGCGTCGTGCTTTGTCAGCACAATCTTCCTCAGCTTTCGGAATTGCTTTACGTTGTTAAGGGCGCCGAAGACTATGCGTTGAGCGCGCCCTTTCTTCGCGTCAATATGCAGACGGAAGACTTCGAAGATTTGCGCGATTCCGAACCTTTTCTTTATTTGGCTCTTGCCTTGCAACGTTTTGCTTTTCGCGTGGTTGAAACGACCAACGACGAAGAATTATTACGCCTTTTTTCGCCAATTCTTGAACTTGATCCGCAAGACGACGAAAACGTCGGATCCTATGTTTGCGCCTTTCTCGCGTATACAAGTTGGTTTATGAAGAGAAAAATCGCGTCTTTTGACCTGAACAATTTCAAAACGAGGTTGCTTATTATGCAAGAACAACAGACTCAAAAACGGCATACGCGAACCTTTTTTCAAGAATTGTTCGCCCGCGAACTTCCAGAAGAGATGAATATTCTCATTGCAAAAAACGACCAGTTGCAAGATCGTCTTGACGAGACCTTGACGCAAGCGAAACGTCGTGAGGAGGAATTTAAAACTTGGACGGAGGAATTTAAAACACGGACGGAGGAATTTAAGAAGGCGGAATCGGAAAACCTTACGAATCAACGCCTTAATATATGTCTTGGCGCACGAATGTTTTTCGGAACAACCGACGGACTTTCAGCGCTTCGAGAAAAATTGGAAGAAGTCGACGATAAAAGACTTCTCAACGAAATCTACGGCGAGATGTGGACAAAGGAAAATATAGAACGTTTTGTCGCCTATGTAAATTCCGTAAGCGCTAAAAGCCAAAAGAATCTTTGAACCGCGTTCTTTGGCGCAAAACAAGTTTACGACAACGTAAAAAGGGGACGTAAAAAAGCGTTCAACAAGTTTCCAACCTGTCAAACGCTTATGCTTTAAACGCTACAAGCAGTCATAAACAAGACCGACGACGCTTTCATTCCGCAAACGGATCGTCGTCGCTTCCGAACGGATCGTCTTCGTTGGGGTCGGACTTCGCGTCGTCTTCCGCAGGTTTCGTTTCCGATTCTTCGGCAAACGGGTCTTCGTCTTCTTCTTCGTTGTCGGCTTGCGCGTCGGCTTCCTTAGTCGTCGCATCGACGGCTTTTTCTTTCTCGCCTAAAGACCAATCGATCTCTTCCGACTCTTGTTCCAACTCGGATTTGGTTTCTGTACCGCCCAAAAGCGCAAGGAACAGACCAGCGTGTTCTTGAATAATTGCCGAGTCGAGAACGACGGCGACTTTAGCGCCTCGAACCTGCGGCTTCATTCCTTCGAAGAGGGAATTGACAAGAGGTGAAAAATCAACTTTTTCTTCCGCGTCGCTAGCGGCGTCGTCCAACGCTTTTTTCACAGCAGGCTTTGCCAAAGCGAACGCGCCCTGTAAGGCGGTCGCTTCCGTTTTAGCAGATTCCTCGTCGGCAAAAGTCGCGACAAGCGTCAATTTAGGCGAACCGACTAACGAAAGAGCGAGGGACGCCGTTTTCCAACTTGTCTCTCCTTTTGCGTTAAAAACAGACGAAAAAACTTCCGTAGCGACGGAGTTTTCTTGAGAATCCTCCGAACCAAGCGCGGAGAACGGTTGCGCTATGGAATCGCCGCTGAAAGAACCGTCGAAAGAATCGTTGGAAGTCGTTTGCTTTTCGATCGTCGATTTCAAAAGATTTGGATCGACGCAAGCGAGTCCGACAACCGCGCCGTCAACTTGGCGCAACGCGTCAAACAACGTCGCCGACTCTTCGGCGGTAGCGGGTTTCTCAAAACGACGACGAACGTAAGGCAACGTAGAACGTCGAGCGGACGCTTGGGCTTTTTCTTCCGCTTCCGTCGCTTCTTGAACGTACTCGGCGTAAAGTTTAGGCGAAAGCCCTAGGACGTTCGGATACTTGGGATTTTGAACGGCGACGTTTTGCGAATCGCCTATGCCAAACGAACCTGAACCAAGCGAATTTGAACCCGACGAATTTGAACCCAGCGAACCAGAACCGCCGAAGGAATCGGAACGCATAGCTCCAAATTCGGAACCGTTGGAACCGAAAGCGCCGTTATTCGCGCCTTGCGCCGCGCCGTAAGAACCATACGCAGAACTGCTACGCTCGTTTCGCATCTTAGCGAGATAAGCGCTTTGAATCGCTTCCAAATCGACGGGAACCGCCGCGTCGTGTCGGATAACGGCGACGATAAAACCGTAACGATTAAAGATCGTGATCGGAGAGAACAAACCGTGAATCGCGTCGGTCGCCGTTTTCTGATCGGCGTCGCTCAGACCGTCGGTCGGTATGGCAAAAACGACGCAACCGTCGCCATTGTCGCTCCCATATTGAACAATATACGCATCGTCGATTTTTTTGTTAAACCACTCCTGAACGATCGTCCTTTGCAAGACCGAAAGCAACTCTTTGAAGGAAGATTTTGCGGACGATTTCTGATAATCTCGCAACTGCGAGAGGTATTTGTCGTCCGATCGAACGGAGCCGCCCGCTTTGTCGACAAATTCGTCGACAAACTTCGCCAAGGACTCGTAATCGATTTTTGCAACGTTGAAGCGAATAACGGCGTTTGCGTCGCCGTACAACAAGGCTTGAACGGCTCCAAGACTCGAGCCCTTACGATCAATGCCGCTTCCGACGTTCACGATTGATCCTTGTTGAGCGCCATTGGCTCCGGGATCGCCCGACTTCGCGTCCATTGCCGAACCCATCGTCTGGGCAAAAGCGAACGTTCCATAACCGAAAACGGCAAGGAACAGAGTAAGCAGGAGTCCTGAACGCAACGACGAAAAACGCGGCATTTTCTTTCTCCAAATAAAATTGCTACCGATATAAACGAACGCGCGCCAAACGCGTTTGACGACTCAAACGCCGCGGTTCAAAAGCCGCCGACGTTTTTGCTTGGCGTAAACTCGCGAAACGCGCGAGCGCTCAAACCAGCCCAAAACGAGCCTACTCTATTATAGTTTAGCGATTCCAATTTTTCCAGCGCCAATGACCGACTCTATTCAAATTTTGAGAATTTTTTCGCCGTCTTGTATGCAAACGTTCGTATAATCCTCATAATTAGCGCTTTTCCTTCTTGCGGTCGATTTGTTCGCAGAACGTTGAAACTAGCCAATAAGAAGCTAAAATTGAAAATCCGTATAAGACAGGCGTTCGATAACGTATCGACGACACAAAGATCGCGTGTAAAATCGACAAATAGCACGCGGGCGCCAAGAGAATCCACGCGGCGCCTCGACGTCGTAACGAACGAAAAAAACCGCATATTCCTAAGATTAACGCGGGCGTAAAAGAGACGAAAAGCGTCGTTTTTAGCCCCAAGCTCGAAAACGCGGGCTCGCGAGGAATCGGCGCCCAAAGTCGGTAAAATTTGACAAACGCAAGTCGCGACACTTCACAAGGATTTTCTTTAACCCAATCGAGCGCCGCTTTTTTCATTCGTTCGTCGAGACGAACTTCAAAATGAACCGTCGGCGAATCTGAAGGCGAATTTTTTTCGGCTTCGCGGAAGACGTCGACAAAACTCATATCGCTGGCTCCCGTCGCGTTAGGATTGAGACCGTCGTAAAGACTCGCGCCCGTCTGAAGGGACGTGGGAATAAATCGTCCCGTAAGTTCGTAATTGCGCCTGATCCAAGGCGACATAACGCAGAAAAATAGGACGCAGACGCAACACGCGGCAAAAGCGACCTTTTTCCACGAAAAAAAGTTCGCCCAAGGGGAATAATAAAAGTCGTCGATTTCGTGCGCGTTTCCAAAGGAGCGACGCGCTATTAGAACAACGATCGTCTCGAACGGCAAAAAGTAAAGCCAACTTGGACGGATATAAACGGCGCTCGCCGTAACGACGCCTAGAAGCGACGCGTCCCAAAATAATCTGCGAAGCGAATATTCGCGCGGCGTAAGCCAAGTAATGCGCGATTTCAGCGGATCAAAAAAAACGACGTCGCGCGAAGGGTAGGGCGCCGCGCCGAGTTTGCGTGCCAAATCAAGCGCGCAGATTTGTTGCAAAAGCGCGAAAGTTAGGAAGGATTCTTCGGAAAGAATCAGAACGCTTTGGAGAATTAAAGTTGGATCTAACGCGACGAAACAGCCCGAAAGGAACGCGATCGCTTTACGTTTGCGCGAACAGGAACCGAAGAGACGCAACGCCAAGAAAACGACGAGCGCGACGTTCAAAACGCCGAAACACGCGCCTTGAATTCGCGCGGCGATCGTCGGCGGGTTTTCGCCCCAAATCCAAAAAATCGGGGCGAGAATCACGGGATAACCCGGCGTGCGGAAAATTTGCCAACGGCGCTCGTCGTCAAATTGATAAGGACGACCAAAAGCGAGGGCTCGACCTAATCGCCAGTAGGAATCCGAGTCTCCAAAAAAGAATCGCGCTTCTTTCGTATCGGACGCGACAGATTCGTCGGCTTGAACCAGCCTTGAGGAACGCGCGTCCCAATAGAACGCAACGCAAAGACGCGCTACAAGGGCGACGAACAACAAAAGAATCAGAGCGTTGCGAAAGGAAGACTTTTTCATTGCGGGAACGTTGGCAATAACAGGACTTCGGGAAAAAACTCGCTAATTTTATCGAACGAACTGCGAAAAGGGGCGCGTCAGTAGGATTCGAGCGAACGTTTTTTAGCGCGCGGCGAGGCGGTTGCGACGAACCGCGTTAGTTCGCCTGAACGTAACGCGTTTAGAAAAGCGTCTAAATCGTGATAGAGGACGTCGCTTAAAAATTTGATCGCCCAATTCTCCGCCATTGGACTGATAGTCGCGACGAACGCCCCGTTTTTCCACGCTTCCCACATTTCGATCGCCGTGCCCATCGACGCCTCGGGCGCGAATGCGACAAGCAAATCGATTTTCGTTCCGCACATTCGGTTGTGTTCCAAGAAGACTTGTTTACCGAAGTCGTTCGAATAATTAATCGAATTTTTGTTTTTTTCGAAAGGATCGTAAACGTCGGCGGCAGGAAACGCGACGGAAAGTTCTTTTTTGAGGACGTCGCGATAATTTTGACTGTGAAGCGTCGCGCCAATTTCGGAACCTTGCATAATACCGGCGATAAATATGTTCATTGAAAACTCGATTTATAAAAAAAAGAAACGAGGTTGACGTCCTTAACGTATAAAAAAACCCGGAATATTCTTCCGGGTTCGTCTTGATTTGCATATTCTTCGCTCGAATTAATCGACGTAACGCTTAACGAGCAAGGAAACGTCCTGACCGCCAAAGCCAAAACTGTTGCTCAAAGCGACGTCGACATTCACCTTACGCGCGACGTTCGGCACGTAGTCCAAGTCGCAGTCGGGATCGCGCGTTTCAAAATTAATCGTCGGGGGAACGATATTGTCGCGAATAGCAAGCAGACAGTAGATGCACTCCGTAGCGCCTGCCGCCGCAATTAAGTGCCCCGTCATACTCTTGGTGCTAGAAACGGGAATTTGATAGGCGTATTTGCCGAAGACCTCTCGAATCGAAAGGGATTCGACGCGGTCGTTGACGCCGGTGCTTGTGCCGTGCGCGTTAATATAATCGACGTCTTCCGGCTTAAGTCCGGCGTCTTCCAACGCCAATTTCATACAAGCGATCGCGCCTCGACCTTCCGGATGCGTGTCGGTGATCCGATAGGCGTCGGAAGTTGCTCCGTATCCGGCGACTTCGCCGTAAATTTTAGCGCCGCGCTTTTTGGCGTGTTCGAGTTCTTCAAGAATCAACATTCCCGAACCTTCGCCAATGATGAAGCCGTCCCGATGTTTGTCGAACGGCTTGGAAGCCTTTTCCGGCTCGTCGTTCGAAACGCTCAACGCGGTTAGAAGATTAAAGCCCGTGACTCCAAACGGGTGAATCATTGAGTGCGCGCCGCCCGCGATCATTACGTCGGCCTCGCCTCGTCGAATAATTTCCGTCGCTTCTCCGATCGCTTGGGCGCTGGCGGCGCACGCGGTCAAACAGTTGACGTTCGGACCCTTGGCGTTGAACATAGCCGCCAAGTGCGCGGCGGGCATATTCGGCTCTTGTTCCAATTCGCGAACAGGATTGAGAATTTCCATTCCTTTTTGAATGAATTTTCCCTCGTCCAAATTGCCTTCTTCGTCGAGTCCCGCGATCATCATCGTCGCGAAATCGTTGAAATTTTGCTCGCCTTCGCCCGCGCCGGTGTAGACTCCGAAACGATCCGGGTCGAGACTTGCGGCGCCTTCGCCCAACAGACCGGCGTCTTGCATCGCCTTGTAACCCGCGCCGACGGCAAATCGCGTATGACGATCTTGATTTTTCCAATCTTCGGGATTTTCGCCAATATCGTCGACGTCCCAGTCTTTTACTTCCGCCGCGATTTTCGTCGCGTATGTGGAGACGTCAAACAAAGTGATTTTTCCGACTCCAGACTCTCCGTTCAGCAGTCGACTCCAAACAGTTTCAACGTCGTGCCCTAACGGCGTAACCAACCCAATACCAGTAACAACAACTCGACGATTCATTAGAAAAACCTAATATGGAGGAACATACGACAAAGGAAAGAACGGCTTCCTTACTATAACGGTTTCTTGCTAGAGCGACGGATCGACAATAGGATTCCCCTCGGCGTCGACGCCCACGTCGTACATACCGTAAGCGCGAACCAAATCTTCTAAATCGCCTTCGGCAAACTGACGTTTATTATTAAAATCAGACCCCAAATGCGCAAAGACCAAAACGCCGTCCGCGATTAGTTCTTCGCCTCTATGAACGGAAACGGTCGCCATCGAACCTTCTTCGTTGATATAGTCGGCGATCGCTTCGTAAGTAAGCACGTCGCCTGGCACAATCTCCGTTTGGTAAAACTGCAACCTTGGAATTTTACCTAAGACGACTTTTTTATCAAATTTCGTCGCTTCGTTGATCATTAAACCGGCCGTTTGCGCCAGTCCTTCGACAATAAGAGACGCGGGCGCGACGGGATGGAAGCGAAAATGCTCGCGCAAGTGGCTTTCCGCTCGCGTGATTGTTTTTATCGCTTTCGCTCTTTTGCCGCTTTCAAAAAGAGTAAATCGATCGATCCAATACCAATTCATATTGCTTCCATCCAACAGACAGGGCGCGTAGCGCAAACTTTAAGACGTTGCTTCAAGCGGACGCTGAAACCGTCTTGAATCGATTAACGCGCAAATTAAAAGGACGAGAAAGATCGACAAACTCGCCCTTGACGAAACTAAAGGAGAGGAAACTAAGCCAAGGCGCCGAACGCGACGTTCGGACGACGCCGAAGTTTCCTCCAAATCGTCCTTCCGATTCTCACGCCAACTTCTGTTCGACGACGTTGCAAAGATCTTCGACCGTCAGAATCTTCGAAATATTTTGAACCAAAGGATTGCTCTTGAACGCGTCCAAATTGGCGTTCGGAAGGCGTTCTTCCAAAATAGCCAAACCGGCGGGCGTCAATCTTCCTTCGACGACGTATTTCGGATCGGAGAAAAGATCTTCGGGGATCAATTCGCTACGATCGATCTTCACGTTGAATTTCTTTTCAAGGTTGAAAACGATTTCGAGCAAATCGATCGATTCGGCTCCCAAGTCGTCGACCAACGTCGATTCGCGTTCAACTTCTTCTTTGTCAACGGCCAACGAATCAACAAGGACGTCGGCAACAGCGGAAAAGATTTCTTCTTTCGTCGCCATTATACAGGTTCTCCTAAACAAGTCTTCTAAGACGGCGCGAACGCCGACGCGCAAATCCGATTCGTTCACGACGGAAAGTTCGTAATCTGTAAAAACAGAGAACTTGTCGCGTCGTTTACGTTTGAGCCAAACGGTTCAAAACGGTTTTCGCAATACAAACACAAATATTACAAAGGGCGTCGCTACGTCGAAGGAAGGACGCGACGCCGGTATTGTTCTCAATCTTCTATTGTTCTCAATCTTCGCCGGTCGTAAAGGGCGAATCCGTCCACAAAAGCGCGAGTTCGCTTTTAAGCCATTTGACGATTTTAGGGTCGAAAACGCCCTGTTTTTCCGAAACGTCGCGCAGATTATACTTTGCTAGGGTCAGTTGCGCCCTAATACGAACCTGACCTTCGATACAGCCTTGCGCTTTCACCTGCGTCTCGTTTTCGGAATCTGAAACGATCTTCGAACTGACCGCCAACGTCTGTCCCGGTTGTAAAAACTGACCGAATTTAACGTTTTTAGTTTCCTTCAAAACGACCATACTGTGCGCGAAGTTTTCCGTCGCGCGAACCAACCAAGCCGACGCTTGAGTCATCGCCTCGATCATCAAGACGCCGGGCATTACGGGAAATTTGGGAAAGTGATCGCGAAGGTATTCCTCGGACATTGCGAGCGACTTCGTCGCCAAGATCGAATCTCCGGGCTTTAATTCGTCGATTTTGTCAATCAAGGAAAAATACATTAGGATTCAACTCCTCGTCGAGCGTTATAAACGACCTTTGCCTTTGTCGACAAATTCCGACAAAAAATTCAATAAATACCCCTAAGAAAGGAAAATATCTTCTTGGAAGTTGCGTTTTCATACAAAAAACAGCCGGAAACGACCGTCTTCCGCGAATATTGCAAAACTTCCATTTTCTATTCTAACCTTATTCTAACTTTTTTCAAGGCGGGGAACTTTTGCTCTTATTAATTTCGAAAGGAGTTTGTCGACGGACGTTAGGAATAGAAGGACGAAAACGTTTGAAGGGCGTGATTCGTAAACGGAAACGATCGAGCGTTGAGAATATCGTTTTCTTTCTTTTTAGTCGACAAGACGTCGTAATTTTGCCAAGGCTGAATTTTCTTTCGAGCGTCGTTTTTATGTCGACGGCATAGCCGGAAAAATTCAAACGCCCTTTTTTTGGCGTTATTGAATTGCGACAAAACGAAGAACTTTGGAAGACGCGTTTTTATAAAGACGTCGATATTAGAACGCCCGCCGGTAGGCGCTTGCGGCGCGTTTTTTCGACAGCCCTAGACGTCGCAAGAAAAATTCAGTAAAATCGTTGCAACTTGTCGTTAGGACGCGCGGAGCGTCCTATACGGAACGTTTTAACAGGAAAAGGCGTCGATATGAATCGAACTAGTAAGAAATTGACTTGGTTTGGACACAACTGTTTTTTGTTTGAGTACGGGTCGACTCGTTTTCTTACGGATCCTTTTTTTGTGAAAGGACTGGCGCCCGTAGCCCCGGAAAAGGTCGACGCCGATTATTTGCTCGTGTCGCACGCGCACGGCGATCACTGCGCCGACGCGACGACCGTCGCGCGCAGATCGAACGGAACGATCGTCGGCGTCGCGGAAGTCGCGGATTTTTACGGGCGTAAGGGCGCTAGAGTCGAGCCGATTAACATTGGCGGCGCAATTTATTTACCGTGCGCCGGGACTGGCAATTCGACGCTCGCGCAAGTTCTTGCGACGCCCGCGCCGCACAGTTCGACCTTTTCCGACGGAACGTCGGGCGGCAATTCGCTTGGCTTCGTCCTTTCATTCTCTCAAAACGGACTTGGACTCGGTTCGCAAGCGCCCGAGATCAAGCCGTTGCAAGAGTCTCTTGCCGACGCCGACGCGTTTTCGATTTATTTCGCTTGTGACGCCGGGTATTTTTCCGAAATGGAAGCGATCGGACGTCTGAAAATCGACGTCGCCGTTTTGCCGATCGGCGACCGCTACACGATGGGACCAAGTTTGTCGCTTGACGCAATTAACGCGATTAAACCTCGTTTCGTTGTGCCCGCGCATTACGACACATGGGCGCCTATCGCGCAAGACGCGCGGAAATGGAGCGAAGCGGTCGTCAAATACACGCAGGCGACTCCGCTTGTTTTGCGCGTCGGCGGAAGCGTTCAGGAAGACTCCGACGGAACTTGGAAATAATTTCGGCATACGGCGGCTTTCCGTGAACGTTTGCCTCCGTTTTGTTCCTTGTTGCTCTTACTCATAAGAAGTCCAAGATGATACGCGCGCAAAATTTGACGAAAATTTATAATAAGTTTATCGCGACGCAAGACGTTTCGTTTTGTATCGAGAAGGGCGAGGTCGCGTGTTTTCTCGGACCAAACGGCGCCGGAAAAAGCACGACGATGAAGATGTTGACGGGCTTTCTCGCTCCGACGTCGGGACGCGCGACGATCGCCGATTGCGATATGGTCGAGAATCGCGTCGAGGGCGCCAAACGACTTGGATATTTGCCGGAAAACGGCGTTCTCTATCCCGATATGACGCCCGAAGGCTTTTTGCAATTTTTCGCCGAATTACGTCGGATTCCCCGTAAAGAACAAAAAAACAGAATAGCCGAAGTCGTTGAATTATGCGAGTTAGAATCGATATTTCGTCGACCGATCGGGCGTTTGTCGCGCGGATATCGCCAGCGAGTCGGTATGGCGCAGGCGCTTTTGCACAATCCCGACGTCGTCATTCTTGACGAGCCGACCGCCGGACTCGATCCGAATCAGATTCAGCACGTTCGCGACGCGATCGTGCGTATTGGCAAAACGAAAACCGTATTGCTTTCGACTCATATTCTGCAGGAAGTTCGCGCGGTCGCTTCTCGCGTCGTTTTCATTTCCGACGGGCGTATTGTTTTTGACGGTTCCGTCGATAGTTTTGGTAAAGACGCCGACGATTTTGATAGAAAATTTCACGAATTGACGCGAAACAGAATAAACCGCTATCTCGATTAATCTTCAACCTTCGGACTCCGTTTGTTTTCCGCGTCCTTTGGGCGTTCCCTCGTAACCAAGAAGCGCGATTTTGACAATGTTTGCCGTATTTAAACGTAATTTTTTTGCCTATTTTCTCAATCCGACGGGCTACGTCTTCATTTGCGTTTTCGTGTTGCTCTGTTCGGTCGCCGCTTTCTTACCCGACGAGTTTATTTCGGCAAATTTGGCGAATCTTGCGCAGTTAAACGCGTGGTTTCCGCTGATTGCGACGGTCTTTACGCCCGCGATTTCGATGGGCGTTTGGGCGGACGAACGGCGATTTGGAACCGACGAAATTTTGGCGACTCAGCCGATCACGACGTTTCAGATCGTTTTTGGCAAATACTTGGCGTCGGTTTGCGTCTATAGCGTTTCGCTTCTATTTTCCGCCGTCGCCAACTATACGATTTTGGAATTTCTAGGCGAGCCCGATCTTGGACTTTTTGCGTCGACGTATCTCGGTTATTGGCTTATTGGAAACGCTTTTCTTGCCGTCGCTTCGATTTTTTCCTATTTGACGCCTCAGCTAACCGTCGCTTATATTCTCGGTTCCGTATTTTGCGCGCCCTTTGTCGCGTTGAAGTGGGCGGACGCTTTTCCCGTTTCGAATAAAACCGCCGACCTCTTGAAATCCTTTAGCGTCGACGCTTTTTTCGCGTCTTTTGGACGCGGTTGCGTCTCGCTTTCCGGCGCGCTTTATTTCTTGTCGATCGCTTGCGTTTCGATTTACGTTTGCGTCGTTTTGTTGGATCGTAAGACGTGGACGGCGCTTTATCCGAAAGGGCGTTCTTGTCGTTATCTTTTCCGAACCTTGGCGGCGAGTCTGTTTTTAGCGTCTCTTGTGGGGATTGTTCGCGACCGCGATTTAAAAGTCGATTTGACGGAAGAGAAATTGAGCGGGCTTTCCGACGAAACGCTGGCGTTAATTAATACCGATTACGCGCGTTATCCGATCGTAATCGAGGCGCGATTTAGTCCGAACGTTCCTAGAGAATTTGTACAAACTCGCTTAAACGCAATCTCCGTTTTAAACGAACTCAAAGACCGTTCGAAAGCGCCGATTTTCCTTGATATTCGCGACATATTGCCCAATACTCAAGAAGCGTATCGTCTTGAACGACAGTACGACGTCAAACCGCGGAAAGTCGTTTTCGACACGCGCGGACAGCTTTCTGAAGATTCGATTTTTTTGTCGATCATCTTTCGTTGCGGGTCGCGAACGGTCGTCATACCCTTTTTAAACAAGGGACTTTCGGTCGAATACGAACTTGTTTCGTCTCTTTTCAACGTCGCGGCGCCGCCGAAAAAACGAATCGGAATTGTCGCGACGGAGGCGGGCGTGTTAGGACGCGTCGACGATTACGGACGCGAGATTCAGACCTCGTGGCCTCTTGTAGACGAATTGAGCAAGCGGTATTTTGTCGAATCGGTCGATCCAAGCAAACCGATTTTACCCGGAAAATACGACGTTCTCTTGGCGTTCCAGCCTTCCGCGTTGGGAACTCTTGAAACTATTAATTTTACCAACGCCGTTAGACAGGGGCAAGCGACGCTGATTTTTGAAGATCCGTGCCCCGTCTTCCTCGACTTTTTGCCCGGCACGCTGGAGCAACGCCAGCCGACTCCGACGCGACCGATTCCGCCTCTCAAAGGCGAAATCAATTTGTTGTGGATGGCGCTTGGAATACGTTTCAACGGCGCCGACGTCCTGTGGAAAAATTACAATCCGTATCCGCGGCTTGCGGGTCTTTCCGAAGAATTCCTCTTTGTCGACGCCCAGCCGATCGTTTACGATTCCGACGAGGCTAAACAGGGCGGTGAAACGAAAAAACAAGAGGCGCTTGAAACCTTCAATTCGAAGGAGCCGATCGTCGCCAATATCGAACGTTTGCTCGTGCCTTTCGCCGGATTTATGGCGCAAGCGGAAAACGCCGAGACGAATTTCACGCCCCTGATTCAAACGACCGCAGGAGGTTATTCCGCATCAAGCGACGTCGTTCGAGCGGGCATTCGCACGCGCAGTTTGAAGCGACTTGAAAAAGAGAAAGTTTATACGCTTGCCGCGCATATTTCCGGGCAAGTTCCCAAGGCGTTCCAAGCGCCGTCAAGCTCGGGCGCCGCGCCGAATTTTAACGTGATCGTCGTTTCCGACGTCGATATGGCGACGCCCGGTTTTTTCACGTTGCGCGACTTAGGCGTCGACGTTCGCACAGGCGTGACGTTCGATTTCGACAACGTCGCGTTTCTAATGAACGCGATCGACAAATTGGCGGACGAAGAATCGCTCGTCGCGATCCGCAGTCGTCGCCCGAAACATCGCACGCTAACTCGAATCGAAGACGCGACGCGTAAAATTCGCGATCGCGTAACGCTTGCGCAAATCGCTTATATGAAAGAATACGAGGCGGAACGCGTCAAAGAGGAAGAAAAACTGCAGAAGACCGTTCAAGAACTTGCCGGACGCGACAATAAACAAAAAGAATTGACGCGAGAAGAGTCGATGGAATTGCAATCGGCGATCGTCGTCGCGCGACAGAGGTTGACGAGCGTACTCGACGAGAAAAAACGTCGAATCGATCGAAAAATCGAAGAGGAACAGCGCGAAGTCGACGAGTTTGTCCGTAAAATTCAGGGACGTTATAAGACTTGCGCCGTCGCGATTCCGCCGATTCCGCCCCTTGTCGTGGGAATCCTTGTCTATTTTTATCGTCGCAAACGTCAGAAGACCCCGATGATCGAACGCAAAGCGTAGGCGTTTGGTTTGAGGTAAGCGTTCGCAAAGTTCAGGACGACGAGAAGTAAATTAAAGCGTTGGTTTTACGCAAGCGCCCGAATCAGCCCTCCGCGCGAAAACGCGAGCGCGCCGCTCGTCCGTTGCCTACGGGCGGGAAACCGTCGTAAAACGCTACGTACGATTACGTCGGTTTTGGCTCTAATTCCAACCGCCGAATTTCATTCGTCGACTTTTCGGGAACGCGTTCCATAAACGCTTGTTTCGGAACGACGCCAAGACAAAAAACGCGCTTTTTTGAAATCGTCGGCATATAACGAACGATCGCCTATGCGCTTTGTCTTTCTGCAGTCCTGACTTGACTTGACGCGCAATTTAGTTTACCTATAATAAAATAGGGCGTTTTAGCGAGCAAGCGTCGCGCAGACTCGAGCGACGCGTCGACGACGCCTTTGAGAAAAGGGGGGCTTTGCCGGTATATTCGCGTTTGTCGTTCGGTTCGGACGTTTACGCGAGGTCGAGGAAACGTTTTGAACCGTTCCGACTTGACGCGGCGAAGTTTCGTTCGCTTTTTTGTCAAAGAATAGAGAAGAGAACTGACGAAATGCTTTGGGAAGTCGACATTTTTGCCGCGCCGGGATTGCCCGACGTCGGCGCTAAGGAAACGTCCGCCGACGCCGCCGATTTAGGGTTCGCGTCTAATCTTCGCGTCGGGACGGCGCGCGGGTATCTGTTGCAAGGCGAATTAACTCGCGAGCAAGTCGAGCTTCTCGCGTCGAAACTTCTCGCGGATTCCGTCGTAGAACGCGCGACGATCGGGGCGGTCGGGGACGTCGCGTTGAACGCGTCGTTGCGCGGAGACGTCGGGAAGATCGTCTATGTGCTTCCCAAGCCGGGCGTCACCGACGTCGTGGCGGACGCGGCGCGCAAGTCGTCGTCGGAGTTTGGCGTCAAGCCGGACGCGGTTCGCACGTTCAAAAAATACTGGATCGACGGCGTCGACGAGGACGAACTTAAACGCCTCGCGCGCAAATTGTTGTCGAACGACGCGATCGAACAAGTCGCGTTCGACGCGCTTGGATTCGACTCGCTTCAAGTCGGTTCTTCCTACAAATTCGATTTGAAAACCGTCGCGATTCGCTCGATGAACGATTCCGATTTGGAAGCGTTGAGCTGGCAAATGCAACTCTATTTGTCGGTCGTCGAAATGCGAACGATTCAGGCGCATTTTGTCGAACTCGACCGCGATCCTACCGACGTCGAATTGGAAACGATCGCGCAAACGTGGAGCGAACATTGCAGTCACAAGACGCTTGCCGGAATCGTCGAGTATTCGGAGCCCGGCTTTTCGCGCACGTTCAACAATATGCTGAAAGAGACGATTTTCGAGTCGACCGTCGAGATTCGCAAAAATCTTGGCAAAGACGATTTCTGCGTCAGCGTTTTTGCCGACAACGCCGGCGTCGTGAAATTTGACGACGAATACAACGTTTGTTTCAAGGTCGAAACGCACAATCACCCGAGCGCTCTAGAGCCTTACGGCGGCGCCAACACCGGAATCGGCGGCGTCATTCGCGATCCGATGGGCACCGGCATGGGCGCCAAGCCGATTTGCAACACCGACGTCTTTTGTTTCGCGCCCCCTCAACTTGATCCCGCCGAAGTTCCGAACGGCGTTTTGCATCCTCGACGCGTCGTGAAAGGAGTCGTCGCTGGCGTGCGCGATTACGGCAACAGAATGGGCATTCCGACCGTCAACGGCGCCGTTTATTTCGACAAGCGTTATCTCGGCAATCCGCTCGTCTATTGCGGCGACGTCGGACTTATTCCCGTCGACAAATCCTTCAAAGAAGCGAAGCCGAACGATTTGATCGTCGCGATGGGCGGTCGCACCGGGCGCGACGGAATCCACGGCGCGACGTTCAGTAGCGCGGAATTGACGAGCCAAAGCGAGACGCTTTCCGGCGGCGCGGTTCAAATCGGGAACGCGATTATCGAAAAGACGGTTCTCGACGTGATGCTCGAAGCGCGCGATCGCGGACTCTACGACGCCGTAACCGACTGCGGCGCGGGCGGGTTCTCCAGCGCGGTCGGCGAAATGGGCGAAGACATTGGCGCCGAAGTCGACTTGAATTCCGCGCTTCTTAAGTACGAGGGGCTTTCGTATTCCGAAATTTGGATCAGCGAAGCGCAAGAACGTATGGTCTTCGCCGTTCCGAAAGAGAAATGGGCGGAATTGAAAGCGCTTGCGGACGGCGAAGACGTCGAAGCGTTCGTCTTGGGCGAATTCAAGCCGACGGGTCGACTCGTCTTGAAGTACGACGGTCAAACGGTCGCCGATCTTGC
Source organism: Thermoguttaceae bacterium (assembly GCA_045641205.1). Lineage (GTDB taxonomy): Bacteria > Planctomycetota > Planctomycetia > Pirellulales > Thermoguttaceae > RUG369. The sequence continues at coordinate 28,401 of JAZUGM010000193.1, forward strand.
GATGAAGTTTATGCACAAAGGACGCCCGCGCGTCGTTCGCAAGGCGATTTACAATCCGCCGAAAGTCGAGCCGATTTCCGTGAAGCCGGAAGGCGTCGAGCTTTGGGCGCAAACGGTCGTTTCGAAGTCGGTTGCGGCGCATTGTCCCTGTTGCAAAGAGGGAAAGACCGACGCGACGCTTGACTTGGAAGCGATTTTGTCGTCGTTGAACGTCGCTAGCAAACATTGGGTTATTCGTCAATACGACCACGAAGTTCAAGGCGGAAGCGTCTTGAAGCCGCTCGTCGGCGTCGCGAACGACGGACCGGGCGACGCCGCCGTTTTGAGACCGCGCGTCGATTCCCAACGCGGACTCGTCGTCTCCAACGGTATGAATCCCAACTACGGCGATTACGACGCGTATAATATGGCGGCAAGCGCGATCGACGAAGCGATCCGCAACGCCGTCGCCGTCGGCGCCAATCCGAAAACGATCTCTATTCTCGACAATTTCTGTTGGGGCAATACCGACAAGCCGGAAGTTCTCGGTTCTTTGGTGCGCGCCGCGCTTGCCTGTCGCGACGTCTCGATCGCTTTAGGCGCTCCGTTCGTCAGCGGCAAAGATTCGCTAAACAACGAGTTCCGCCCCGAGGGAAAAGAGCCGATCGCTATTCCGCCTTCGCTCTTGATCAGCGCGATGGGGCAGGTCGACGACGTGCAAGAATGCGTCTCGATGGACTTCAAAGAAGCGGGGAACGCGATTTATCTTGTCGGCGCGACGAAAAACGAGCTGGGCGGCTCGCATTTGTCGCTCGTGCGCGATTGGGTCGGCGGACAGGTTCCGACGCTCGATCTTGAATTGGCAAAGAAGGTCTACGATTTTGTCTACCGCGCAATTCGCGCGCAATTTGGCGCGCAAGGACGTTCCGTTCGAGCCGTCCACGACTTAAGCGAAGGCGGACTTGCCGTCGCCTTGGCGGAATGCGCTTTTGCGGGCGGTCTTGGCGCCGACGTCGCGCTCGACGCGATCGATTTGAGCGACGACGACGCCTCTTTGCCCGGCGTCGATCCTTCTAGCGTCAAAGATTACGTCAAGCTGTTCTCCGAATCGAACACGCGATTCCTAATAGAAGTCGCCAAGGGCGCCGAACAAGGATTTGAAAACGAATGCAAGGCGTCGAGCGTTCCTTTCGCGCGTCTTGGGCAAGTCGTCGATTCGAAGAGATTGACCGTCAAAGCGTCCGACGGAGTCGTTTTGATCGACGCCGACGTCGACGATTTGAAGCGACGTTGGCAAAAGCCCTTCGATTTGGGCGGAGAATACGCCGACTGAACGACGTAGCGCGACGAAAAAAGGGACGCTTCAAAGGGGCGTCCCTCGTAAACGATTATAAAATAAAAAGTAATCTCTATTGAGAATAATATAAAATGAAACCTAACGTATTAGTACTGAGAGCGCCCGGAACGAACTGCGATTTGGAGACGTCCTACGCGTTCGAATTGGCGGGCGCGACGACCGAGCGCGTTCACGTCAATCGTATTCTTGAGAATCCGTCGATTATCGAACGTTTTCAAATTATGTGTTTTCCCGGCGGGTTTAGCTACGGGGACGACATAGCCGCCGGACGCGTTCTCGCAACGAAAGTGCGCGCGAGCCTCTTTGACGCGATCCACAATTTTCGTGATGCGGGCAAGTTGATTCTTGGCGTCTGCAACGGGTTCCAAATCCTTATTAAATCGGGAATTTTAGTCGCCGACGACGAGCAAGGCGCGCCCGTGACGCTGACTTGGAACAAGTCGGGCGTTTATACCGACCGCTGGACGCGTCTTGAAGTCAAAAGCGACAAGTGCGTTTTCTTAAAGGGCGTCGAAAATATGTATTTGCCGATCGCGCACGCCGAAGGAAAATTTATGGCGCGCGACGAAACCGTTCTTGACAAGCTGGAAGCCGAAGGACGTTTGGTTCTGCGTTACGTTCCAAGCGACAATCCGAACGGCGCGATGCGCGACGTCGCGGGCGTCTGCGACGAGACGGGGCGTGTTTTCGGCTTGATGCCGCACCCGGAACGACACGTCGACAAGACCCAGCGACCGAATTGGACGCGCTTTCAAAACGAGTCCGGGTTTGCGACGAGAGTCGGCGACGGATTGCAGATATTCAAAAACGCCGTCGAGTATTTTAATTGAGGGCGGTTTTACGAGGTAAAACGCGCGAAAGCCGCCCGCGTTGCGGGCAGATGGTTGGAAGTTTACGAGACTCTAAGCAAACGAGTTCGTTAAACGTCCGACGTAATTCACCCGATTCAAATATACTCTATCGCCTTTGAGTTTTTCCACCCCAAAGAGGGAACAAAACCTTCGGACTTACAGCGTCGTCTGGAAAATTTCAAGGTGAAGGAGTATAATTAGGCTCCTTTGAATAAGACCCTTGAAAGATTTTGGTAGTTTGTATAATTAACAAAATTAGAGGGGCTTTTTTTGAGACGCGCTTGTATTAACGGAAAGATTGTTAAACGTTTGAGTATGGGCGGTTTTTATGAGGAACAAGAAGGAATTTCGCCAATTTCGATAGGAATTGCTTGGGGATCGCGCATCCTTGCGTTTTCGTTGGAATTTGCGTTGTTGGTTATATTTGGCGAAATTGTCGACGAGCGGTTCGGTTTTAAGCCTTGGGGGCTGTTGGTCGGCGCGGCGATCGGCGTTTGTTCCTTTGTTAGCGGGATTGTTCTGACGGCGAAGAAAATGGAACGACTCGAAGCGCGAGCTAAGAGCGTCGGCGAAGTCTCGAATCTCGAAGCGGACGCCGAATAGGGAGCTTCTCAAATGACTAAACGTTTTGTCGCGTTTTTTATTTGGGCGACTTGCGTTTGGGCGTGCGTTTCGGCGATCGGAATTGAGGACGAGCGCGAGACCGTCGGTTTTGTCGTCGTCGCGACGGGGAGCGTATATTTGCCCTTTGCCGCCTTGACGTTGGCGTTTCAGGAGCGCGTTCGTAAATCGGTCGGAGCGTTTGGAGCATTTTTGTTTACGTTGGTTGGACGCACGGTCGTTCCTCTCGTTGCGGCGTCGATCGCGTTGCGTTGTTGCGACGAGCGCGTTCGGTTCGAAATTGCCGTTCGCGTCATAATCGGATATTTTGGAGTCGCGCCCGTTCACGTTTGGGCGACGATTCCTTGGAAAGGCGAGTCGATCGAGCGCGCGAAGTTTCGAAACGCGTCGGTTGATCGTTGCGAAAACGATCGGTACGGAGATCAGATTAATTTGTCATTGGCGGGAAAGAGCGAATGAGCGGCGAGTTGGTTAATATCGGAGAATTAGCGGAACACGTTTCAGACGGCGTTGCGTATCATATTCCGCGTTTTATCGGCGATTCTCTTCTGTTGCCTTCCGTTTGCGGTTTTCAGATAACGAAATTTATGGTCGTCGAAGCGGCGGTCGCTCTGCTGATGATTCTTCTTTTTGTTCCTCTTGCCGTCAAGATGCGTTCGGGCAAGCCGTTGCGCGGTCGGTACTGGAATTTGCTGGAAGTTTTTCTTCTTTATTTGCGCAACGAAGTTTTCATTCCGTCGATCGGGAAAGAGGACGCCGATAGGTTTACTCCTTTCTTATGGACGCTTTTCTTTTTCATATTGTTCTGCAATTTGGCGGGGCTTGTCCCGTGGTTTGGCGCGTCTCCGACCGGCGCTTTTGCGACGACCGGCGTCCTTGCGACGGCTACTTTTTTAGTTTTGGTCGGCTCGGGTATGAAGAAGCGCGGCGTCCTCGGATTTTGGATCGGGCAGGTTCCTCAAATGGAGCTTCCGTTTGTCCTTGCTATTTTCCTCAAGCCGATGCTTTTTATGATCGAAGTTTGCGGTCTGTTTATTAAGCACGTCGTCTTGGCCGTTCGTCTTCTGGCGAATATGTTTGCGGGGCACCTTGTTCTTGCGGTAATCCTCGGGTTTATCGCCGCGACTGCGGATAAGTTGGTCTTGTGGATCGGCGCGACCTGCGCCAGCGTTCTTATGGGGCTTGCGTTAAATTGCCTCGAGTTGTTCGTCGCCTTTTTGCAAGCGTATATTTTTACGTTCCTTGCCGCTATTTTTATAGGTATGGCGCAACACGAACATTAGAGACGTCGTGATCGTCGGAACGTTCCGCGAATTTATTAAAGCGGCGTTTCGTTCAGGCGACGTCCAAAAAATATAAACATACGTTGATAGACGTTCGACGCATTGGCGCGCGTCGGTCGTCTATCCGATTTAGATATTACGTTTTAGCGTCGACGTTAAACGGTTGCGCAGACGCTAGCCTTAGCATATCAGGAGATTTTTTCGTGAACAAATTTGCTAAATTTGCCGTCTTGTTGTTTGTCGTCGTCCTTGTTCTTTCGCCTCTCACCGTTTTCGCGCATCTCGGAGATTTCGCCGACGCGGGCGCCGTTTCAAACGCCGTTTCTAACGCAGTTTCTAACCCTGCGTCTAATTTGACCGGGCTTTACGGCGTTGGGTGCGGTCTGATTCTGATCGGCGCCGGTTACGGTATCGGTAAAATCGGCTCGTCAAGCGTGGAAAGCATCGCGCGTCAGCCGGAAGTCGCCGGTAAAGTTAATACCGCGATGATTATTTCCGCCGCGTTAATCGAAGGCGTCGCGTTCTTCGGTTTGATCATTTGTATGCTAAAATAAAGAGCGTTTCGTCGTAGTTTGCGTCTTGCAAGGCGCAAACGGGGCGCCCGCGTCTTTTGCGCTGGAAATCGACTTTAATCCTTTGCAGGTTCAATATGAAGAAGAC
>JAZUGM010000194.1:0-12976 GCA_045641205.1 Thermoguttaceae bacterium
TGTTGCGCATATCTTCGCCGTAGAAATGATGCCAAGTCGTGCAAAGAAGCCCGAAATAACGTTTTTCAGTCGCGTTTTTGCCCAAACTAACAATTCCGGAAGTTTCGCGCCACGGACAAGAAACGACTTCAAAACCCTTGGAAGCGAAATATTCGGAAGTCGGCCACGTTTCCTTTTCTTTCGGCTTGCCGTACTGCCAATCGCAAATCAAAACGTCTTTAGGCAATTTGTCGATCAAGCCCTTCGTGGTCGCGTTTGCTCCGACGACATAACCGCCAAAATCGGCGCCGCTAATCAGCATATCGTGCCACATCATCATACGGCAATCTCGTTCTTTTAGCAGATCGTGGAAGAAGACCAGCCAATCGGCAAGTTTGTCGACGTAATCGCCGCTACGTCGCGCGAGAAAACTAGACCCCGAAGAATAGGCTTCGTCGCAACCGATGTGAAAGAATTTTGGCGAATCGAAGGTTTCGTAGAGTTCGACGACGCATTCGGCGAGCGTTTTTCGCGCTTCTGGATTGAGAACGTTCCAAGTCCAACCGTCGGGCTCGAAGAGCGGCTCGAAATCCGGGTAGCGGTCGAGCGTCGTATGCTTGCCGACGGACACGCGCGCTTCCGTCGCGTGTCCGAAGAGATTCATTTGCGGAATCAATTCAATTCCAAGTTCTTTGCCAAGCGCGACTAGGCGTTTGACGTCTTCTTTGGTCGTATGATATTGATCCCAATACAATTCGGGATGGTTTTGGAACGGGAATGTTCCCCAAAATTCAATCACGGCGTAATTGAACTTGTAATAAGCGGCGATACGAATCGCTTGTTCGATTCGCGAAAGATCGGTTTCAGGGAACCAGCAAAGGTGTATTCCGCGAAAAGACAGCGCGGGTTGGTCGTACAATTCCAAGCCGGGCACGAAACTACGCGATAATTTGGCGGAATTGGAATCGCCGAAGGCTTCCGCCAGTTGGCGCAACGTTTTTAACGCGTCGCGCACGCCCGCGACGTCGGAACTTGCGATAATCAACTTGCCTTGAGCCGTCTCGCGACGGTTCATAATATCGGAAGGCGCGACGTCGCCGGAAGTCGACGCGTCGGCTAACGTCAGCATACTAGTCGCGTTTGACGCGGCGAAAAATTTGTCTTTCGAAGCGTCGAGCTTTGCGAGAAATTTTTTCTCTTTTTCGTTGGCGCCTTCGGTTTTTTGAGCCGCTTCAAACGCGCTTGCCAACGATTTGCATTCGACTCTAATTTGCGCGTTGTAATATTTGGCGAAGAATTTACGCGTCAGTTGCGTCGCGGCGTCGATTTGTTCCGTCGATTCGTTGAAAAATTCGTCGGGCAGGACGATCTCGCAACAAAGATTGTCGTTAAAAACAACGACGTCGGAATTGTATTCGACGAAATTCGGCGCCGGGATGAGACGCGCGTTGTAGAGCGCTTGCTCCGCCGCGACGTCATAACCGAAAGTCGAGGCAAGCGACGATAAAACTAAGACGAAAGAGAACAAAAAGACGCCGACTGCTTCGGAGTCGAGCGCGCGAAAGTTATTTCGTGACATAATAACGCCTTAGAAAAAAGGGAAGGGAATTTATAAAAAACGACGGCGGATCAAGAACGCGTTTAATTGAGTTCGCGTTCCGCCGCGACGATCGATTTTTTCACTTCGTAGGGATCGGAACATTCGCGCAACGAGTCGAGAAAACCGGGCTGACGCAAAACTCGCGCAAGACGACCTAAAGCGCGGAGATAATTCGCATCGGTTTGACAGCACAACAAGAAAAAAACGTCCGTCAAATTATCGAAGCCGCCCCCGAAGGGAACGCCGCGAGGAGAGACGCCAAGCGCGAGAAAATCTTCTCCAAGCAGATCGGGACGCGGTCGTCGAGGGTGCAGAATCGCCGCGCCGACGTCGAGCGCGGTCGACGCCATCTCTTCGCGTTCGCGCAACGCTTCCGCCATTTGTTCGGCGTCCCATAATTTACCCGTGTTTTCCGCCAATTTTGCCATTTCGCGAAGAACCGACGCCTTGGTTTTCGCGGCAAATTGCAGGTCGATCGCGTTGACGTCAAGTAGAGCGTCAAGCGAAACTTCGTCGACGATTTCTTCGTCGGAAGACACGACTTCTTCAAGTTGCGCCGTTTCCTCTTCGGCGAGCCGCGTCATTTCGTTTTCCATCCACAAAACGACGTCGGGCAACGCAAAATTCCACTTGCCTTGGACTTTGCGTCCTTTCAAAATATCTTTTTCCGCCAACTTTTGAATCTCTTTTGACGAGCGATTCAAAAATTTTGCCAATTCTTCCAGCGTGTACGCGCGTTGCATTGAAAACCTTTCGAACTACCGTTGCGATTTCTTGGAACGACTTTCACGTTATTTTAGCGCTTTTTGAAGGCGTTGACAAGCGTTTTGACAATAAAAGAGTCGACGACGAGTTTTGTCGACAGTTTAGAGCGCTAAAGCGTCGGTTTTTACGGCATCAAGAAATAAAAAAGGAGGTCTTACGACCTCCCGACAGGGACAATGTGCAAATTAAACTTTTTGAGATTTAGGGCGCGACGCATATTTCGCGCCCCCGTCGCCTTCCTCAATTTTGGAGGATTTCAGGCAGGTTCTCGGCGCCGCCTTGATAAACGTCGGCGTTTGGAACATAACTTGGCAAGGCTGAATTATCGATATTCGCGTTGGAGTCGTAATTCATTTGAACGCCTTCGTTTGAAAAGTTCGGGTCGACGGTTTGTTGGATCGTCGGGTCCGTTCCTTGAATTTGCGGATAAGCGCCGCGACTGACGACTTGAGGCGAGGTGAATCGATAATTGACGTATCGACCGGCGTCTCGTTCGCGCGCTCTGCGCCAAGCGTCAAAGTACGCTTTGTTCGCCCAAGGACCTTCCGCGAGGGTTACGCCGTTGTATTCGAGCAAGGAACCTTTGCGGTAATTCAAGTTGACGATCGACAAGTTATAGTCGATGACGGTGCGGTAATATCGCGTTTCGGCGTCGGCCAGCTCTTGTTGCGCCGACAAAACTTCGTACAACGTCGTCTTATTGAGCAGGAAGGAGGCGTTGACCGCGCGGACTTGCTTTCTAGCGGCGCGCAAAACGGCAAGGTAATTTTCAATCAAGTGATAATTGCGTTCAATGTCTCGATACAGGTCGGAAAGGTTGTGAACCAATTCCAGCTCTTGTTCCTGTAAAATCGCCTTTTCCCTTGCAAGAGCGAGCTCCGCGTTTCGAACGGCGGCCATTTCGCGTCGGAAACCAAGCGAGATTTGGGAAGTGACGCCGAGCCCCCAGTTTTGGTAGTCGCCTCTGACTAAACTGCCGACCGCGTTGGGCTTTTTATTGGTCGAGTCGATCAAGTCTCGTCCAAGACCATGGAAACGATACAAACCTTCTAAATCGATTTGCGGCTTCAAGTAGTTGCGTTGCGCGATAAGTTCCAACTCGCGTTTTTTCACGATCCACTTCTGTTTGCGCAACTCGGGGGCGCGCGCCAAGCCTTCGGCGACGATTTCTTCCCAAACGTATCGAACTTTTGCGACGGTCGGTTCGTCGACCGGCTTGATTAAACGACCGTCCGTCGGGGCGACGCCGATCATATAACGCAAGAGTTGTTCGTTTTTGTACAGGTTGCTTTGCGCTTCTTGCGCGGCGACTTTGAACGTCTGGTAGTTCATTTCCGCTTGCGCTAGATTTTGCGCCGTGCCTTGCGGACGACCGATCTTGCTTTGCGCGTCGACCGTGCGCCAAGACTGCAACGCCGCTTCGTAACCCGCCGCCGCCGCGCTCAAATTACGATACGCGTAGTAGAGGTTCCAATACGTCTCCTCAATGTCTTGCAACGTGTTGCGAACGCCCATTTCGAAGTCGACGAGCGCGACGTCCGTGTTGATGCGCGCGATCACGACGCCGGCGCTGTTGCCCATCGTACCGTTCGGACCGGCGATTCGGTTGTACTCGACGCCCGCGCCGCGGAACAACGGCTGAGTGAATCCGGCTTCAACGTAACTGGTCCAAGCCGATCCCCAGTAACGGTTGGTTCCGTTGCCCGCGTCGTAACCGGCGCCAGAACTGACATAGACGTTTCCGCCTGTCGCGACCGTTTTAGCCAACGACGTTTGGAACGTGCCCGTTTCGGCGTAGGTTCCTTGGCTGGAAATATAGGCTTCGTTGTAATTATACGCGTTGTCGACGTCTTGCCACGAGATTTTCGAACTCCAAATCGCGTCGAACGCGGAAAGAGCCGCTTGAACGCCCGCCGTCGGGTTCGATTCGACGATCGCCGGATCGTAGACCGTCATCGACGCGCTAGGAGAAGAAAGCAACAACGTCGGCGTGCCGCTGACGCCGGACGCGGCAAAATTAATGCCGCTCAGTTGACGCAACACTTTGCTGTTTTCCAACGCCATTTGACGCACTTCGTCAAGGGTCAAGAGCCATTCTTCTTTGGGGTCGGGATTGTCCAACGAGAGGGGGACGATCGCGTTTTTCACGTCGTCCAACGACGGAACGCATTCGTCCGGGTATTCAATGCGGAGTTGCTCGGCAATATACTTGCTTTGAGCGTTTCCGCGAGGATGCAAGAACTTTGGCTGTTGCGGCTGGCATCCTGCGACAACCGCCCCAATCAAAACGCTCGCGACAAGCGTTTTTAAACTAATACGTCGATTCATTGGATTGTCCCTGTCCGATTAAACGACTGATTCCGAAAAGTCGGCTGAAACGAAGCCTCGATCGATCGTAGGTCGTTTCACGCAACTATAACTCATACAGTAACCAATTTCTTTACGATTGTAAATCGCAAAAACGCAGTTTTCTGCACGTCCGTTAAAATCGTTATCGTCGTCAAAGATTTTCTCTTGAGAAAATATTTTAGTTTTTTCCACTTTTTTGGTAGATTTTCTCAAGAAACTTCGAATAAGGAGCAATCGATAAAAATTATGTATTCTCTTTGTTTTTGATAAAACGCCTATCTTGTTAATAATTTCAATAAAAACACGTCCCGCGCTATAAACGCGAGACGCTTCGAAGACGTCAAAAACTACAAGTCGTCAAAAACTACAAATTTAAAGGCGTATTGGCAATTAGTTGTAGTAATTCATATGATTTTGGCAAGGAACGACGTTCGAATCCGGGATTTCGCGAATCCAAATGTTTCGGAATCGGGTCGTGTTGTTGTGATCTTGAATTTGAATCGGCTCGCGATCGGCGTGCGGCTGATATTGAGGCGTGCGATGGAAGAACGTGTCGCCCTTGATCGCCCAGTGGTTTTGAACGACGCAACCGTTAAGAAGAACGGTAATATAAGCCGGACGAATAACTTCGGCGACAAATTCATTGCCGTTTTCGTCTTTTTCCGTGCGAAGAATCGGACGAGTGAAGATAATGTCGTACGTTTGCCATTCGGTCGGCTTCTTCACGGCGTTGACATACGGCGGGAATTGCTTGTAGATCGAACCGCATTGTCCTTCGAAGTACGTCGGGTTCTCGTAAGAATCAAGAACTTGAAGTTCGTAGTGATTCATCAAGAAAATACCGCTGTTGCCGCGACCTTGACCCGTAGCGTTCGGATTGTCGACCGGCGGACAGGCGAATTCAACGTGAAGTTGGCAACTTCCGAACTTTTCCTTCGTAAAAATGGCGCCGGAACCGGGCTTGCAAGTCAAAACGCCGTCGGCGACGTCCCATTTTCCGCCTTCCCAAGCGTCAAGATTCGTGCCGTCGAAAAGGACGATCGCGTCCGACGGGGCGTCCTTCGGAGTTTCGCCGGGCGTGACGATGGGCGGTTCTTTCCAATCGATTCCCATACGGAAATCGCCGCCGCGAAATTCGCGAGCGTCTTGAGAGTAGGCGACGGACGCGAACGTCGCGACGCCGACGACTAACAAAAACGAGAACAAAGCGCGTTTCATTAAAAAATCTCCAATTAATCGCGTTAGTAAACGAAGGTCTGACGAAAACGGGCGCTCGACGCCGGAAAATTTTCCGAGGCGTCGACTTGCCCAAACGTCCAAGTTTAGTTTATTATTCCAATTTTCTAATGAAAATCAAGAGCGCGTCCCTTTTTTTTCTTTTTTTGACGCCTATTTTTGGTAAATTGTCAAATTGCGTTTTTTACAGGAGGCTTTTTGTTTATTTTTGACGTTTGTCGACGATTTAGTCGACGTTTTGGAGTTAAGATTACCGAAACTAGGAGACATATTTTGCGAGAAAGCAAAATTCTTTCAACCTTTTTGTTCTTTTTTATTGTGAACAAACCGTTTTCGGTTATACTGTAACATAGCGTAGAAACGGAACGCGACCGTTTCGTTGGACGTTCCTCGTAGAGGTTCGGAAGGAAGTTTCACGTGGAATCGAGATGAGAAAGACTGTTTGATGACAAGCAACAATAACGCCGACAATGCGTCAAACGTCGTGAACGACGGTTTTATTTCGGGCAACGACTTTATTTCAAGCGGCGTCAACGAAAGCGGCGTCAACGAAAGCGGCGTCGTAAATTCGGCGTCGCGACGCGATGAGAAAAAGGCGCCGTCTTTTTCTTCGATTCTAACCGACTACGATTTCTACTTGTTAGGCGAAGGAAAGCATTGGAAGACCTACGAGAAACTTGGCGCTCATTTGAGAATGATCGACGGACTGGAGGGCGTCAATTTTATCGTGTGGGCGCCGAATGCCGATAAAGTTTCCGTTATTGGCGATTTTAACGAGTGGGACGGTCACAAAAACCCAATGTTCAAGCATTATCCGTCCGGACTTTGGGAAACTTTTATTCCGGGCGTGCGCGAGGGCGACCTTTATAAATATCGTATCGAAGCAAACGGACAAATTTCCGAACGTTCCGATCCTTACGGATTTTACGCCGAAGTCGCTCCGAAAACAGCTTCCGTCGTCGCCAATTTGGACGCGTATGTTTGGGACGACGAACGCTGGTTGCGCGAGAGGGAAGCGGACGACGTCGCGTGGTTGCATAAGCCTCTTTCCGTGTACGAACTTCATCTTGGCAGTTGGCTTCGCGACGAAGAAATTCCGGATCGCCTGCTTTCGTATCGTGAAATTGCCGACCGTTTAATCGATTACGTTAAAAAGACGGGTTACACGCACGTCGAGCTTTTGCCGATCGCCGAGCATCCTCTTACCGCAAGCTGGGGTTATCAAGTCATCGGTATGTACTCCGTGACAAGTCGTTACGGTTCGCCTGAAGATTTTATGTATTTCGTCGACAAATGCCATCAAAACGGAATCGGCGTTATTGTCGACTGGGTGCCCGCGCATTTTCCAAAAGACGGACACGGGTTGCGTCGATTCGACGGGACGGCTCTGTACGAATACGAAGACCCGCGAAAAGGCGAACATCGCGACTGGGGAACTTTGGTCTTCAATTATTCGCGAAACGAAGTTCGGAATTTTCTTATTTCCAACGCGCTCTTCTGGTTGGACAAATATCATGTCGACGGTCTGCGCGTCGACGCCGTCGCCTCGATGCTTTATCTCGATTACAGTCGCGAAGACGGGGACTGGGAGCCAAACAAATACGGAGGGCGCGAGAATCTTGAGGCGATCGATTTCCTTAAAGAAATGAACGTTCAGACGCACGGACAATATTCCGGCGTTTTAACGATCGCCGAAGAGTCGACCGCTTGGTCGGGCGTTTGCAGACCCGTTGACGAAGGCGGGCTGGGATTCTCGATGAAATGGAATATGGGCTGGATGAACGACACGCTGAGGTATTGTCGAGAAGACCCGCTCTATAGGAAGTATCATCACGACCAGCTAACGTTCGGCTTGACTTACGCGTTTTCTGAGAATTTCATTTTGCCCATTTCACACGACGAAGTTGTTCACGGGAAAGGCACGGTCATTGGGAACGCGCCGGGTGATTTGTGGCAAAAATTCGCGCTTTCGCGTTTGCTTTATAGTTATATGTGGGCGCATCCGGGCAAGAAGTTGCTCTTTATGGGTTGCGAATTTGGACAATGGAAGGAGTGGAATTTCGACGAATCGCTCGACTGGGGGCTGTTGCGATACGACGAAACGCACGGCGGTCTTCAGCGTTGCGTCTCCGACTTGAATTTGATTTATCGCAATGAAAAGGCGCTTCACGAATTAGATTTCGATTGGCGCGGATTTGAGTGGATAAATTGTCAAGATTGGGAAGAGAGTCTTCTTTCGTTTGTGCGCAAAGCGGAAAATCCAAGCGATCATATCGTGGTAGTCGCGAATTTTACGCCGGTTCCGCGTCGCAAGCTAATTGGAACTCCTGCGCCCGTCGATTATCGGGAAATCTTTTGTTCGGACGCGCCGGTATACGGCGGCAGCGGCGTTGGGAACGGCTTGGTCAAAATCCGTCGCATACCCAGCGACAATAGACGTCAGTCGATCGAAGTTTTGATTCCGCCGCTTGGCGTCTCCTTCTTTAAGCCCGTCTGGAATACCGACGGCGTTAAACGATAAACGGAGACGCTTGACGAATTTTTGGAATTTGTTCATATTTTTAGGGCTCTTTTCGCGCAACGATGCGCCGGGGGGGCTCGACGTCGTTTGCGTTGTTGCAATAATATTCGTTTTAAAAGTTTGTCCAAGCGACGTTGCTTTCCAAAGGCGAGCGCTTCGGCGCCAGCGAAGGAGGAATCCGTTGAGATTTGCCGTTATTAGCGATATTCATAACAATCTTGAGGCGTTTCGTACTGCGCTTGACGATATTTCGAAGCAGAACGTCGAAAAAATTTGTTGTTTGGGCGACTTATTAGGGTACGGTCCTAACCCGCTTGAATGCGTCGATTTGATGATGGATTTGAGGAAAAAAGGGAAGGTGGAAACCTGTCTTTTAGGGAACCACGATCAAGCGACTTTATTCGATCCGGAAGGATTCAACGCCGTCGCGGAAGCGGCCGTTTTCTGGACGCGCGGCAAGTTGGAAGGCGCGCGAGGCGCGCGAGCCGCCGGACGTTGGGATTTTCTTGGCGAGATTCCGCGGATGGTTCAAAAAGACCCCTTTATGTTTGTTCACGGCTCGCCGCGCAATCCTTTGAACGAGTACGTCTTTCCAGAAGACGTCGACGAAAAGGAAAAGATGTCAAAGTTGTTTGCGCTCGTCAAGAAGTATTGTTTTGTCGGTCATACGCACGTGCCTGGCGTCTTTGTTGAAAAATCGGCGGGTTCCGAATACGATTATTACGCTTATGAGGACGTTGCGCGCGATTTTGACGGCGTTTTTCCTCTTGGCGATCAGAAATTGATCGTCAACGTTGGTTCGATCGGACAGCCTCGCGATATGGATCCTCGCTCTTGTTACGTCGTCGTCCAATACGAGGAGGGCGGATCGGATAATAGGATAGAGTATCGTCGCGTTACCTACGACGTCGAGAAGACTGCGAACGACCTTATGCAGATTAAAGAGCTTCAAGATTATGATTTCTTGTGGAGACGAATCAAGGAAGGACGTTGAACGCGAGTCCGCGTCGTCATTTCTTGTTGCGCGACGTGGTTGAACGCGTCGGATTGGTTAAATTTTGAGAGTATTGCGCGTATTAAGACGTTTGAGCCGTTGGATTGCGTTAGCGTAATTTTGCGACTGGGCGTCTTTTTTAATATTAGTTGATTTAAAACACTAGGCTCGACGAAGACGTCGACGTTGAAACGACATATTTATGAAAACCCCGAAACTTCCGCCCCTTCAGCCGCCCCAAATTCCAAATTCTATGAAGAGGGGGCTTGATCAAAAAGAACCGCCAAAATCAAATTTCTTCTTTATTTTAATGACGACCTTCTTGATCGTCTGGACTTTCCAGTTGTTCCGTTCGCGCGAGCCGGAACCGAACGACGTCGTGATCGACGTTGAAGCGACGACGCCCGAAAGCGCGCCGGTTTTGCAGGAAGAAGACCTTGCCAAATTGCCGACGGAATTTGTCGAATCCGCCCAAAAAGCGCGCGAGAACGTCGAACCTCGGTTTGTCGCGTTGGGATCCCTCGATCCGAACGATCCTTACCGAATGCTTGTCACGCTTACCAATCGCGGCGCCGCGTTGACGCGCGTGGAACTTAACGAAAGCACGTATGCGGACAACCAAGATTCGACGGGATATTTGGGGCAAATCGTCGTCGACGAGTCCGTCGCGTGGAACGAGTCGAGCTTAGGATTATGCGGCGTAAGAGCGCAAGTCGTCGGAAAGGGTTCGCCCGCCGAACGCGCGGGAATCAAGCGCGGCGATTTGATCGTCGGTATGACCGACGCGTCGAACACGGTTTTTCCCGTTCGTGAATTTAAAGACCTGCGCGAAGCGTTGTTGAAAACTCGTCCGGGTGATTCCGTGAAATTTTTGGTCTACGACGCCGAAACGCTCGAGAAAAGCGAGTCGTTTCGCGCGATTCAGGGCGATTTGGCGAAATTAAACGCCGCAGGCGCCGGTTCGCGCGGCTTTATGCAAGAACTTGCCGCCGACAATGAAGACGAAAAAGCCGAGAAAGACGCCAAGAAAGACGCCGAAAAGGAACAAACGCAAGCGGTAGTCGACGTTACGAGCGCGGAAAACGTAGCGCAGGAGACGACGGACGCGTCCGCGTCTGAAGAGAAGTCGGAAGCGAAACCGTTCAAGGAAATTGATTTGCTCGCGGAATTGGGCGATCCGAAAGGCGTGGTAGTCGAGCTGACGCGCGCGCCTTTGTCCGTTATTCGTCCAAGCGGTCTAGTTCGCGATTACGCCGACTACGTTGATTTGGCGGGACTTCAAGGCGCTTCGCACGGAAACAACGACGCGCTCTATCTGGCGGAAGACAAAACCGACGCGCATATTCGCAAAATGAACGGCGACCCCGCGTCGTTTCTTACGACGTTCTGCAGCGTCGACGACGACAAATTAGCCGTATGGGCGCCACAACCCGCTCAAAAGGGCGCCGCCGCGAAGGACGCGCCGCGTTCGGCCTTACTCGACAAAGAGTTAGGGGGCGTCGATCTGCGCAACGGATATTGGGATTACGTCGAAAAAGAGTCGAGCGAGAACGTCGCCGTTTTCCGTAAATTGTTGCTCGAACGTCGACTCGAGGTCGTTAAGAAGTACGAGCTTGTTCGAACTGACGCCGACGATTCTAATCCGAATCGTTCAGACGCTTTCGTCAAAAACGGACGCGCCTATCACCTCAAATTGACGGTTGAGACAAGAAACTACAATCCGAACGCGAGTCGAACGTTCTCTTATTTAATGGACGGTCCCACCGGCTTGACGCTAGAAGGCGCGTGGTTTTCCGCCGGTCGTAAAACCGGACCCGGCTGGGGCGCTTACGGCATGCGCGACTTAGTCGTTTCGATTAATGATCGGAAGACGTTTAACGTCGTTAAATGTTGGGACGTCGCGCAAGATAAAACGCTTCAAAGCGACGAAATCAAGGTCGACTTCCTCGGCGTCGACGGTCAATATTTCCAATGCACGGCTTTGCCCGTCGCAAGCGAAGGCGAGACTCCGCAATTTGCTTACGCGCCGATTCGCGTCGGCGCGCGAACGATGGATCATATGGACTTTACCGACGTTTCGTTCCGGCTTCGTAGCGACGAGAAGACGCTCGCGCCCTATGGACAAAAGGGCGACTCCTTCGCGCAAGAGTTCGTCGTCTTTACCGGACCGAAACGCCGCGACGTGACCGCCGACTACGGATTGAGCAAGACGATCGTTTACGGATGGTTTTCTTGGGTCGCGATTCCCCTCGTTTGGATTCTGCACTTCTTCCACGACTACGTCGTCTTCAATTACGGTCTGGCAATTATGATGCTGACCGTTTTGGTTCGATTGTGCTTGTTCCCGTTGAGTCGCAAACAAGTCGCAAGTTCGATGAGAATGCAAAAGTTGCAGCCCGAAATGGCGGCTTTGAAGGAGAAATATAAGGATAAGCCGCAAGAAATGATGGCGGCGCAACAGGCGCTTTTCAAGAAAAACGGCGTCAATCCGTTGAGCGGCTGTCTGCCGATCTTCATTCAGATGCCGATATTTATCGGTCTTTATCGCGCGTTGTCGATGGACGTCAGCCTATATGGCGCGCCCCTCTTTTCCAGAAGCGTTCGTTGGTGTTCGAACCTTGCGGCGCCCGATATGGCGTTCGACTGGAGCGGATTTTGGAACAACGTCGGGTGGTCTAGCTTCAATATGAGCGGTCGCGGCTTCCTGTCGATGTTTTGCCTTGGACCCTACCTCAATATTTTGCCGGTAATTACGATCATACTCTTCTTAGTTCAGCAGAAGCTAATGGTTCCGCCCGTCGTCGGCGACGACGAACAGGCGCGCCAACAGCGTTCGATGCGCCGAATGATGAACTTTATGATGATTTTTATGGGCTTTATGTTCTTTAAGGTTCCAAGCGGGTTATGCGTTTATTTCATTGTTTCGAGCCTCTGGGGACTCCTTGAACGCAAAATGTTGCCGAAAAAGGAACTTGAATTCAATCCTCAAGTGAACGACGCCGTCGGTTCCGCGTCGCAAACCGCCTCTGTCGCGGGCTTCGAGTCGAAAAAGGACAAGCTTCGATTTAAGTCGACGACCGGACGCGGTTATAAGACCTATGAAAAGAAACGCGATAGTAAAGGTCGACGAATCTTTACCGAACAGACGCAAGAAAAGAGCAAATTGCGCGCGTGGTGGGACGAAGTGGTTGAACGCGCCAAGGAACAGCAGAAGTTGGCCAAGGCGGAATATGAAGATCGTTCGATCTTAAATTCTAAGAAGCGAAAACGATAGTTTTTCGAGCCGATTTGTAGCGAACGCGTCGCCTCCGTCTCAAACGTTATGCGAACGAGACGGAGGCGTTTTTTTCATTCTCAATAGCGAGTAAGCGTTCGCGGAAGAGACGCAAAGAAAGAGCTTCGTTTTCTTCTCAAAGGAACTCGTCAAGGACTTGCGAGAGGCGTTCAAGTAAGATATAATGAGGAAGTTCGAAGCGAAAAGTTCGAGCGTCAAGGAGATTAGTATGACGTCGAAAAACGAATTAAATTCAAC
>JAZUGM010000195.1:0-2287 GCA_045641205.1 Thermoguttaceae bacterium
TGTTCGGGGCAGTTTAATTTGACTTCGACCACGTTGTTAAGACGCGATCGATCCAACGCGTCGATTTCGACCGACGCGATCGACGAGTCTTTCAACGGAACGCTCGCGTTTGAAGCGTTCTCGCGAACCGAACCGATCCGCTCGTTTTCCGCGAGCGTATCGGCAAGCGCGTTTTCGAGGGCGCTCGGCGTCGATTCGCTTTGAACGAGCCTCGCGTTTGAATCGGGGCGCGTCGAAGTCGTCGTCGGCTCCTCGAATCGTCCGAAGAAGCACGCGGCGACGAGAAACCCGACGGCGGTCGCGGAAAACGTCTTGAGCAAGCCTTGCCAATCTCGTTTCTTTCCGGCGTTTTTTGAATAGCGGTCGGCGTTGATCGAAGCGCGCGCGACTTGCGGCGTCAGATTTGCGTCAAAGTCGCGCAACGCGGCGCGGAACGCTTGCGCCTCTAAGAAACGCAAAGCGCAAGTTCGCCAGCCGTCGACGCTTTCTTCAAGGCGCAAGAACAAAGCGTCTCGTTCCTCCTCGTTTAATTCGTCGTCGACTAATCTTTCGATCAAAATTTCTTCTTCGGGCGTAAGAACGTCCAGTGAACGCGCAAGAGACGATCGCTCATTAAGTTCTGTCATACGTTTGTCCGCTAATCGAAAAAGCAAGTTTGTGAATTTATTTTTGAGTTCCGACGACGTAAGGGGCAAGCCCTTCTTTGAGGCGCGTTCGTGCGCGATGTAGTCGCGCTTGAACGGCGGAAACGGTCGTTTGAAGTTCTTCCGCGATTTCTTGGTAGTTTTTATCGTCTCGATACTTCAGCAGAAGAATTGTTTGATCTTCCAGCTGAAGTCGACGAAGGGATCGATCGACTAATTCGCGGCGCTCTTTTTGCAGGAGCCAATCGAGCGGCTCGATTCGATCCGAAGAATCGGTCGTAGGATCGATTTGTTCTTCGTACCCTTTGATCAACTTTCTTCGACGCCCTAATTTGCGTCGATACATCGCCGATTGAAAAATTGTCAAGCGATACAGCCAAGCGCCAAGTTTGGCGACGTCGCGCAACGGCGCTTGTTGACGCGAAGCCGCCAGCGCGACGTCTTGAAAGACTTCCTCGACGCCTTCGCTTTCTCCGACTTGTCGCGCGATGACCGATTTCATCCAACCTTCGTTCTCTTTCAGCGCCTCGTTCCAATCGACGTTCGAACCGTTTGACGGTTTGTCGGTCGTTTCGGGGATCGGGGGGGAATTGTTAGTCATTTTCGCAACTTCGGGTTGAACTTGATCGTCCTTTGCCTATATAGTTGCCGCTCAGAAATTCTTGTTGCGCGGAAGAAAGATTTTTTCAAGATTTTTTTAGAGAATAGATCAGACGGCAGATTCACCGCTTTTTAAAAGCGTCTCGCAAGAACGAAAAAAGACGCCGCAGAATACCACGACGTCTCGGAACGCAACGCTTTTACGTCAGCAAACAAAGATCACTTGTAGGAAGCGACGTCTAAATACATCAATACGGCGCTGGCGACAAAGAAAATGAAGCTCAACAAAAGGACGAGCGTATAAACGTCCTTCGGCGCCTTAGGCTGGTATTTTTTAGCCTTCTGCTTACGCGCGCGCGCAACGGGCTCCGCGCCAAAAGCGCCGTCCAAACTGGACGTCTCTTCCGCGACGACCCCTTTCTTACCCTTCTTGGCTTTCGGCGCTTTAGGGGCTTTGGGCGCTTTTTCTTTTTTCGCCTTGGGCTCTTTAACCTTTTTCGCCTTAGGTTCCTTCACTTTTTCCGCCTTGGGCTCCTTCGTTAATTTCACTTTAGTAGCCTTTCCTTCTTAGGTTGACAGAATCAGTTGAACTTCTGAGAATAGACTTCGTCGCCGACTTGCATCGCGCCTTGGCGATATTCCGGCAAAACCTTGCAAACGGAACGATTCGGCTCAAGCGTGACGACTTCGATTTTGCCAAGGTACGAATCGCCTCGTTTGACGTCGAGCTTGTTGTTTTCGCTCAATCCGTCGTCGGAACCCAAGGAAATCATCAGGAGACCGTCGTTTCCTTCCTTGACGGTTTCAATGGAACCTTTAACTCCGAACTTCGGCAAATCGGCGTAATCTTTCGGATCGGCGGAAAGCCCGTTTTGATTGAGAACGGTAAGGGCGTCGTCGTAAGACTTAACCAAATCTTCGTTTTTATCTTGCAAGTCGCCGTAGACTGCGGAAAGCTCGTGCAATTTTTCCATCGTTCGAGCGAGGTCTTGCAGATAATTGGCGCGGAGTTGTTGCGCGGTCGCCAAGTCGTGGGAGGCGAC
>JAZUGM010000196.1:0-5556 GCA_045641205.1 Thermoguttaceae bacterium
GCGGAAGAGAACCCAAAGGCATATAACCCAGACCTCGCGGGTACGTTGAATAATTTGGCGAATCTTCATTATTCCACGAAACGTCTTTCGGAGGCGGAAAAAGAATATCAAGAAGCGTTGGAAATACGACGCGCGTTGGCGAAAGAAAATCCCTATGCTTATAAGCCAGGTATCGCGGACACGTTCTTTTGTTTGGCGTATCTTTACTTCGACAGAAAAGAATACGAAGACGCCGCGAACTGCGTTTCAGAAGCGATCGCGATTTATGCGGATTTTGAAACAATTCGTCCCGTATATGCGGAACGCCTGAAAGACGCGCGCGATCTACAAAAAACGATCCGGGAAAATTCCGAATCGTAACGTTTGGTATTCGGCAGTGAAATCGAAATTATCCGACGCGCCTAAAGTTCCCATTTGTGGAGAACCGCGCATATCGGAAGAATTAGAATCTGAACGTTCTACGAAAAACGTATGGAACTTTCAGACGTTGAGTCGACTGTAAAAAGCAAAAAATCCTTTGCGCAACGTCAAGCGAAACGCAATCCGCTCGTCTAAAGACGAGCGGATTATCGCGCGGCGCTTACGCGCCGGATCGTCCGCAATGCTTTTCCGTGAACGCTTACGAATAATGAAACGCAGGTTGTTCTTTTCTGAAATCGTACGTTTTTTGGTAATTCCACGCCAACCACCGAATTAAATTCGGCGGGTTACCGGGCTCGTTTTCCGTGAACGCTTACGCATATTTTAAATAAGCGCCGCCAGAATTTTCACGCGTAACGAGGGGGGAATCCGGCGTTTGTGTTGAAGTCGTCGTTTCGCGTCGTTTTCCCGCCCGTATGCAACGGGCGACCGGCGCGCCCGCGCTTACGCGCGGGGGGGCTATTTCGGCGCTTTTGTTTAAAAGGCGCGTAGTCTAGCGCTTAACGACGTCGTAAGAAAACGCTTCCGCCGCGTCGAGCGTGAAAACGAGCCGTCCGTTTTGCGCTTGGATTTCCGCGCGCTTGAGTTCTTTGCCTTCGCGATCTCGCGCGACGACTTCGTATTTCGCGCCGTCTTTCACAAAGGAATTCGCAAGCGCGACTTCAAAAGCGGGATCGCCCGGCAACGGCGTCAGCGTCGCGACGTTTTCCGACTTTTGCTCGTATCGGAACGCGCCGACCGTTTGGCAGAAGCCGAAGAAATCGGTCGCTTTCTTATTCGGAATCAAGCGCAAATCGGCGTCGTAAAGGGGCGGCGTCGACCTGAAGGAAATCGAACGTTTTTCGCCCCGACCTTCGACGATAATCGAGCCGAGCCGATAGCGCGAGTCGGTCGTCGCGTTGCCTAGCAAGGTTAAGCGTCCGCCTTGGCGCGGCTCGTAGATTCCGCACAACAGCTCGTAAAGCCCCGGTTGTAATTCGTCGGGAACGCGGACGGTAATTTTGTCGCCGAATAATTTCTCTTCGCGTCCTTGCCATTGGTCGGTCGGCCTGTTCGGCGCGGGCAAGGGCAAGACGTTTAATTCAGGCTTGTCCGCCCACCACGTTTTCGGTCGTTCCAAATGCAGGAAGGGCGCGTAAGGCTTGTCGGTCGGCGCGAACGCTTCGAAGACCAACTTGCCCGAAAGCGACGATCCGTCGAGAATTTCGACGTCTTCAAAGGAGGGACGAATCGGCGTGGCTGGATGCGCGATTTTGGCGCGTCCGTTGACGAAGAAATTCTCGCCGTCGACGCGCAGTTCGACGACTTGTCCGTTAAGACGAACGATTCCGCCAAACGCGCGCGCGTCGGCGTCGACCGTCCAAAAGCCGAAACGAGGCAAAACGACGTCTTTGCAGGGTAGGGCGGGGGAATCGTTCAAATCGATCGTCCAATCGTCGACGCCCCGATTGACGTAAACGACGACGCCCGACTTCCACGCGATTTTTTGGCGGTGAATATCGCCGTCGACAAATTCGACTCCGACGATTTCGTCAAGCGCGAGGGAACGCGCAAGATTTTGCATTAGCCAATATTTGCGAACCGTCTCGCGAATCGACATGCCCAAGTCCGCCATAACGGCGTGCCCCGTCAAGGCTTCGGAGGACAAGTAGTCGTCGCTTTCTATGCCGCGCAAAGCGCGCGACAGTCCGCCTTGGTAACGGTCGCTATATCCGACCCCGTGCAAAATAAAGCGCTTGTGATTCACCGCGTCGGTCCACGGCGCGTATTCGACGTCGGCGCTTTCGAAGACGGTCGAATAATTCTCTTGCGCGCTCGTGACGCGTCGCAAAATCGCGTCGGCGCCGTCGAGACTGCCGATCAACGCGTCGTTGCCCGACTCGCTAATCGTGATCGCGTTTCCGTTGAAGGAGTCGCGAACCAAATTAAAATATCGGTTCCAAGCGTCGACCGTTTCCGCGCGCGAGTGAAAACGCCCTTCGCGGTCGTAAAAGTTCGTCATATGAATCGACGAAAAGACGTCGGTAAAATACGCCGTTTGCATCAAATCTTGACGAATCAGCTTCAAATTGCGCTCGGCGTAGGGGAAAATCGACGTCGGCTTGAATCGATAGCTTTGAACGTCGGGACCGGGATTATACCAAGCCTTTTGCGGCTGACCGTCCGGATTAATAATTATGTCGTCGTATGTGAACCCGTCGGCGTCGGGATAGAAGTCGATATAATTGTCGTGCAAGCCGAACGGAATATCGTTGGCGTCGCAAAACGCTTGCGTTTCCTTGAGTTCGTCTAGCGTTCCTTGCTCGGTTCGCGGCGGCCAAATATCGGGCAAGCGAACGTCGTAGCCGTAACGTTGCCAGACGTGCTGAATCAACAGCGAATCGTTCATTCCGTAGGCGACGAAATCCTTCATACGTTCGAGAACGCTCGCGTAGGAGCCGCCCCAATAATCGAAGACGAATCGACCCGCCTTTTTCGGAACGAGCGGCGCGGGGTTCTTGTCGAAGCCGGGCGCGTAATCGATCGCGCAAGCAAGCGCGCCGGATTCGCTCGAGCGCAACGTCAGGCGCGAGTCGGGCGAAGTCGTCAGCGTGTAGACGCGCAAATCGGGATTAACGACAAATTCTTCAACCGGGCGAGTCGTCGCTTCGACGATCGAAAGCCCGTTGACAAAATCGAACCCGACGTGGCTAGTAGAACAGCCGAAGCCGTCCCCGGATTGCGTGAACGCTTTCGGGTCGACGACGCAATAGCCGTGCCCGAAATAGGCGCGCGCCGCTTTTTCCGAAAACGATCCGAATTGCAACGATTCGATTTCCGCGTTATGCGAGGCGACGAAACGAAACGCCAAGCCGCCTTGAGTCTTGGAAATGAAACAAGCAAGCGCGTTTTGCGTCGTCAAATCGGAATCCGAAACGCTTTTCGCGAGTTCGTCCAAGTCGAAATCGGCGTCGTTGGGCAAGTCGCCGATAATCGGATCGTTACGGCGTAGCGCGAAAAGACGCGCGCTCTTTTCGAGTTCCGTCGCTTCGACGGGTTGCGCGAAGACTTCGCAAGGCGCGAACGAGGACTCGAAGCCGACGTCGACTCCCTGATAACGCGCGCGAACGCCGTCGATCTGCACGCGCTTTTCAGCGGAACCGATCATAATGAAGCCGTCGCAAACGCCGTATTTGCCAAACGTTGCGACCGCGTATTGTCCGCCGTCTAAATCGAATCCAAAAGAATCGGCGCCTAAAGAAAGCCCGCTCGTCGGAACGTCTTTCGGAGCGGACGCGACGAATTTTTCAAACGCGTCGACGTTTCGTTCGCTTAACGCTTGGCGTTCCGCCGCCGTCATAACCGGCTTTTCCTGCGGATTCGCCGCTAACGCGACGTCGCCCCAAAAGCTAAGATCGCAAGTCGTGTCGCGTTTCGCGCCGGGGTCGGCTTCGAACGTCAAAACGACTCGCTTGCCGGAAAACGACGAAAGGTCGACCTTCGCTTCGCGCCATTTCACGCCGTCGTATTGCTCCTCAAAAACCTTCGTTCCGTCGGACGGCTTCGCTTTTAACGCTTCTTTGACGGCGTTTTCGTCCGCCGCGACTTGCGCGTAAACGCGATAGCGCACGCCGTCGGTCGGCGGCTCGGGCGGTTGAACGTCGCGCATCGCGCGGAAAAATCGCAGTTCCAATTTATCCGCGACCGGCAGTTCGACGTCAAATCGCAAGCCGAAGACGCCCGGTCCGTCGGCGTAGGGCGGGTGAATCGCCCACGCGGATCGGCTTGAACCGTCGCGCGTTATCGTCGTCAAACTGAGCGACGCCTTCGATTCGGCTTCGCCGCCCGTCCAGCCCGGCGGCAAAAGGGTAATTTGTTCGTCGTCGAGTCGGCGCCAGTAGGGCGTATAGTTCGTTTCGTTGTTCTTCGTAAATTTGAGGTACGAATCTTCTTTTAAAACCAGCGTTTGCGTTTCGCGCGATTTCTCCAAGAACTCGACTAATTTCGTCGCGAAGACGGGTCGAAGTTCCGTTTCTTCCTTTTTGCCGTCGACCGTAAAGGAAAATTTCGCGCGAATAGGGTAGTGCGCGTCCCAATAGGCGTTGCGAACCGCAAAGGCGACCGTTTCGTTCAGTTCTGAATTGGCGGGTATCGTAAACGTTCGCGTTAATTCGGAGGGGGACGCGATTTCGACGGGATTCGACGCGTCCGACTCGTCGAACAAATAGACGGACTCGATCGAACTCAAGCGCGCTTCGACGACGATCGGCGCGTCGTATCCGTTTTTAATAATCAGCGGCGCGCGATAAACCTTGCCTTCGACCGTCAACGCGGGTATTTTGGAAATTTCAAAAGAAGCCTTTCCGCAAGTCGCTTGATGGCAAGTGAACGCGAACGCGTCGGTCGAATATAAACAAAACGACGCGCAGAGAAATACGGCGACGCAAACGCCGACGTTGTTTCTCAATAATTTAGAACGAAGAAAAAGCATAGAGTCGTTTCTCCTAAAGTAAATCAATCGTTCGCAATTTACAAGCGAACGTCGAAAGAGGGAATCGAACGCAAGAAGAATTCGCAGCGAGCAGATGAGGAACAGACGGATTAGCGACGCGCGAACTCGTCGCGTTGCAACGACGCCCGTTTTCTCTACGACGCATCCGCAAATTCGTTCAAATTTGAGCGCCCTTTGCGACGATCAATTTTGAACTGATCAAAAGACGCGATCTTTGCAAGTCAATTCACAGGCGCCATTCCTCGAATATCTCTTTGAAAACTGTCGAGCGAATCCGACGTGCAGGCGACGTTAAAAATCGATTCCAGAACGTTGGAGTCGGTAATCGACAAAATATTGTTGATCGTCGTTTGCGACGTTTGAGGAAAACGAAGGACGATGCAATTCTTTAACATATTGCGAAGACGTTTTTGTTTGCCCTTTTGCTCGACCTCTTCTAGTCCGTCTTTCCAGCCGCTTGCGCGTCCGTCTTCCCAGCCGCTCATTCTCCCAAGGTCGTAAAAACTTTCAATCCTATGCGTTATGTTGACTTCTCCTCCTAATTCTTCAAATTTATACGCGATTTCGTCGCGCGTCGGGGGAATCCAGCCCTGTCGCATTGCGATTTTGCTGACGAATATAAAGAACTCGCCGCAAATTTCGAG
>JAZUGM010000197.1:0-14845 GCA_045641205.1 Thermoguttaceae bacterium
ATCAACGATACGCGGATAAGTTAAATTACCAAAACGGCGTCGTTTTGATTCAAGAGAGTTAAACCGACGTCTTTAATAGTACGTTTTCGCAAGCTGAAACAGTCCGCGTATCGTTGATACGCGGCTTTCCGTGAACGCAAACCCGAACGTTTTGATTACGGATTTTGCGGACGGATTTATAAACGCGTTATTTTCGTGGCTTTAAATCGAACGATTTCCAATACGCGCGATCCGTTTCATAGGCGTCGATCGGCGTTTTCAGATCGAAATTTTTGGGCAAAATTTCGTACCGAATCATCGCTTTCACGTAAGCCGGATTCGGTACGAACGGCTCCGTTGAGAATCGATTACTCTCGTGGAGAATATAATCGCGTCCTCGAACGACGCCGGCTAGAATCGTTTGATAGTCTTTGTCGTCGACGCTTTGGAAGACGGGCTTAGTCGTTCCGTTCGCGTCGGTTTCTTGGCATTTTCCTAAGCCGCCCGATTCTTTCGCCAACGGGGCGCGCAAGATTTTAGACCGATCAGGACGCGACAAATTGAAGAATTGATGCCTTTTTCCGCGACTAACGTCGTGCGAACAACAACGGGGTAGAACCGTATTCGGATCGTCGGGCTTGTGGCACGTCTCGCAACGACGAACGATCGCCTCTTCCATCTGTTTTGTTTCGCGCCATTCTTGGTCGTTGCGCGTGTTTTTGTTCATATAGTACCAGCCGATCAGCCCTGAGCCGTTCGCGGCGTAAGTTCCGGCGTAAGGCGCGCCGACTTCAAGCCAGTAACGCAACGTTTTCAGCTCGGCGTCGCTAAATTCGACGCCCTGATGACCGTCGCAAATCATTTTATACAAACGACTCGCTTGGCTTCCTATGACGTAAGGCTCGAAATCGCTGACGGCGCGATTATGGTTGTCGCCAAAGATTTGTTTAATTCCTAAATTGTAATAACTAAAACTGAACATTGGACCCCAGTCCGACGACAGATCGAGTCCTCCGTCAGTTCGCACGTCGTTATGACATTTTAGACAATGTTTGTCAAGTAACGGTTGAATATCGCGCGGAAAGTCGTAGACGTCGGGAACCCCCTCGACGGGCTTGGGCGCGATCGGCTTGCCCGCGACTTCGAAGACGTGTTTTTGAAAATCGACGCCCGGCGTTTCGACTCGCGTTTCGTGACAGCCGATGCACGAAGTCGTTTCGCCCGCCATTACCGACGTGAAGCTGTGCATTCTTTTGACGGCGCGTCCTTGCGCGTCCATTGCGACGAACAAATAGCTTCTTCCGGCGGGCAGTTCCATAGCGGCGGCGCCTTCGGGCGTAACGGGCACGGTTCCGACGATGCGCTCCAGCGTAAAGGTTCCGTTGAGCGAAATTTGATCCATACCGCCCGAATAATGAATCGGCTCGGGCAGCGTTTCAAGAACGAGCAGTTCTTTGACGGTTCCTCGCGGGACGTCTTTCATACGTCGTCCGGCATAAATATCGGAGAGAACGAGCGTGCCGGTCGTTTTTGCTGAGTCTTCCAGTTTGGCGATTTGCGGTTCCGGCTCGCGCGCTTTTATTTGGCGCGGTTCAAAAATTTGAAAACCGGCGTCTTTTTCCGCTTGGGGAAGGGAATAGATCGTTTGATCGTACCCGTCGCGAGAGATCAGAAGCAACGCGCTTCGACTCGACGCCATAAACGCGTCTTCGGAAAACGCCAGCGGATCGTAAAACGCGTAGCCCTTTTTGACAAATTCCAGCGCGTCGGGATCGTCGGGACCAAGTTTCGGATTAATAACGCAAATCGCGCCGCGATGGTCGGTTAGTCCGTGCCCCGGCGAGGCGATCGCGACGATTTTATCGCTTTCGGGTATCGGCTGAGCGTCGATATAAACCGTGCTTGGCGTTTTGTTGCCGTAGAGAACCGACTGGCGCGTTCCGTCGGCGTTCATAACCCACAAATGATGATAGTCGACTTGCGAACGGTCGACGTATTC
The DNA here is from genome assembly GCA_045641205.1 of Thermoguttaceae bacterium. Taxonomy (GTDB): domain Bacteria; phylum Planctomycetota; class Planctomycetia; order Pirellulales; family Thermoguttaceae; genus RUG369. The sequence continues at coordinate 1,979 of JAZUGM010000197.1, forward strand.
CCAGCGCGTGTACATTATTTGCCCGTTGGGCAATACGGCGGGCGTGTTGTCTTGCTCGATATTGAAAGAGAGCGGGCGAATATCGCTTCCGTCGGGCTTGCAACGAAAGATCGTCGCGACGGAAGTCAGCCAACACTGCACGAAACGCTTGGCGCGCGTCGAACAGAAGACGAAATCTCCGTCGGGCAAATATTGCGGCTCAATATCGTCGTAGTCACCCGAGGTAACTTGGCGAAGATTGGCGCCGTCGACGTCAATTTCGTACAGATTGTAATGCTCCGTTCCTTTTTTTAGGTAGGAGAACAAGATTTTTTTTCCGTCGTAACTGACGGCGGGATCGCGAATCGAGCCCTCGTCGTCTTTGAACAACGTCTGGACGGCGCCGGAATTGACGTCGAAGACGCGCAGTTCGCCGCCGCCGTGCGGAGGGAACGGACGGTCGTCGACTTCAAAGGTCGGATAATATCCGAAATTGGCGTACCAGTGCGGATCCGTACTCGGCTTTCTTATCGCGAAAACGATTTTATCGACGTCTTTTAGGACGTCTTTTTTCATTTCCGCGAGGAGATTCAGCGGCTCGAGCGGTTCCGGCTTCTCGCGCAAAGCGACGTAATCGTAGAAGAGCCAGCTTCCGTCTTCAAGGACGATTTTGAGCGAATTGACGCCCTTTTTCACGGCGCCTTGCGGTATTTTGATTATAACGTTTCCAAATTGTCCGACCTCTTGAAGCGAATCGAACCAATTTTCTTTTTGTCCTTTGCGGCAGACAAGCGGAACGCGGATTTTTTCCGATTCGACGCCGTTGGTCGAGACGCAGATTAACGACTGTTCCGTCAAATGCGTAAAAACCACCCCGACGACTAAATAAAGGGACGCGTCGTCGTAGTCGCGCGGCGATTCGAATTCGACCTCGAACGCGAATCTCAAGCCCTTCGCGTGAAATTCGCGCGTACTGAGGTGCATTGGGGACCAGTCGGAGGCGACGTTTTTTCCAACGACGTATTTGAGAACGGTTTCGCCGCGTTCTTCGCGTAATTTTTCCCAGTCGCCGAGCCCCGGCTCAAATTCGGCGCTTCGCGCGTCGGGCACGCCTATTTGAAACAGGACGTCCCCGGAGTCTTGCGCGAAGGCGTTTGTCGCGACGACCAAGCCGAAGGCAAGGACGCAAATAGACGACGCATAACGAAGCGTTTTTAGCATAATCGTTCCTTTCTGTTTAAACGGTCGATCGTCGCGACGTTTGGCGACTCCGTTATTTGACGAATCCGACGCGGCTGACTATCGCCTTGCCCGCGCGAATGGGGAAGATAATTTCCAGTCGTTTGAACGCGCCTTCGTAGCCTTTTACTTGCGACAGGTCGACGCTTACGACGCGCGCGGTTCCGTCGAATTTGACGGGCGCTTTGACGGTCAAATTCGAACGACCGGGGTATTTTTTCGCCTTTTCCGCGCGGTCTTTTTGGACGCTTTTGTCTCCTTCGGACCAGCCTAGATAGTCGACCGTATCGGAGGGCGCGACGGGAGAGAGGCTAATTTCTAATTCGTCGTCGATCGGCGCGTTTGGATCGTCGCTCTTCAATTCGAGCGCGATTTCGAGCTTTTGGGCGTTTTCCGCTTTCCAAAAGATTTGGGGCGAACGCGCGATCGCGGGAACGCGCGGATTCAAATTAATTCGCAACGCGTCCTTGATCGGGAATCCTTCGTCGGTCGCGTTGCTGTAGACCCAGTTGCGTCGATCCGACGCGAAGACCCATTCGGGCGTCTCTTGGTAATTATCCTTCGCAAGTTCGTAGACCGTCTTGCGAATTTCTTCAAGCGAGCCGACGATAAACGTCGCGCGATAAGTTCGCTTAATGTTCCAGTCGAGAATCGTGGTTTCCAGCGGCGCGATGTAGCCGGTCGGTCCGGATTTCGTTCCAAGAGGTTGACCTTTCGCGGCGTCGCCTCCGTGAAAACCGGCGGTCGTATGCGTCGAGAAGGGCTGATAGACGCCGACGCCGAAATTGTCGTCGTTGACGAGCGCGCTCCAAGATTCGGGCGTGTAATAATTGACCCAAGGCCAGCCTTTGCCGTCCTCTTTGTCGACGACGACGGTAAGCGGTTCGTTTTCATAAGGTTTGTCGCCAAGATAGGAGACTAATTTGTACCAAGGCGCGTTCGTGTAGAGCGCGGGCGTCTCTTGACTATTGCCGCCGTAATCTTTCTTGTCGGAACGATTATTAATGATCGTCGCGTCAAGTTGGAACCCGTTGTTTGTCAACTGATAACGGCATTCGAAGACGCATTCGGCGGGCACGCCGCTATGAGGCCAGAGCATCGGATGCGTTTTAACGAACGCTTTGTCGCCCGACGCTTCAAATTCGAGGACGCGCGAGCCGTATCCGCCGCAGTCGCCCGACTGAATCGGGTTCCAGCCGAGCCCCGCCCAGCTTGGGGAGGGCTGTTCGCCGTTTGGTCCGATAAAAGGACGCGGACCGGAATAATACGACAGCTGAATTTGACGTCCCCAGTCGAAACTGTTGATCATATTCCCGGACTTATTCGCTTTGTCTTCCAAATAAACGACGGCGCCGCCGATAGAAAGGTCGAACCCGACTTTTACGCGGTCGTTTTCAATGTAACGAATCGGCTCGGAACCGAAATCGAAGACTTTTTCGCCCGTATCGACGTATTTAGGCGTCGTCGTTCCGCCTTGCGCGTAGGCGAAGGACGAGAAGGCAACCAGAACTAGCGACGCGCAGAACGCCGACGCTAGGAACGCGTTAAGGTCTTTTTTAATCATAACGTCTCCTAATAAAAATGATTGCGAAATTAGAAAAAAGTTAGCGCTCGCGGAAAACGCGCGCGGTAAGCCGCCGCATATAATGCGGCGGTTGAGTTTGAGCGATAAAACGCCGGAGCAAACTCGAGTGCGAAAGTTCTTTTCTGAATCTGAAATTGGTCGTTTTTCGGTAAATCTACGCCAACCGCCGAATTACATTCGGCGGCTTACCATAAACGCTTACTCATTTTTTCGGCGTCGTGCAACGGTCGACCAAGTAGACGATCGACATATAAGGAACGCCGCCGTTTGTCGAGAGTCCGACTTCGCACGTTCGGCTCGTCGAATAACCCGCGACGATTCCAAGTTCTTTAATTTGCGGCTCAAGTTTTCGTAACGCGAAGGCGTTGACCTCGGGACGCGTGAAACCTTTGTCCCCCGCAAAACCGCAACAGCCGACTTCTTCGGGCAACGTAACCTTTGTCGAGCAACGTTTTGCGAGTTGAACGAGAAGTTCCGTCAGTTTCATTTTTCGGGTCGTGCAAGTCGCGTGAACGGCGATCGGTTCGTCTATCGGGTGGAAATCCAGCCTGTCGACGAGAAATTTTTCGATAAACTCGACGGGCTCGCACAACTTCAGACGCTTGATTTTTTCCTTCATTCGATACAAACAAGGGGACTGATCGCACAAAACTGGATATTCGCCTTCGTTGGAAGCGATCCAAAGCGCTTCTTCCAGCTCTTGCGTCTTTCGATCCGCGATCTCCGGCATCCCCTTGCTTTCCCAAATCGTGCCGCAACAAAGGTTTTCGTAGCCCGGCGGGAAAATAACCGTATAGCCCGCTTTTTCGAGGAGTCCGACCGTCGTTTCGACAAGGGGCTTCTCTTGCTCGGAGCCGCCCATTGTTTGATTGATGCAACTTGGAAAATAGACGACTTTGTCGATTTTCTTTGACGTCGGGGCGCTTGTCTTCGTCGAAGCAAATTCGGCGTTCGGAAGTCGCGACGCCTTGATTTTAAACGGCTTAGGCAAAGAAGGCGTCCAGAGCGGGAATCCGAATTTATGAAGCAGACGCCCGACGGCGACCGTTCCGCCCCTGCCAAGAACGGCGCGTCCGAAACGCGCCAAACCTAAGACGGGACGCAAGCCGGACTTGATCGTCGACAGTTTTCTCGCGGACAAATCGCCCAATTTCCAAGCGCGACTTCCGACGGGCGCTTTTTCGGCGCGCAAAACGTGCGTCAACTCGCCGACGTTGATTCCCATCGGACAGGAAGTCGAACAGAGTCCGTCGCCCGCGCAAGTCGCTTCGCCGGGGACGCGATACGCGCGCTTGAGTTCGTCTAATCGCGCGGGATCGGAACCGTCGCGTTCAAGTCGCGATATTTCGCGACGAACGACGACGCGTTGACGCGAAGACAGCGAAAAGCCGCACGTGAGGCAATTTGGCTCGCAGAAACCGCATTCGATACACTTGTCGACAAGCGGATTCGTTTCGGGCAACGGTTTGAAATCTTTGATATAACATTCGGGATCGTCGTTGAAAATAACGCCCGGATTGAGAACGTTGTTCGGATCGAAGAGTTTCTTGAGCGCCTTCATCGTCGCGTAGGCTTTGGCGCCCCATTCTCGTTCGACGAAGGGCGCCATATTGCGCCCCGTGCCGTGTTCCGCTTTGAGCGAGCCGTCATATTTCTCGACGACAAGTTCGACGACTTCGAGCATCAAATTCTTGTAACGATCGATCTCCGCTTGGGAGTCGAAACGTTGATTTAAGACGAAATGGAAGTTGCCTTCAAGCGCGTGTCCGTAGATTACGCCGTCTTTATAACCGTATTTGTCGATAATTTTTTGAAGTTCGACGGTCGCCTCGGGCAGAACGTCGAGCGGAAAAGCGACGTCTTCGATCAGCGCGGTCGTGCCTGATTCGCGCTCGCCTCCGACCGTCGGGAAGACGCCCGAACGCATCGCCCACCACGCGCCGTATACTTTCGGGTCTTCGGTAAATTCGACGGGATAGAGCAACGGGAACCCTTCAAGAGCGGCTTTGATTTCGGCGATTTGTCGCGCTAAATCTTCCGGCGCGTCGGCTTTCGTTTCCAAAAGGACGGAAGAAGCGTCGGCGCCTAAATCCTTGATGAAATCGGGCACGCTCGGCGAGTTTTCGACGGAACGCAACGCTTTGCGGTCGAGAATTTCCGCGCTGACGACGGGCGTTTTCTTGAGGATTTGCACGGCGCGGCACGCGTCGAAGAGCGAATCGGCGTAAATCATCGTACTCGCGCATCTTGCGGGTATTTTTTCCGTCGTCATAGTCGCTTCCGACAAAAACGCCAGCGTTCCTTCGGAGCCGACGAGTAGGCGCGAAATAATTTCAAACGGATCGTCGTAAGCGATCAACGGACGTAAGTTCAAGCCTGTTACGTTTTTAATGCGATATTTTCGCTCGATTAAACTTGCAAGTTCGGCGTCGGCGCGGACGGAATCGCGAATTTCAACGAGTCGTTTTAAGAACTCCGGCTTTTTTGCGGCAAATTCTTTGCGAGAATTTTCGTCTCCGACGTCGAGGATCGTTCCGTCGGCGAAAATCATACGCGCCGAAGCCATTACGCGCTCGCTGTTGGCGTGCGTGCCGCAATTCATACCCGACGCGTTATTCGCGATAATGCCTCCGATGCGGGCGGCGTTGATCGAAGCCGGGTCGGGCGGAAATTTACGACCGTATTTCGCAAGAATCTGATTGACGCGTCCGCCTAAGACGCCCGGCTGCAACGCGATTTTCGCGCCGTTTTCTAAGACTTTATACCCGTTCCAATTCAGCCCGGCGGCCATTAAGACCGACTTAGTGGACGACTGACCCGAAAGGCTTGTGCCGCTGGCGCGAAACGTGATCGGAACGCCGGACGCGTTCGCTTCTTTGAGAAGCCGCGCCGCTTCCGACTCGTCTTTCGGAAAGACGACGATTTGAGGAATTTGCCGATAAAAACTGGCGTCCGTACCCCACGCGAGCGTTTTTAGCGCGTCGGTAAAGAGCCGATCTTTGGGAATAAAGGAGGCTATTTTTCGATAAAACGTCTCGATTTTCGAGTCTTGAAATTTCATTGCAACTTGACCGTTAATACGCGGCTTAATTTGACGGGATCAACGACGCAAAAGGAGGAGCCGCCGCGCTTGTCGGCTCCTCTTCGTCATACGGATTATAGAATTTCGCAAGAAGCGATTCCTTCGATTTCGACAAGCAGATCGTCGCGGCAGACGTCGGCGTAAGTGAAAACGACGGGAACGCCTTGCAGACGCCTTTCGCAAACTTCGCGAATAACGTCAAAATGTTCGCGTTTTTTGACGTAGACGCGCGCGACCGCAAGATCGTTCAACGTCGCGTCGAACCCGTCGACTCCGTATTTTTTCAAGTTGGCGCCTCCGATAAGCGCGGCGATATTGTCCAACGTTTGGTTCGCTTGACCTGCGGGGTCGCCGATAAAGACGGTCTTTTGATCGACGATGCTCGCGGTGCCGGAAACGTAGACGGCGCAACGCTCGTTGAATTTGACGGCGACCGCGCGCGCGAACTTCGGACTCTTGGGACTGTAAAACTCGGCGTAATCGAACGCCGGCGTCTGATTGGGATTTTCGATCGGAACGACGACGACGTCTTCGCGTTCGGTTTTGAGCGCTTGACAACTCATCGAGACGTCGACGTCGTCGGCGCCGATGCCCGTGCTTGCGGGATAGATCGCGCCGAGCGGGACGTTTTTCGGCAGATAACGTTCGATGAACCGGGTTCCGTAGAAGAAATCGGATCGCGCGCGGTTAAGTTCTTTGTAGCGTTGCGTTTCGCCTTCTTCAAGGACGATATGACCTTGATAGAGCCAAGTGCGAAAGACTTGCGGGAAGAGAAAACCGTTCGCTTCCACTTCGGCGCGCATTTGTTGAAACGCGTCAAAGGAACGCTCGTAAGACCCGCAAGGCTCCGCGCTCGGATTGAATCCGCCGAAGAATCCGAATTCCGCGCCCGCGTATTCGGCGATCGACGCGCGTTCGCCGCAGTCGTATAAACTAACGGGAATCGAGTTCTCCGAATCGGCAGAAGAATTAATAGCCGTCGCTTCCAAGACGACCGCGACGGAATCGTCGCAAGGCTTTTGCGGAATAAAAGTCGTCGCGGGCAGAAGCGAGCCTTCCCAAACTTTGCGCATAATCGAACGAACAAGCTGTTTGTCGCCAATTTCGCGTAAGAAGACGTTCAGTTTGACGACGCAACCTTGCGCGTCGACTTCCGCGAGCGCCGCGTCAAGACTCTCGAATGCGGAAAAAATTTGCGTCCGCGCGTTTCCCGCGACTTTGGGAGTCGCCAAACCGTAGAAATAATCGACCCCGTTTTTATCGACCAACGAATAGACGCAACCTTCGACGGCGCCTCGACGAAGCGTCGCGTTTCCTTTTCGCTCTTGAAGCATTGACTCGCCTCCCATAAACTACAAAAATAGCGCGTCTCCACTGCAGACGCAAACTCGACTATTATATTTTAGCGCTAGTTTGAGTCCTTTTCAAATGAAATATCGATTTAATATGAAGATATTTCAAAAAAGTTTTAAGGGGCTTCGTCTTTTCGTAAACTTATCGTTCAAACGTCGACGAGAAAACGTCAAGAAATAAACGGCGTCAAGAAATAAAAAAACCCAACGCACAACGTTGGGTTTTAAAAGTACCGAACCCCGGAGTCGAACCGGGATGCCCTTGCGGGCAGTGGATTTTGAATCCACCGCGTCTGCCTATTCCGCCAGTCCGGCAAGGCTTTGCAGTTGATTGCCTCAACTGCGCATAATCATAACTTCAAAAGCGATTTTCACAAGAGGCTTTTTTAAATTTTTTGAAAGAAAGAGCCAGAATTCGTTGTAAATCGTTGTTAATAATCAATATAAAATCTGGCGATCATTCGCGAAAAAGGACGAAACGTCGTCGAAAGGGCGCTCAAACGCTAAAAGGACGGAAATTCTTCGTCAAGCAAAACGTCGTCTAGGGGCGCCGGTTCTTCGGAAAGAGAATCGAGCGCAGGTTCGTTTGCGACCGGCGTTCCCGTCGGAACTTTGTTTTGCGCGGACACGTCGGCGACGTAAGCCGCTTGCGAATTCGTCGCGGACGTCGCGGTCGGGGCGGTCGGGGCGGTCGTTTGGATCGTTTGCGCTCCTTGCGTCGGCGGCGCGACGTAAGCCGTCGACGCCCTGAGCGATTCGGACTCGAGCGGAATAGCGTTTGTGAAATCGTCGGTCGCATTTGCGCGCGTCGACGCCGTTTGCGCGTTTAGATCGCTTGGGAACGGTTCGACGCCCGGATCGCGAGTCGTCGACGGCTTGGCGACCATCACGCCGGAGGACGGATTCGCGCTTGCTTGCGAAATATCGTAAGAACCGTTCGACGCGTCGAGCGCCGCGCCCGAACCTTCTAATACGAACGGCTGAGATTGCGAAGGCGCGGTTTGCGCGGCGGTTCCGGGCGCGAATGAGGAAACGACGCTCGTTTGCGACGCGCTTGGCGACGTATTTGGCGCCGACCCGTTGAAAGAAGCGGACGAGTTGTTTGAGCCGACGTTCGGATTAGCGGCGGGCGTCGCGACGACGTTAGGCGCCGCCGACGATTGGGAGAATTGCGACGATTGGGAGAATTGCGACGGATTAACCGTCGTCCAAGTCGCGCCCGAATCGTCGGTTTGTTTGACCGTCTGCGCGACGACGTTCGTTTCGACCGCGCGCGTTTTTTGAATCTCTTGCTTCGTTTCCGCCGGTCGAACGACTTCTGCGGGTCGGGTAATTTCGGCGGGTTTCGTCAACGCGGCGACCGCGTTCTTTTTCAACGCCGCTCCGACGTCGACGTCGCGCGCTTTTAGATCGGTCGGACGCTGAAACGCGGTCGAACTGATCGTATTCGCTTCGTTCAAAGTCACTGTTCCTAGATTGACGACCAACGTTTCGCCCGTCTTCGCGCAAGTAATTTCCAAACGTTTCGGCAAAACGACGCCGGGCGATTCGACGTATTGCTGTTCTCGACAGACGACGGAAACCACGACGTCGCCGTCGGGATTTTGCACGTCTTGTCGCGCGACCGCCGCCGTTCGCGGCTCGAAATAGAGTCGTTTGCGATAGGTTCCGTCGGCGCGTTCCTTTTTTAACGTGACAAGCAAGGTTCCGTCCGCTTGCGTCTGAGGCTCGTCGAGAACATCGCTTTCCTTGATTTCGTCGACGCCGAGCGCTTCGGGAAACCACGAAGGATCGACCGGCATATAGTCGGCAAGCGCGCTGCCCGTATACTCGCTAAGTTTGCAATAATAAAGTTCGTCGGGATTCTGATAACGTCCCCAGAACCAGAAGTTCGTTCCGTCGCAACCGCTGTCGACGACTTGACCGACAAGACTGACCGAACCGCGAAGGCGGAATTTATTCGGACTTTCAAAGACCATTTGACACGAGGCGTAGTTCGGCAAATTATTGAATCCTACGGACGCCGACGGCGCGTAAATCGTCTTGATCTTCGCCGCGTTCGCGTTGACCGCCTGAATCAATTCCGCCGATTTCGGGTTGTCGCCGACCACTTCGGGCAACTGCGCTTTTTTCGAGGCGGCGCAACCGAATTGAACGATTATAAACGCCGACAACAACGCCGTCGCAAGGGTTTTCGACGATAAAGACGCGTCGTTGCGGACGCATCGACGATCGATCGGCAAATCAAAACAACGCAGTGACATAGGACGACGCATATTAGGACAAAGGGCGGTTGAAAACGTTCCGTTAGCGAACTCCGCTAAGGCGCGTCTAACGACGCTTTTGCCGATAGTATAACGAGCTTGAAAGGTTGAATCAATATCGTTTTAACGATTTTTTTGTTTGCAACGATTAGCCGCTATGCGTCAAGTTCCTCTTCTAGCGCCTTAAACGCCGCTTCCGCCGCGTCCGCGACTTCGGACGAATCGAACGAACCGAACGTCGGCGTTCCTTCCGTCGCGTCCTCTTGCGACGTTTCTTTCTTCGTCTCTTCTATTTGAGTCGTCGCGACGGGCGCGTCTAGCAATTCGAGCAACTTCGCCTGCACTTCGGCGGTTTGTTCGGCGTTCATTGCGACGACGGGCACGACGTAGCCCGTTTCCTCGCGAGGAGAATAGACGTAAATCGCGTCCTCTTTTTTGCCCGACGCGTTGGAAGACGCAAGTCTGTTTTCTTCTTCCAACTCGAACCGAAAGACGCGCCGACGCGTCAACAAGAGCGCCAGCATATACCGCAACGCCGCCTTTTCGGGCTTGTCCGCAAGCGAAAGAAACAAGGACGTCAAAACGTCGTTCGGCGCGAGTTTCGCTTGTCGCGATTTTTCCGATTCTACCCCGACTTTTGATTTCCATTGCGCCAGTAGGACGCCGGGGGGGACGAAGGAACGCTTCGCTTCCGCGCAAAGATCGTAACGTTTAATTTCGCCCGATTCTTCGCATAGAAAGGAGTAAACGGTCTCTCCTCGTTCAAACGCCTTGCCCGAGACCGAACAGACGCGGCTTGGCTTGGGCGCTTCTTCGGGTGAGAATTTGGAAATTTCCGGGGAAAATACGGACATCTTTCTGACTCGTAAGCGTTTGAGGAAAGCCGCCGAATGAAATTCGGCGCAGGTTGTAACGAGGCGACTACGTAATATTTGCGCAGTCGGTTAAAATCGGGAAAAGCGCGAGGCTTTCGAATGGATTGTAATTTCTATTCGAAGACAAATCAAGCGTTTTTTATCACAATTCATATGAAATAACGTAAAAAATCCGTTTCAAGGACGCGCAAGCGCGACGTCTACGCTTGCCGCTTTATTTCGTCGTTGTCGCAATAAAAATAGGCGCGTCTGTTTTTGTTGGAGCTTCGAGAAGACTCGTGAACTTTTGCTTTTAGTTGTTGTTTATTTGAAGTCAAAATGATTAGTTTAGTTAGTGAGTTTTGTTGTTTGCTACTGAAAATAAAAAAAATGTGTTAAAACAAACGCGATTCTATTGACGACTGCATAGAATAAATTAGAATAGTATCGGTCAAGAATACTGTCGCCATTTTTGACTTCGATTTTGTTTTGAATGGGAAAGTCGAGGAGATTGGAGAAAATGCGAATAGCCCTTATCGTCAGCGTGCAAGAATACGAGGACAAAGAGATCGTCGACTTGGAAAAAACGGCGGAAGACGCCGCCAAATTGAGGGGGTTCGTTACGGAAGCCCTTCCGCCTGGACTTCGATTTGAAGCCCAATTTCTTTCCAACCCGAAGGTGCGCGCAGTTGGCGACGCGTTGAAAGAAATCCGAAGGAAATTGCTTGAAACGGAAGCGAAGGCGAAGCAAGAAGGACGTCAAGAAAAGAATTTGTTTCTATTTTTCTTCGCGGGACATGGCTTCGCGTGCGATAACGATTTACAGTACCTCCTTTGTTCCGACGCGTACAATTTAGACGTGCCAAGCGAGACGTCTGGAGGCATTGGACCTCGCTTGCTTCAAGCGAGTACGGAAGGCTTGACAAACACGGACGTCGTGTTTTGGATCGACGCTTGTCGCAGTAAGGTTCTACGAGATAGAGGCGACGACGTTTATAACTTAGACAAGTTCCGCGACGTTCGCGCCAATCCGACGAACAACGACGGTTTGAGGCAACTTACGATCAATATGTGCGGTCTTAATCAAAGAGCGGCCGACGACGGACTGGCGATGAGTTTGGCGATCGAGGTTATGCGCGAGTCGCTCAATTCTGGAAGCGGAATCCTGCTCGATTCGACTTTTACGGAGACCTTGGGGGAACGTTTGAGAAGACGTGGGCGTCGACAAACGCCCGGCGTGATGGGGAACGCTATTTGTCTGGCTCCGAAAAGAACGTCGTCGGTCGAAGGAAATTCCGAACGGATACTTCGGATACTTGAATATGTTTCGAACGGTTGGAAATTTTATAACGACAAGAGATATTCAGAAGCGGTCAAGGAAGCGGAACGCGCGTTAGAACTCGATCCTACGAACGCGGGCGCGTTGGCGCTGAAGAAATTCGCGGCGAATCCGCCCGTCGACAAACCTAAGAAACTTCCGATAGATTATGTCGATTCGAATAAGAAGGAATATCGTCTTATTCAAGCCAGTTCCTTTACGATGGGGAGTCCTTTGACGGGCGAAGAGGTCGTCAAGAAATATTCGCTTCCGCAAGAATGGGTCAAATATTATGACGACGCTCCGCAACATAAAGTAACGTTAACGCAGGATTTTTATCTTGCGAAGCTTCCCGTAACGCGAGGCGAGTTTAAGCGTTTCGTCGAGGCGGAGAATTACAAAACGACGGCTGAAAAAAAAGGATCGGCTTGGACGCGTACAAAGGACGGCGATTGGAAATACGTCGAAGGCAAGAGCTGGCGCGATCCCGATTTTAGTCAGACGGACGATCACCCCGTTGTTTGTATTAGTTACGACGACGCGCTTGCTTACCTTGCGTGGCTCAATAAGAACGCCAAACCGTCGCCTGAACTCAACGGTTTCAAACCGATCTATCGTCTTCCGACGGAAGCGGAGTGGGAATACGCTTGTCGCGCGGGTACGCAAACGGAATTCTTTTGGGGGGACGAGGAGAAGGACGGAAAGGGATATTTGAACGCCGCCGGGACGGAGGACGCGCCGAACGGTAGAAAATGGAATTATCATTTTTCCTTTGACGTCGGTTATTCGGCTACTTCTCCCGTTGGCGTTTTCAAGCCTAATCCTTGGGGATTGTACGATATGTTAGGGAACGTATTGGAATGGACTTCCGATTGGTACGGCGATTATCCCAAAGGAAGCGTAACCGATCCTAAGGGCGCCGAGTCAGGGTCTTTTCGCGCGTTGCGCGGGGGGGGTTGGAACAACAGCCCGGCGAACTGTCGTTGCGCCTTTCGTAACGGCGTGGTTCCGGCGAAGCGGCGCGCGAATGTCGGCGCGCGCGTCGCCTTTAGTTTGGCAAAAGAATAAAACCTTCTTCTCAATGAAAAGATAAAATAGCCGCTTTGCGCTTTTTGCCCTCCAGCGCCCCCAAGGGGCCTAAGGACAAAAAACGCAAGACGGCGCCGCGATGCGAAAGAGAAAAAAATAAAAAAG
>JAZUGM010000198.1:0-4294 GCA_045641205.1 Thermoguttaceae bacterium
GCCAGTGGAACAGAAAGAAAAACTTATGTATTTAAGAAGAATAAAGAAGAAAAATAATAAGAAAAATAAATAATAAATAGATTTTAATAAATCGTTTTGGAGGTTTTTATTCTGTTTGGAGGTTTTTATACTATTTGATAGAATTGATGTTATTGATAAATTAGGTTTTATTGATAAAATTCAAAAATATGTAAAGATTTACGCAACTTTTGCTTTTTCTTTGCCGACGTTTAAATAGAGACGGTTCGACGGAACAGCGCTTGGGATATTTGCCCTAAGCCTTTGTTAAAGTTTGAAAAACGAATGAATCAACACGCCGTCGAACGGACGTTTTAGCGAACTGTCGCGTTTGCGTCTAATTTGCCTGAAAGCGGAGCGCAGTTTTCAAGGAAGGGCTTCTATGCTTATTGAAAAGAAGAAGAGAACGTCGAGAAAATGGAGAGGCGCGCTAATCTATTTGGCGCTTATCGGCGCCGCGCCCGTCGCTTGGGGAACGTTGCAAGCGGACGAAACTGCGACGTCTAATCCCGTCGTCGGTTCGAATAACGTCGGGTTTTATTCGATCTTAAAAGACACGGAAATCGACGTCCAAGCGCTGGAGACAGAAGGCGTTTGGCAGTGGTTTAGCGTATTAAGCGGAAATATGATCGTCAACAAAGGAGATAATTCGCTGACTTTTACGTTGACGACGGACAATCCCGACAAGGGCTTGTTTTTCGCAAGCGATATGACCTTGAACTCAGGGTGGCTGACGTTGAAGCCGACCGTTTTAGCCGATAGTTCCCAACAAATAAACAATATTTCGTACAGCGGGACGACGAGCGGCGTCGGAGGTTTGCGTCTTGACGTCGGCGACGGCGCCGTCTTCTATGTCAACGGAGAGTTGGGACACGCGCATACGGACGTTAAAACAGGAACGCTCGACGTTTCGCGTTCCTATGCGAGTCAAGTCGACCTTGGCGGCTTGTCGTCCGAAGGCGCGGGCGTCGTTTACGCCGGAACGAAGGATTTGATCGTCGATTTTGACGGCGAATCTCTCGCGTACAATGGAACGCTAATCGGTTCCGGGGCGGGAGCGACTCTGATCAAAAAGGGTTCGGGGACTTGGACGCTAAATTTGAAGGAGGGTTCTAAAGTCGGTTCCGTTCAAGTTCAAAAGGGCGTTTTTTCACTTGGGGAAAATCATTACGATTCTGGTTCCGTCGACGCCGACTTTGAAATTATTCTTGAAAAGAACGGCGTTTTCAAATTAGATACGGAAAACGACGCGACGCTGACTTTAAATAATTTGAACGCCTCGAAGGGAGGAACGATTCAAATAGGCGCGAAGAACGCGCTCGTTTTATCCGACGCTAATAAGTCGACCGAAATTGTCGCCGATTTGCGCGGCGAGGGACGTCTAGCGTTAAAAAACGTTTTAGACGATTCCGGCGTCGTCGCGCCTTGGATACTAAGCGGAAACAATTCGAACTGGAGCGGGACGATCTCCTTATGCGACGCCAACGCTGAAATTACTTTGGCGTCCGCAAAATCAAGTTCGGCGAATACGACGATCGCTTTCGAATCGCAAGGGAATTTGAAGATCGAAAAGTCGTTGATCGTCGGTTCGTTGGCGTTGAACGATTCCGCGTCGATCAATATCGCGTCTGGAAAAACTCTTACGCTAGGCGCTTTGACGTCGAATTACGACGGTTCTTTGGGAGATTACGTTACGACGATAAAAGGGGGCGGCGTTCTATCTCTCAACGAGAGCGCAGTTAAGGATTATCACGGCGCTATGCTCGTCAAGGATGGTTCCGGCTTGCTAGTTCGGTGCGAAGGCGTAAGCGACGTCGCGACAGGGACGCTTGACGAATTTGCGAAAAACGAAGGCGCCGAGAACGAATTTGTGGAGAACGAAGACGTTCAGAATGAATTTGCGGAAAACGAAGGCGCCGAGAACGAATTTGTAGAGAACGAAGGCGGTGACAAGGCGAGACGCGGAATTACGACGTTGACGGAAGGAGGCGTTTTGGCGTTGGATTATTCCGGCGTCGCTTTTGAAAACGAGACGGGCTCTATTTGGGGAAGCGACCTTGTAATCGACGGCGACGGCGAAATTATCGTGATGAGCAAGGGAACCAACGGCGCGATCGTTTTGGACGAGAATATCGCTTTTGTCGACGAAGAAGCCAATAACTTAACAGTGTTGACCGAAGGCGCGCTTGTTCGGTTGCAAAGCAAGTTTGAAGGAAAGGGGGCTTTGATTAAAAAGGGCGACGGAACTTTGATTCTTGACGGTTCTGGGAGTTTGGTTAACGCGACGGTTTCTAAAGGCGTTCTTCAAATTGGAACGGAAGGAAAAGTCAATTCGCAACTTGAAAACGCCGACGTCTTCGTAAACGGAGGGAGCTTGACGGGTTGGAGCGAAAAGCTTGGATCGCTTTCTCTCTCTTCCGGCGTCGTTATGTTGACCGGACCAAGGGGCGTCGGTCTGACGAATTCCGGTTCTGCGTTTACTATGTCCGGCGGAACGGTTTACGTCGGCGTCGTCGACGAGGAAAACTATTCGAAGTTTATTGTGAACAACGACGACGCGACGGTCGAGATTAAAGGCGGAGCGTTCTACGTCGACACGGCGACAAACGGCGTCGAGTTGTCCGAAGGCGCAAGATTAGACGTTGTCGAAAGCGCCGCCGGAAATATTGCCGCTAACGTTTCAAAGATTACGATTTACGACGATATCGCGCACAAGAGATTCGTCGTCGATTCCGACGCGTTACACGAAGGAAAATTCAGCTTAGTGTTGAAGGACTCGAACTTTTCCGAGTACGCGCGCACGGCGAACCAGAAAAACGCCGCTAGTTACGCGGACAAGTTCCTTGATTCTTCGTGCGAGCAATCCGTGTCGAATTTTTTCAGCGCGCTGGAAAACAGCGCCGCAGTCAATTCGTCGGCGCTGGATCAAACGACCGGGGAATTGAGATTTTCGGCGATGAACGCCCAGATGCAGACTCGCAATTTGATTCGTCAGACGTTGACGCGCGCCGTTTTACCGAGCGCGACTGTCGCGGGAATCGACGCTTCGGCGATTCGAGGACAGTCCGACGACGACGTCGGATTTGCCGGCTGGATGAACGTTCTCGGAGCTTTTGGGGACGTGAACGATCATTCGGGCGCTAGCGGATACGATTATACTATGCTTGGCGGTATTTGGGGCGTCGAGTTAGGAAGTTCCACGACGAATCAGATGGGCTTATATTATAGTTATAACAATTCGCAAGCCAATACGAAGAGCGCGCTTGGGAAGGCTAAAATCGACGACAATATTTTTGGCGTCTACTTGCGCGTAAGTGATTCGTGGGGGTATTCCTTGGCGACGGGCTCGCTTGGAACCGCGAGTTATAAGTTTGATCGTTACACGTCGTTGCAGAACTACGAACGTCAATATTTCAACGGCAAGACAAGCGGTTGGTCCGGCGACGTCGGGTTGGAACGCGGCTTTACGTTTGATCTTTCGAGCGTTCAGTTGCAACCCTTCGCGGGTTTACAGTATACGCATCTTCAAGCGGATGCGTTTACGGAATCGGGAACGTTGCGTCCCGTCGCGCTTCGCACCGATAAAACTTCCTACGACAGTATGCAAGGAACCTTGGGAATTCGTCTCTTGCAGTCCGTTCAAATAGCGGTAAACGATCTTGATTGGAACGCATACGTCGGCTGGACGCACGAATATCTCGACGCCAACGCCAAAGGCGCGGTCGCGATGATCGGCGCGCCCGACGGAAAGATTCGAGTCGTCGGAAACGGCGCCGGGAGAGATTGGGTCTATATTGGGGCGGGAGGAACGTATGAATTAAACGATTCGTTCGATATTTTCGCCGGGAGCGACCTTCAGTTGAACGAATACGTCGCGCTTGTCAACGGTAACGCGGGGTTCCGATATAGGTGGTGATTGAGGAATAATGAAACGCGTCGACGTTCCGTAAACTTTGCGCGGGACTTACGATTTTTCGTCGACGCGCGGCGAATAAACGAAAATCGCCCAAGGACTATTTTTAGGGCGCGGAAAAGGAAGAATTAAGAATTAGGCGTTTTGGGGGACGACGACGCCGTTTAAGAAAAAAACGCCTTTTTTTAAAAATGCCCGTTGACGAAAGGAAATGCTTCATTAAAATATAGCCTGTCGTTTCGACGAGGAGCTTAAAAGCCTGTCGGTTGACCTTTCGAGGTTCCTTTTGGGGAGTTAGCTCAGTTGGGAGAGCGCGACGTTCGCAATGTCGAGGTCGAGGGTTCGACTCCCTTACTCTCCACT
>JAZUGM010000199.1:0-8444 GCA_045641205.1 Thermoguttaceae bacterium
AGCCGCGTATCAACGATACGCGGACTGTTTCGGCTCGCGACGGTGCGCGAAAAAGACGTCGGTTTAACGCTCTTGAATCAAAACGACGCTTCCAACGAACTTGCCGAACGTAAGAAATTTTTCAAAGTATTAGCTTTTCACTGTTCGCAACGCATTTTTGGTAATTCAACGAATCCGCGTATCGTTGATACGCGGCTTTCCGTGAACGGTTACTAAAAAGGAAATAGCCAAACAGAAAGGCGACTCTATGGACAAATACGACGGTTTATACGCCTTCTTCGAAGAGGAGATTACGGAATTTCGTGAAAAGGAGAAAGACGGCTGGATGCAAACAGGAATGCAAACCGGCATTTATAACACGATTTATCGTAATCTTCAGACGAAATACGGCGCGAATTCCGTTTCAAAAAGACTAAACGACAAAATCGATGCGATCAACTTCTATCCCGGGCTTGAAGAGATTCAAATCGCCTCTTGGTCGACGCCTCGGTTTTTTTTCAATCAGCGCGATTTCTTACGCCCCCCCGCCCGTCTAAAGCCGGCCAGCTTCTCTCTCGCCTTTCGGCGCAGTTCCAACGCGAACCTTGTTCAGAATATTGCGTGAACGATTACAATAAAAAAAGGTTTTATAGGAAAACCCTATAAAACCTCTTAGTACCCCCTAGGGGAATCGAACCCCTGTTTACGGACTGAGAATCCGACGTCCTAGGCCACTAGACGAAGGGGGCTTCTCACGTCAAACGTGAGACCATTATTACCGAGAAACGCATTTTGTCAACGGTCTTTTTCAAAATTTTTTCAAAATCAAAATTTTTCGTCTAAGAACGACGCTATTTTTACCGTTTCTCGTTCCGTTCGACGGATCGAACGTGGAAAACTTACAAAAAATTTTCGGAGAAGAGTTGACGTTTCTAAAAAAGAGGATAAAAAAGAAGGCATAGGAGTTCCTCCGTTCAATTTTTGCCCGGAAGGTCAACCATTAGCGTAAGCCGACGCCACTTATGGCTAGTACAGGTGTACGCCCGGCGTCCGCTCGTCTCGCAGCGACATATTTCCTGGTCGCAATAATGGGGGAGGAACTCTTTTTTATTTCTTGTTTACGCCCTTCTCGTTAAGAACCGACCTTGCCGAGAACCGACGCGCGCGCCTTTTCTTTTTGATCGCTTTCTTTTTAGTCGCGTTAAAACGATAAGCTCGTTACTTCTGTTGGCGCAGACTAAGGTAACTCAAAGCCGCGACTCCGGCGAAGCAGACGACGAAGACGATATCCATTAACGTATTGGCTTTTTTGAACGGAACGCCAATCGCGACGTCAAGCAGAAAGACGAGAAATAGAAGAGCAGAAATTGAAATCGACAGAATACACAGGATTTTCGACATTTTTCTTTCCTTTCAAAGCGCGGAAATTAAAACGACAGAACGCGCTATAATTTCGACGTCTTTCTTTTCTTATTCTTTCCTTGTTATCGTATCTATTGCGTATCGAATTTATCGAGTCGCTATTTTTTCGACGGCTTACGGACGTAAAACGCGCCCTCTCCTTAGTATAATCTATAAATCATAAAATTCCAATACGCGCGATTATTTTTTTCAAACTTTTCGAAACGTCGTCGTTAAAATCGACGGAATACGCGGAAATATTGACGACGAACGCGACTTACGACTAAATCGGCGCGCGCCGAGACTATTTGGCGATTCGTCCTCGATACAGTTGTAAGGCGTGAAGCGCGACTCCTAGCGATTCTTCGTCGATAGGGGCGAGTTGATCGAGCGAATCAAGTGAATTAAACAGCTGATCGACCAGCGCGCACAACTCGGCGCAGGCTTTTTTTACGCGTTCGCTTTGCAGTTCTTCAGTCGAAGAGACTAATATTAACCAGCGCATTATTGACCCGTTGACGTAGAGCCTCATATAAGGCGTCGTCAACTTGACGTCGGCGATAAAGAAAAGGGATTCGCACAAGGGGTTTTCGCCAATAATTTCCCACGCTAATTTTTTGATCGACGTCAAATAGGTTTCAACCGTTCTTAGCGTTTCTGCAAACGCGGGATCGTTGATTTGTTTGCTTTGTTTCAAACGCGCAAGAAGGTATGAGAGCGCCAATAAACGCTCCGTCGCCTCGACGGAGCCCCAATCGACGCGCCTTGCATATTCGTGCTTTAAGAGTCGCGTCAAGGACCACCGTTCGCCCGAGTCGGCGATCCACTCTTCGTCCGGGTCTTGCGAATAATAGGCGAGTCCGATCGCGAGCGTCGAAAGATCGGCGTATGAGGAACAACGACTTTTTTCGCTTTCCACAAGGTCTTGAACAGTCGACGATTCTTCGCCGACGCGTATTTCGTAATTTCTGTCGATTTGCGCAAAAGCTAAATTCGCCAGAAATTCTCCGCGGCTCCGTTGAAATTCGACGCCTATTTTCGGATATATTTTTCCGTCGACGACGCGCAACGGCGTTTCGTCGGCGCAAGTTAGATTCCAACAGAGCGCGCCTAGCGCGTAGACTCTTTCAAGATTATTGGCGTCCTTTTTGGCGGCTTCTTCGACGGACAGACCTTTCGAAGTTAGGAACGTCTCGTCCGCGCCCGCGACTAAGGAAAAACGTAAAAGCCGACCGGGCGTCGAATTTTGCGTCGACAAAGGAGGATTGGCGAAACGTTCTCTCAAGGCTTTGAGTCGCTCGTTAAATTCCTTGTCGTTTTGAGGAACGTTTAGCTCGGGCAGTTTACGCGGTTTCGGCGCGCCTTGCTCTTCAAGAAACGGAATAGAATCGTAGTTGAAATTACCGATAGGAATCGCCCCGGTTACGTCGCCCAGCATAATCATACCGTCGACGCTCGTCGTTTGCGGCGCGCCTTCGAACGACTGAAAGGAACCGTCGAGAGGTAGAGAATCGACGAACCCTCCGTCGAAAGAAGTCATACCGTCGACGGGCGCGCCGTCGAACGCGCCAAATTGCGCCCCGTTCGGATAGATCGCGCCTTCGTTCGGATAGATTACGCCCGGCGTCGGAATAGGATATTCCTGCGCAAGAATCGCGTCCGCGCCCCAAAAAATCGCGCGCGACAAAAGAAGAAACGCAACGCCTCGCGTTCGTACCCGTTCGAACGCGGCGCGTAGTAAAGTAGAACATATTTTTGCGTCTGAAAACGCCGATTTTTTGCGCGTCATACGCCGCCTCAAGCGTTTCGCTAATAAATTCCGGCGTTTCGTCGATAAACGCCGCCTCTAATCGGGCATTCGTTGCAATCCTTCCAGCTGAACGACGGCTCGCTCTTTCAACGAACGCCGCACGTCGATAATTCGCTGATTCGACGACCCGGCGTATTTCAATTTCCAATCGCGCAGACTTTGAACGAAAGGACCGTCGACTAACGCGTCCGTCAATTCGAGCAACGCGTTCCAATCGGGATCGTTTGCCTCGATTAGCTCTTCCCAACAATACCCGGTATAGACGACCAGATTCAGACCGCGTTCCTTAATCCAACGCGCCAACTCGACGAGCGGTCGGGCTTGCATAAAGGGCTCGCCTCCGCTAAACGTCGCGCCGTCTAGCAACGGATTGGAACATACTTCCTTGAAAATCTCTTCGGTCGTCGTTTCGAGCCCCCCGTTTGGGTCGTGCGTCTGCGGATTATGGCAACCGGGACACGAACGAGGGCAACCTTGAACGAAAAGCGCGTAACGCAACCCCGGACCGTCGACGATCGAATCGACGACGCGTCCCGCGATTCTAATTTTCATTTTCCCGTCTCGCTAGGGCTAGTCGTTATTAGTCGTTTTGCGCGCAACCGCATTCTTGCGTCGAATGCGAAACGCGATCTCGCACTTCGGCGCGCTTGGCGTCGTTGAAGCGTTCAAGCGTCCCGACCAAGTAGCCCGTTATGCGTCGAACGCGTTCAAAGGGAGCGTCCGGCGTCTCTTTACGTCCGCATTTGGGACAAGTTTCGCCGTTGATGACGCCGAAGAATCCGCATTGAGGATCGGAGTCGATCGGATGATTGATCGCGCCGTATCCGACGCCCGCTTTGCGCATCGCGTGAACGATCTTTTCGAAAGCGTCCAGATTTTGGGACGCGTCGCCGTCAAGCTCGACGTAAGTAATGTGCCCGGCGTTCGTGAGCGCGTGATAGGGCGCTTCCAACTGAATTTTCTTCCAACAGGGCAAATTGAAATAAACCGGGATGTGGAAACTGTTGGTATAGTATTCGCGGTCTGTAATTCCTTCGATCGCTCCGAACTTTTCGCGATCAAGTCGAACGAAACGCCCCGAAAGTCCCTCGGCGGGAGTCGCTAAGAGCGTGAAATTCAAACCCGTCTTCTTCGACCTTTCGTTCACGAAGGAACGCATAAAAGAGACGATTTCCAAGCCGAGATTTTGGGCTTTCTCGCTTTCGCCGTGATGAACGCCGATCAGCGCTTTTAGCGTTTCCGCCAGTCCGATGAAACCGATCGACAACGTGCCGTGCTTGAGAACTTCGCCCACTTCGTCTTCCGGTCCGAGTTTTTCGCTGTCAAGCCAAACGCCTTGCCCCATTAAGAAGGGGAAGTTCTTGACTTTTTTTGCCGATTGAACGCGGAACCGTTCCAAGAGTTGGTCGACGCACAACTCCATTTTACGCTCGAGTTCCTCAAAGAAGAACGCGACGTTGCCGTTTGAACGAAGCGCGATTCGGGGCAGATTGATCGAGGTGAAACTCAAATTTCCGCGCGAATACGTAATTTCTCGAGTCGGATCGTAGACGTTGCCCACGACGCGCGTTCGACAACCCATATACGCGATTTCCGTTTCGGGTCGACCCGGCTTGTAATACTGCAAATTGAAAGGCGCGTCTTGGAACGCAAAGTTCGGGAAGAGTCGCTTCGAACTGACGCGGCACGCAAGTTTGAACAAGTCGTAGTTCGGCTCGCCGGGCGCGACGTTGATTCCTTCTTTAACGCGGAAAATATGAATCGGAAAGATCGGCGTCTCGCCCGCGCCAAGCCCCGCTTCGTGCGCCAGCAAAACGTTCTTGACGACCATTCGTCCCTCTTCGGAAACGTCCATGCCGTAATTGATCGAAGAGAAGGGCGTCTGCGCTCCGGCGCGACTGTGCATCGTGTTCAGGTTGTGAACGAGCGCTTCCATCGCCTGATAAGTCGCGCGATCCGTCTCTTGAGTCGCTTGTTCGACGGCTTCCTTCTGAATTTCCGCCAATAGTTGCGCGTCCAACTTTTCGGCGCGCGGCGAGGAACCGACGTTCGCATTAATCTCGGCGCCGAAACGCGCCAAAATTTGTTCGTGTTCCGCGCGTTGGAATTCTTCGTAATTCCCTAAGCGCAGTTCCAGTCCCGAGTCGAAAAGCTCCTTGTGCAACGCCTTGAGCTTGTCGCCAAGTTCCGGCGAATTGCAACGCGTCAGGAACTGAATCCCTTTGAGAACGTCGCTTCGATACAATTTATGGAACGTCTTGACGACGCCCGGCGCAAGTCCGTAGTCAAAATTGACGATCGACTGTCCGCCGTGCTGGTCGTTTTGGTTCGATTGAATCGCAATGCAAGCTAGCGCCGCGTAAGATTGAATATCGTTCGGCTCGCGCAAGACGCCGTGTCCGGTGCCAAACCCGCCCTTGAATAGACGAATGAGGTCGATTTGACAACAGGTCGTCGTCATCGAATAGAAATCAAGGTCGTGAATATGAACGTCGCCCTCGATATGAGCCTTGGAATGCTCCGGCTTCAACATAAATCGATGGAAGAATTCCTTGGCGCCTTCGGAACCGTACTTGAGCATTTGCCCCATTGCGGTGTCGCCGTTGACGTTCGCGTTCTCGCGCTTGACGTCGCTCGTCTTGGCGTCTTTGAACGTGATGTCTTCGAACGTCTTCATCAGGCGCGTTTTCGTCTCTCTCGCGCGCGTTCTTTCCGCGCGATAGGCGATATAATTTCGAGCGGTCCGAACGTGCCCGTTTTCGATAAGGATCGATTCCACGACGTCTTGGACGTCTTCGACTTCCGGCTCGACGAATCCCTGTTCGACGATTCGACGAGTCACTTCGTCGGAAAGATTGGATATATACTCGTTAGACTGAGGCTGTCCCGTAGCAATAAACGCCTTTTGCAGAGCGGCGCCAATTTTAGCCGTCGCAAAGGGCGCGTGTCGACCGTCGCGTTTGACGATGTAACTAATAGAATTTGCGTCGACTTTCGCGTTGGGAAAATTCGTCTTGATCATTCCGACTATATCCTTGTCGTTGTCGTCTCTAAACGCCTTCGCCCTTTGAGAAGAGGCGCTTGGAATTGAAAAGTAAAAACTTATTTTGAGTTTTTGACTTTGACGCAATTTCCTCGCGCAATTTCCTCGCGCAATTTTCCCGTCTATTTGACGCTTTCGGGCGCCGCGCAAGCGTTCTTCTTGTCAAAGTCAAGATACAACATACTAGGCTGAACGCCTACGTTGTTTTGATATTTCCCGCTCTTATAGGAAAAATACTCCCCTTCGATCGTATGATAATAAATTTGGCAAATTTCAACGAAGGGATAAATTTTAATCGGTTGAATGCAATGAAGCTCTAGGGTCCAAAAACCGCGAAAACCGACGTCGCCAAATCCGGCGGTGATATGAATCGACAGACCCAGCCGCCCCACGGACGAACGCCCTTCCAACATCGGCACAAAAGCGTCCGTCGTCGTATACTCGTGCGTGCGTCCCAGATAGATGCGACCCGGTTGCAACACGTAGCCGCTTTCGGGAATCTTAAAGGCGTGAAAAGGATTCGGAAGACTCATATCGAGTTCGTCCGAATCGTAAACCAAAAGTTCGTCCGAAAGGCGCAAATTGTAACTGTTAGGGTTCAGCTGATTACGATCGTAGGGCGTTATGGCAATTTTGCCTTCCTCGATCGCCTTTTCGATTTCTAGTCCTGAGAGAATCATTTTTCGCCTTCCGCTTTCGAGCGCTTTGTAAAACCAACGTCAGGTCTTTTTGACGCTCGAAGACTTCCGTCTCGAAGAACGCATCTCCGACAGGCGCGCTTTACAAAACTGCGGTCTTTATGTCAACCTCGGTAAAACGCCTTTAATTTAACGCTTGGGATAACTTTTACGCCTAGATAATTTAACGCGGATTTTAAAACACATTTGGTTATTTTAAAATCCGTATAACTATATCTAGCGTTTGTTGTCCAAACGCAAGCGGAATTTTATCAAAAAAAGCGGGCTTGTAAAGCGCTTTTTTTGGCAAGAATCCGACCTGCGCTAGCGTCCTCAAGGTCAAAAAATAGGTCCAAAAACGTCGTTAGTATCGGCAAAAATAGACCTTGTTCATTAGCGTTTTTGTCAGACGCCAGCGACCAATTTTCCTCCTTTTTTTCCATAATTTAATTTCAAGAGCCGCCTTGGGGATTATAAGGAATTATTACAATATGCCAAAAATTGAACGAATCGCCGTTTTTTTCAGGGAATTAAGTTCCGTTTATGATTGAATAATCACATAGGAAGGATTTTCCCTAATTTGCCGGGTAGGGCTCTATTTCCAGCTCAAACGTCGAGCCGTCGACGGCCGCTTGCGCGACGTGCAACGGCTTACCCGAACACAAGTCGAGCGAGTCGATATGAATATGCCCTGTGAAGACGCCGAGGACGTTAGGCGCCTGAAGGATCGTTTCACGAAAATCGAAGGTCGTCTTCGTATGCCCCGATTCCGGCCATTGCGGGCGACGCTCGATTTTGTAGTTTCCGTCCGATTTGGCGTTCCAACCGGGATGACCGACGCCAAAGCCGACCGAACGACCGGGCGCATATAGCGGAACGTGCATAAAGACGAGCGTCGGCAGATTCGCGCTCAATTCCTTTTGCAACGTTTCCAGCTGTTCCGGCAGAATTTCATAAATCGAATCGTCGACGAACAGGAGCTTGACGCCCTTGACCGTTTGCGCGTAGATCAACGGATTCGCGCCGTCGGGATAGAGCGATTTCAGGCGCTTTTCGATCCATTCGTTGCGCAAGTCGCGTTCGGTTCCGGGCATGCCTTCGAAATGCCAGTCGTGATTACCCGAAACGTAATAGTAGGGCGTTTCCGTTTCCGCCAACGTTTCGCGGACGAAATCGACGCCCGCCGCCGTCGGAAAGCTAATAATGTCGCCGGTCAACGCCAGCGCGTCGTAACGCGCTTTTTTAGCGTCGTCGGCGATTTGGCGGAACATTGCGATCGGATTAGTCGGCTCGTTCGTCTTGACGTTGCGCGTATTGTTGTACGCTTTCGCCATTCGCCCGGAAAATTCCTTAAATTCGTCGCCTCGCTCGTCGTCGAGATAGAGATGCGAATCGGAAATTTGCAAGATTTTGACCTTTTCCGCGACTTTGTTCGAATAGATTCGAACGCGGTTTTTGTCGAAAGAACAAGTCGTTTGCCAGTCGTCTTCGTTTTTTTGCGCGTCGCTTGCGTCGGCGCTAGCGGGAAAAGTCG
>JAZUGM010000200.1:0-2133 GCA_045641205.1 Thermoguttaceae bacterium
TAAAGGACTTGTTCCCGTATATAACGACTATTAGAAGCGTTTCGCTTTTGACGACGTTCGTAGTTTAGGGAGACGGAGATGCCGGACACGTTGTTTGTTGTGCAAGGGAACGATCAAGGGCGTCGTTTTGTGCTGACCGAAGCGTCGGCGACCGCAGGGCGCGATTCTAGCAATACGATACGTCTTCACGATTTTGAAGTTTCGCGACGACACGCGGAAATCTATCGGAACGAATCCGGGCGTTATATCCGCGATTTGTCGAGTTCCAACGGCACGTTTGTCAACGGGCGGCGCGTCAAGACGCATAAGCTCGTCAACGGCGATCAAATTCTCATCGGCAAGACGACGCTTCTTTTCGGGGCGCATGCGATCGATACCAGCGCGCGGGATCCCCTTGTCGACGTTCTTCAAGACGCGGACGTCGCGTCAAGTTCCCGAATTCTTCATTCGTTAGCGCCGGAAGAAGGACTCGACTCGTCCGAACGCTCCTCAGAAAACGCCGTGCTTGCCTCGTGGGTCGAACGCGCGCGCGCGCACTTGAACTTTATCTGCCATACGACGCTGGCGACTAGCAAAACGCTCGACGTCAAGCGACTCTTAGATAGAATTCTCGAATTGATCTTTCAGTGGGCGCCCGTCGATCGCGGCTGTATTTTTTTGTACGATTCCGAAACGAACAAATTGACTCCGAAATCGTCGCGCACGCGCAAGGAAAACGCGCGCGTGCGAGTCAGTCAGACGATCCTCAATTACGCGTTTGAGAATCAAAAGGGCGTGTTGACGAGCAACGCTCGAGCGGATCGGCGTTGGGACGGCGCCGCCAGCGTCTTGCAAACCGGCGTCAAAGAGGCGATTTGCGTTCCGATGCAAGGTCGTTACGGTCCGGTCGGCATGATCTATATCGACGTTTCCCGCGCGCGCGCCGCCGTCGAAACGAACGACGAACGCGTCGAAGTCGGCTCCGAATCGTTCGAAGTAACTTTGCGAAACGAGAAGGTCGACTTTGACGACGCCAATTTCAGGCTTGGCGACGAGGTTCCGTTGAATTTTGAGGCGTCTAACGTCGCGTCGACCCCGCGCGTCGGGACGTTTAGCGCGAACGATTCCGATTCTTCGACGCCTTCGCAGGAGTCTTCTTATAATTCAACGTCGCAAAAACTGACGCTCGATCATTTGAAACTGATGGTTGCGATCGGACGCCAAGCGGCGCTTGCCGTAGAAGACACGCAATATTTTCTCGGTATGGCGCAAGCGGAACGACTTGCGACCATTGGGCAGACGGTCGCGGTTCTTTCCCATCATATCAAAAATATTTTGCAGGGAATGACCGGGGGAAGTTATCTTGTTCAGCGCGGTTTGGACGATCACGACGAAGCGCTCATTCGCAAAGGCTGGAATATCGTTGAAAAGAATCAAGCGAAAATTTCCGACCTAGTTCTTGAGATGCTGACGTTTAGCAAGGAACGAACGCCGAATTGGACGCGCGCTCGTTTTTGCGAAGTTATGCGGGACGTGATCGAGCTAATGAACGGACGCGCCGCCGAATTGGGCGTCGAACTTTCTTTTTCCGGCTCTTGCGTCGCGCCGCCCTTCTTTTTTGACAGGGAACAAATCCACCGCGCTATTACGAATCTGGTCGTCAACGCGCTGGAGGCGTCCAAGGAATTTAGCGAAGCCGTCAAAGAGAACGTCGCGACGAACGGACAAACCTCGGAAGACGCGGCGGCGCGAGTTCCGCGCGTGACCGTCTTGCTAGATTCGTTGGAAGAGGGCAAAAAAGTTCGAGTTACGGTCGACGATTCAGGACAGGGCGTGCCTTTGGAACTGCGCGACTCGATTTTTCGTCCGTTCGTTTCGAAAAACAAGAGCGGAGGCACGGGGTTGGGACTTGCGGCGACGCATAAAATCGTTCAAGAACACAACGGCAAAATCTCGGTCGAAGACTCGCCCTTAGGGGGCGCGCGATTCGTAATGGAGATACCCGTTCTTTTAGTCAAGCCGACCGAAACGGAATAGGGACGACTCCTCGTCTTTAATTGTATGCGTTCACGGAAAGCCGCGCATCAACGATGCCCGGATACGTTCGGTTCGAGAACGCTCGTTTAAAAACAACGTCTAAACTTAGGGCTTATC